>JAZTZC010000213.1:0-4484 GCA_045637265.1 Eubacteriales bacterium | reverse complement strand
CCGCCAGCCCAGAAACCCGCCGCGCCGCATCGAGTGCCGCCGCAAATCCGTCCTCAAGTCCGTACGCGCCGACCCCACATTCCAGCGTCATCATGCGTGAAAACAGCGGTGCGCGGGACAGAGCCATGACCGTTCGGTTCCAGTCGACAGTCCCTTCAAAGGGCATCGCATGCAAATCATGTACCCCGTCGTTGTCGTGCAGATGCATGGCAAGCAGGCGGTCGGCGTACGAGGACAGGAAGTTCTCGCCCGGTGAGAAGGCATTTTCATGACCGGAGTCATAGCAAAAGCCGATGTGATCCGAGTGAATATTGTCAAGCAGATATCGGACGTATTCGGGATAGACGGAGTTTTCGAGTGCCAAATACACGCCCAGCCGCTCTGCCGCTTCTGCCGCGCGCAAATACCGGTTCAAACCCATCTCAAACGCACCCGCCGGTCTGTCATGTCCCCATGTGACGTGCGCAACCCCTGTGCGGATGCCGAGCGACGCCATGTCGGAAAGCTCTGTGATCAATCGGTCAATGACGGCATCTCCCGCCGCATCCTCTGACCAGACCGCGGTCATGCCGGCGCCCGTCAGATGGACATTTTCAATCGGCAGACCGTATTTTTCGGCCAGATGCACCTGATTTCCCCATGACGTTTCCGTGCCGATCAGCTCTGCCTCAAAATCGAGACATACCGCATCAAAACCGGCATTCCGTATGGCAGCCATGCGCGCCTCAATCGGATATGCGGTTGTAACGCCGGAATAAATGGAATATTTCATAATGATCTCCCTGATAATTACAAATGAGAAATTAGAAATTAAATATCCCCACAAACGGTCAAACCGCGATCATATGATCGCGGTTGTTTTTGTGCAATTATAGAACGAGCGAAGGTGCGGTATAGACGCGCGCCGCCAGCTCCTGATTGAGCAGATACAGGCTTCTCGGATCAGAACCGAACAGCTCCATCTTGGAGATCAGATCGTTTGCGTTGGTTTCTTCCTCACCTTGCTCTTTGACGAACCAGTCAAGGAACTGCATCGTGCGGAAATCGCGGACCTCATATGCCGCCGCATAGATGTCGTTGATGAGCGAGGTGACGTAAAGCTCATGCGCAAGACCTGCTTTCAATACGTCCATATCGCAGGTGAAAACCTTATCGGGCTTGGCAATCGCATCGAGGGTGACATCCATGTTTTCGTTCTGCAGGTAGGTGTAGAACAGCATGGCATGGTCGCGCTCCTCCTGCGCCTGCACCAGATACCAGTTTGCAAAACCGTCAAGGCTCTTTGCCTTGAAATAGTTGGAGAAGGACAGGTAGAGATACGCGGAGTAAAATTCCTTGTTAATCTGCGCGTTGATCAGTTCATGTACTTTTGCGTTCAGCATGGTAAATCTCCTTTTTGGTTTTATTTTTATGATTGCGGTTTGATGATGTTTGGGGTTGGAATCAAAGCTAACGTCAGATCGCGCGTCCAAGCCTTCCCTGGTCAGGGAAGGTGGCACGAGCCCGCAGGGTGAGTGACGGATGAGTCGTCCGGAGGCATCTTCAATATCCCCTCAGCGATCCCAGACCAGCGTTCCGTTTTCCTCCTTCAGCGGCACGAAAATCGGCGTTTCGTACCGATCCCCGACGGGCGTGTTGGGCGCGTGGATGGACAGATACATCTGCCCGTCGGTATCGTAAAACAGCATACCGTGACCGCCCTCGTAGTCGCCGGAGAGGTTGCGGGAAAAGAGCAGCTGATCGTCCTGCGACCACTTGCCGTCGATTCTGCCGTTGTCCGAGCGTGCGATACCGACACAGTAGCCAGCATCCTCGAAGTTCGACCAGATCATAATCAGCTGACCGTCATCACACTTGTGCATGAAGCAGCCGTCCGTCACACGGTGATTCGTCCACGACGGGTCATCCGCGCGGAACAGCTCAATCGGTTCGGAGATCATCGTTTTGAGGTCATCAGACAGCTTTGCCGCCGCCATACGTCCGATGCCGTCCTCGGTGCAGGTCCACTCATGGACAAAGACCATCCACGGCTGGGATTCCTCATCGACATACAGCGTTGCGTCGATGCAGTCCCAGTCGCGCGGCGTGACATGTCCCTCTGCATGCTTGACAAACGGACCCTCCGGTGTCTCGGCACGGAACACGGTACAGCCGCGCATACCGCTCTCACCCGACTTGTAGGTGGTGAACATATAGTACGCGCCGTCATAACGGTGTACCTCGGGTGCCCAGTGGCAGTCAATGGCATCGGCGGGAACATCGACAACCACGCCGAGATCCTCCCACGCACCGGAAAGCGATCCCGATGTGTTCCGATAGCACCGCCAGCCGGTACCGTAGGCGTAGTAGACCCCGTTTTCAATCACGATAAACGGGTCGCGCAGACGGCGAATTTTAGATGTGATGATGGGTTTCATGATGAATCTCCTTTTGGTTGAGATCGGTTTGATGGTGCTTTCGGTTGACAGATATGGTGACAGGCGTACTGCCGAAACCTTCCCCCGGGGGAAGGTTTTTCGCAAGAACCGTCAGCTTCTGCGTCAACCGATCACATTCATTTATTTTTACTGAATCGGCTCAAAATCGCTTGCTCCGTGCTTGCACAGCGGGCAGATGAAATCTTCGGGCAGATCCTCACCCTCGTAGATATAGCCGCAGATTTTGCAGACCCAACCCTTTTTGCCGTCGGTCTCGGGCTTGGGCTTGACGTTGTTCTGATAGTAGGTGTAGGTCATCGTCTCGCGGTCGGAGAGCACTCTTGCTTCGGTGACAGAGCAGATGAACATGCCGTGCGTGTCAAGATCGATATACTGCTCGACCTTCAGAGACATAAAGGAATTGATATAGCGCGGCAGGAACACCAGTCCGTTGTCGGAGCGGAGCGGTTCACAGTCTGCAAACTTGTCGACATTTCTGCCGGAACGGAAACCGAATGCTTCAAAGACCGAGAACGGCGCATCGGTGGACAGGCAGTTGATGTTCATAATGCCCGTCTGCTTGATAATATGATGTGAGTAGTTTTCCTTGTTGATCGTAACGGCAATGCGGTTGGGTGTGTTCGTAACCTGCGTGACGGTGTTGACGATCAGACCGTTGTCCTTCTTTCCGTCGTTGGAGGTGACGACATACAGACCGTAGCCGATGTTGAACAGCGCCGTCAGATCGTTCTTGTTCGCGGTATCGTCCTGCTGTGCGAGATATTCGCGGCAGAGTTCGTCGGCAACCGTGTTCAGCTGACCCTTGCTGTCCTCATCCAGTGCAGACATGATCTTGACATTCGTTTCGATCATATCGAGGTTCGGGCAGTCCTCGAGCATACGGCGCATGATCTTTGCCGCCTGCGGTGCCCACGTACCGTTTTCGATGAATGCAACCGTTCTGTTGCGGAAGTTGCGCGCAACGAGGTGGTCGATATACTGGCGCATAAACGGGAAAATATCGGCGTTGTAGGTCGTCGTTGCAAGAACCAGCTTATTGAAACGGAATGCGTCCGCAATCGCCTCGTGCATGTCACAGCGTGCAAGATCGTGCACCTTAACCGTCGGTGCGCCGTTTGCCTTCAGCTTTTCCGCAAGCTGCATGACAGCCTTTTTGGTGTTGCCGTAAACGGAGGTATATGCAATCACAATACCCTCGGATTCCGCTTCGTAGGACGACCATTTGTTGTAAAGGTTCAGATAGTAGCCGAGATTTTCGGAAAGAACCGGACCGTGGAGCGGGCAGATCTTTGCAATGTCAAGTCCTGCCGCCTTCTTGAGCAGATTCTGTACCTGTGCGCCGTACTTGCCGACGATGCCGATATAGTAGCGTCTTGCCTCATCTGCCCAATCCTCGGTCACATCGAGCGCACCGAACTTGCCGAAACCGTCCGCCGAGAACAGTACCTTGTCATAATCGTCGTAGGTCACCATAACCTCGGGCCAGTGAACCATCGGTGCGGCAACGAAGTGGAGCGTGTGCTTGCCCAGCGGCAGCTTGTCACCCTCGCCGATGATGATCTGCTTGTCCTCGAAATCCGTGCCGAAGAAGTGCTTCATCATCGCAAACGCCTTGGACGAGGAAACGATCATCGCATTGGGATATGCCTTTGTAAAGTTGACAATGTTTGCGGAGTGGTCGGGTTCCATGTGCTGAACGACGAGATAGTCGGGCTTTCTGCCGCCGAGGGCTGCTTCGATGTTGTCAAGCCATTCGTGCGTGAAATTTGCGTCAACGGTATCCATGATGGCAATTTCATCGTCGATGATTGCGTAAGAGTTGTATGCCATGCCTGCGAGAACCTTATACTGTCCCTCAAACAGGTCTACCTTGTGGTCGTTGACGCCGATATAGCGAATGTCATTTGTGATGTTCATGGTGTTTGCTCCTTTGGTTTTTATATGAATTTGGATTGTTTATGCTATGATTTTGGGTAAATTTGATGATGTTCATGGTAGACGCAGAGACTTCTCTATAACCGTAGGGCGGTGCCTTGGTGCCGCCGT
>JAZTZC010000212.1:0-1902 GCA_045637265.1 Eubacteriales bacterium | reverse complement strand
TGGTGTCCGTGTTTTCAGGCACTGGGAGACGGTGCGGACTATTTCGGCGAACACAACTTCGGTGAGAACTGCGGTATGTTTTTGGAGGGGCAGGCACCGCTCTTTGATGCTATGTCTTCGCGTCTCCGTGCGTTCTTTTCGTATATGTTTGAAAAAAGCACCGATCCGCTCTGGCTCGATGCACTGGAAAAAACGGAGCTGTCCGCTGCTTACCTCGCAGAATACCGTGCGATGCGCCGCTTCTACTCCACAACGGCAATCCTGCATTCCGCAGATTTGGCGGCTATGGAAGACGGGACGCTCATTCCCGCCGATGACAGCCGTGCGGTATTTACCTATGACCCGATCACAGCGGTTTGTGATGACGGCGGCGTTATGACGTGGCAGTATGCAGCAGAACCTGACACCGAATTTCCGCGCTATATCCTGCGTGTGCGTGATATCGCCGCGTACGGACAGGCAATGATGACAGCCATGGGACAGCTGTATCGGTATTTGCAGTGAATAAGTGCAATCTGTTCTGACAAAAAGAAGAAGCATCCGCCGTGGACGCTTCTTCTCTTTTTTTATTTTACATCATACTTATCAATAAGATTATGCATATTGACGCACAGCTCGGGAAGCGGAACGGATCTGCCGCACTCGAATGCGAGGTAACGGTTATAGCCTGCATCGCGGATCGCGCGGAAGACATTGTCATAGTTGATCTCGCCGGTGCCGGGTTCGCGTCTGCCGGGATTGTCACCGATGTGGAAGTGACCGATCAGATCGATGTTCTCGGTCGCATTGCGAATGACGTTGCCCTCGGAGATCTGCTGATGGTAGATATCAAACAGGATCTTGCAGTTGGGGGAGTCGACCGCCCGGATCATCTTGACAGCCTGCTCGGTTGTGACCAGATAGAAGCCCATGTGGTTGACGAGGATATTGAGCGGCTCGAGAACGATCATGATGCCTTCTTCCTCGGCGATGTGAGAGATCGCTTTCAGGGTCTTAACACAGGTATCGAACTGCTCCTCGTCGGAAACATCGAAACGGCGGTTGCCGACGGTTGCGCAGATGTTCGGTACGTTCATCTTCTTTGCCGCTGCTACGGATTCGCGGAAGGATGCGATGAAGATGTCACGGGTGTCCTCATAGACCATACCGTGTGTCCAAGCCATCTGTTCTGCATACTCGGGATGCTCCTTGGACTGGATGACGATACAGGTCGAGGTGATGCCGTTGTCATCAAGGGTCGCACGTGCGCGATCCAGATCGAGGTGGTTCCAGCCGAGCTGTTCGACTGCAGAAAAGCCGTACTTTGCGCCGAGCCGTACGTTTTCGTACCAGTCACCGCCGAACCATCCGCCTGCTGCTGAAAATTTCATAGTAGTTTACTCCTTTCGGGATATAAGATGTTGGATTTATTATATCATGAACGGGGGAGAAAATCAAGATGGAGAAACGAAGTTTTTGAAAATTCATCAATCGATCTGAATCGACGCGGGAAGCCTTGAAAAAACAGCCCCCTCACATTGAAGGAGCTGTTCTTCATTATTTCACCGCCTCGGCAATTGCCTCATAAATCGATTTACGAACCGCGAGGAAGGTTTCCGTATCGGTCGTGTACTTGATCAGCGATTCGGTGATTTCCGCGATCTTGCCGGCGACAAAATCGTCACCGAGCAGGGACGCGGCGAGCTTGAACAGACCGCAGTCCTCAACGCCGTCGCGGGTTGCCGCCAGACGCAGGGAGGGACATGCGCCATCCACACCGACGGAATTGCCGTTGTACATGAGCGAGCCGTCACCGTATACGCTTTCACTCAGATTCTTGACCGTAGCCATATCGGACCAGGGATCAGACGTGCCGGTATCGCTGTTCCAGTAATTGGCACCCCAGTAAAGGAAGCCGTCAAC
>JAZTZC010000211.1:0-1858 GCA_045637265.1 Eubacteriales bacterium | reverse complement strand
GTCATCGGAGATGAACGCGCAGAAATTGAAGCCGTCGACACATGGTTCTGCGACATGGGAAGGCTGTCCGTGCCGCAGATCAGCGGAACACCGACAGTAACTTATGACGCGGATGCAAAGACGCTGACGTTTCACTATCTGCGCGACAATCAGACTCCCTCTGCCACGCTGACGCACTTTCTTGATCGGAACGCGGCGGACGTGATTGCAGAGATGACGCAGTCCGAGGATGTGCAGCTTTTTAGCGGAAACAAATCTGCGGACGCGATCTATCTGCACAAAGAACCTGCCGCCGGTGCGTTGACAGCGACGGTGATCTATCAGGAGCAGGTCATGGAGCTGCAGCGGTACGGCGATGACCGGGAGCTGCTCACAGCAATGTTGAGCGACACGGGATTTTACTTCACGCTTGACAGCTGGGCGATTGCGGACTACAACGGGATTCCCTATGTGCTGGACTTTTCCTACCCGGGTGACCTCGAAACGATCCTTTCGCTCCCCGAAATGACAGAAGCGGAACTGGAAGCGTACAGCCGCACGGATTCCCGCTTTATGAACGGGCTTCGTTCGCATGAGGATGCGGTACACGTGGCAGACCTCGTTTCCCGCGTGGCGTTTCCCCGTCTGCACGGCAGAATCGCGCCCGAAACATTCACCGTCTTTCCCGAACCCGACCGCGCATCGGTGCTCCTTCCGCTGACGCTTGACGGAACCGGCGCAGGGCAAGTCATATTTGATCTCGAAGTCGGATACAGCGCAGTGAAGAAGCTCTACCTTTCCCGTCTGCGGGATGGCACGTGGGTTTCCGACAACGTCACCGCGTGGATGCAGATCGGGGACAACCAGTATTGCGCCGAAGTTTATGGTATCTATGCCACGCTTATCATCTGGGATAACGCGATTACGCCGGAGGATGTGACGTTCGGAAACCCCATACAATCCATGTACAATCCGACAATCGACCGCTCCCATATCAAGTACGCCTACGTTGCCGGACTGGAATCGGACAACCGCATCCATCTTGTGGAACTGGATTCTCCGGACATTGACGTCGATGCATACCTCACGTCCTATGCGGCAGAAAGCGCATCCTTTGCCAAAATCGGTTTTGAAATATCCGCTCCGCTCGATGAGACTACCGTATACATTGATCTGACCTCCGGCGGCGCCACAGAAGCCGATGTGCGCGCTCTGCAGGCAGGGGATGTCATCGGCTGGATTCCGAGGGGTGCTCCCATGGAGACCTATCCCGCAGGTTACGCCGAAGCGATACGTTATATTGAGATTATCCGGCATACCAAATAAGACAGAAAGAGATCACATCACGGAGTTACCGTTTTGTGATCTCTCATTTTTATAAAGAATAGACCCCATCTGTAAGCCGGGTTCTGTCTTGGGCAATCATCTATCTCTATATTACATTACTGCAATACTCTGCGGTGAATCTCTCCACACGCACGCCACCGCATCGGCTGGAACACAAAGGTATTCCATACGGGGATGAACCGATGGGGTGTTGCTTCGGATAGGGTTTACAGCAGACGCATGTTGCCATGCGAATGGGTGCGCTCTTACCACACCTTTCCACCATCACCAC
The DNA here is from genome assembly GCA_045637265.1 of Eubacteriales bacterium. Lineage (GTDB taxonomy): Bacteria > Bacillota > Clostridia > Oscillospirales > CAG-272 > RGIG3925. Next base: position 261 of record JAZTZC010000211.1, on the reverse strand, counting down.
GCACGGACATCCAGCAAAGCTGTATGTCCAGCCGTTCGGCTGTCTATTTCTGTTGCACTTTCCCGGGTGTCACCACCGGCGGACGTTATCCGTTATCCTTTCCCCGGAAGCCCGGACTTTCCTCACGGTAAGACCTTTCGGCTTGATACCGCGCGATTGCCTGATGGGGTCTATTTTTTTTGATTGAAAATGAGATATTGTTTACGGGTGATGCAGGAGACAATGTGCGCACCCACCCGAACCTTCCCCTGAGGGAAAGTA
>JAZTZC010000210.1:0-3775 GCA_045637265.1 Eubacteriales bacterium | reverse complement strand
CCGAAGGTGACGATCTGGGCGACGTGGTCTTCTCCGTAGCGGCGGCGGACATAGTCAATGACCTCACCGCGGCGCGTGTCACAGAAGTCAATGTCAAAGTCGGGCATCGATACGCGTTCTGGATTGAGAAACCGCTCAAACATCAGACTGTAGCGGATGGAGTCGACGTCGGTGATACCGATCAGATAGGCGATCAGTGATCCTGCACCGGAACCTCTGCCGGGACCGACAGGAATCCCGACGCTTTTGGCATAACGGATAAAATCCCAGACAATCAGATAATATTCAGCATACCCTGTCTCACAGATGACGCGCCATTCATAGTCGATACGTTCTCTGTATTCTTCCTCGGGATGGGCATCGGTGAAGGTCAGCTTACCCGAGCGGCATTTTTCGGCAAATCCTTCCTTTGCAAGACGCAGAAGATAGTCGGATGCAGGTGTTTTATCAGGTGTTTCAAAGACGGGAAGATACAGCTTGTCAAAGCAGAAATCAAAGTGACAGCGCTCAGCAATGCGGCTTGTGTTGCGCATCGCTTCCTCATCATCTGGGAAAAGAGCGGCAAGCGCTTCTGTGGATTTATAGAAATACTCGTCGGTTTCAAAACCGATCGGTCTGCCGTCGGTGATGACAGTATTTGTCTGGATGCACATGAGAATCGCCTGTGCATCGGCATCGGTTCTGCGCGGATAGTGGACATCGCCTGTGACAACCATGGGGATCCCACATTCCTCGGATAATTTACGCAGACTGCGGTTGACCTCTTTCTGGATTGCAATGCCGTGATCCTGCAGCTCCAGATAGAAGTTGTCCTGTCCGAAGGTTTCATTCAGAAACAGCGCGTACTGCTTTGCTCCGTCATAATCTCCGCGAGAGAGCAGAGAGGGGATATAGCCGCCCAGACACGCCGAAAGACAGATCAGACCGTCATGATACTGTGCAAGCAGTTCATCGTCGACCCTCGGTTTGCCGTAAAAGCCCTCGGTATAGCCGCGGGAGACAAGCGCGATCAGATTTTTATAGCCCTGCTCGTTTTCACACAGCAGAACGAGGTGATAGTAATTGGACTCTCTGTCTGCCGTCTTAAAAAAGCGGGATTTCGGAGCGACATAGACCTCACAGCCGATGATCGGCTTGATACCTTCCGCCATGCATGCGCGGTAAAAGGCGACAGCGCCGTACATGACACCGTGGTCGGTCAATGCGACCGCTGTGTGTCCGTTTTCTTTTGCCAGACGCGGGATATCCGTAACGCGGACAGCACCGTCGAGAAGGCTGTATTCGCTGTGCAGATGCAGGTGAACAAATTCATTCGGTGCAAGCATGGGGCGGCTCCTTTCTTGTTTTATTGATGGGAGATGAGAGATTTATGCTTTGTGATCGGTCTCCTGTTTTGCAAAATCCACAATCTTCTGCAATCTGTGATTGAGTCCCGATTTTGTCAGAGGCGGGTTATGTAATACTGCGAGATCCTTGAGCGGCAGCTCGGGATTTTCAAAGCGCAGATGCGCTGTCTGCTGCAGTTCCACGGGGAGCAGACGCAGACGATCTCCTTCGATCATTTCGCGGATGGCTTCGTACTGGGTTGCCGCCGCTTTTGCGGTTTTTCCCATATTGGCAATTTCGCAGTTGATGGCACGGTTGGCATCGTTGCGCATAGATTTCATGATTTTCGCTTCCATGACAGTCAGGGACGCTTTCTGTGCGCCGATCGTTGTCAGAAAATCTTCGATGGCTTCGCTTTCCTTATAATAGAGCACCGGCATCCCTTTTCGTGCCGTATGCTTAGGCGGCAGATTGAATTCCTCCAGAAAATAACCGATCGTCTCCGCCATGTCATCCTCGGAAAGCACCATGTCGAGATGATAGTACGCCGTCGGGTCTGTCACGTTGCCGCAGGAGAGGAAAATGCCGCGCAGATACGTGATTTTGCAGTGATCGCACAGACTGCCCTCATGCGGAAGTGCACCGAATCGACCGTCATCGGTCAGGGGGAAGCACTCGCAGATGACTTTCGCCTGCGCTCCCGTCAGAGAGATCTGGTAGCTTTCACCGCCTTCTTCCGCATCGTGCGAATCGGATTCCTCGCCGACGACGGAAAGAAGCTCGCTTTCATCGGTAAAGCCGGCGGAATCGATATCGCCGAAGCATTCGATCAGCAGACTGACGGTCAGTGCGGCGGTCTGACGGCTGCGCGTGGTGAAGCGGATTTCCCGGTCGGAAAACTGATTCGCCGCGCGCAGAATTCCCAGCAGAAGTGCCGTACGACAACACATTTTTTTGATTTTTAATTCGCATAACGCCGCTTTGGTTTCGGCAGCAAAGGACATGATGGTTTTTCCTCCGATGTTGGTCTGATAAAAAAGAATTAGGGCAGGATGCAGTCGGAAAGGGTGCGGATTTCAGACTCGATCCGAATGCCGTGAAGCTCGTAAATGCGGTCACGGATCAACGTCATCAGCGACAGCACGTCGGCTGAGGCAGCACCACCGCGGTTGATGATAAAGCCTGCATGCTTTTCGGATACCTGTGCGCCGCCGACAGCAGTCCCTTTCAGACCTGCCTCGTCGATCAGCTGTGCCGTGAAGTATCCGGGATAGCGCTTGAATGCGCTTCCTGCCGACGGATATTCCAGCGGCTGTTTTTCGCGTCTGCGCGCGGAGATGTCTTCCATTTCCGCACGGATGGCGTCGGTATCACCATATTCGGTGGAAATGCGCGCCGATAACAGGATATCGGGATGCTCTGAAAAACGGGAGGTACGATAGGCAAACTGACATTCAGACCCCGGTGCTGTACGGATTTCACCTGTTTTGGAATCAAGATAGGTCACATCGATGATGCGGTCGCCAATCTCGCCGCCATAGGCACCGGCGTTCATGCAGACAGCACCGCCGAGTGTGCCCGGAATACCATAGGCAAACGTGAGTCCCGCAAGACCGCGGTCGCGTGCGGTACAGCAAATCGATGCAAGTGTTGCTCCTGCATCTGCGGTAATGACATTCCCGTCCACCGTGACGTTCTTCATGGCTGTTGTGAACAACACACATCCCGCAAAGCCCTCATCGGGGCAAAGGAGATTGGAGCCGTTGCCGACAAGCGCACATGGAACACCGTATTCTCTGCATGTAAGGAGAACCGTGCGTACCTGCTCGGCGTTTTCGGGAAAAGCGGCAAGCGCGGCAGGACCGCCGATACGGAACGTCGTATGCGCGGAAAGCGGAAGCTGTTCTTTGACGGTGATGTTATTTTCAGTCAGGCGGGTATGTACCGCGTTTCTCGCGGCGGCGATGGCTTGACAGATCTGTGCGGACATGGCAGGCTCCTTTGTTTGAATGCGTGTTTTCAATGGATATTCATACTTATATTATATCAAATTTCTTTGGCAAATAACAGAGGTTTTGCAAAAATTTTACGGATTTCTTACAACTTTCTTGAAAAGTATCACCGATCGTTCATATCGCAGACACAGGTTTACGTGGAAAATACGGTGATAACGAAAATTTTCGGAAAATTTCAAATGGGTATTGACAAATACGTATTGATATGATATCATTATGATATCAACAAACAGGAGGTTGTTTTCATGAACGAAAAAATTCTCAATACAAAGAAAAACGGTCTCGGGATGCTCTTTGAACCGAACCAGTAAAAACGGACAATAGACAAAAGAACCCTCCTATGGTATAATAAAAGAAGCCATAGGAGGGAATTTATATGCCAAGAGAATATAAACATATCAAGGAATACGAAAAGGAAATACTGGAGTTAAAAG
>JAZTZC010000209.1:0-9712 GCA_045637265.1 Eubacteriales bacterium | reverse complement strand
AATCTCTTGTTTCCGATATTGAAGATTACATACTCTTTTATAACACTCGCCGTTACCAAAAGCGTCTTAATTGTATGACACCATGTGAGTATTACTTCGCTACCGCCGCGTGACGAAAATCTCCCCCTGCTGCGCAGCAGGCGGAGATCAAAGTATCTATTCAATTTGTAAATTCTTTTGTTTTTTAGTCTGTCTACTTGACAGGGGGCACATTACAATCTGAGAATAGTGGGGAATGTGTCATTTCTATAACCTTTTTTGCGTGAACCGTTGAAACTGTGTTCACTGTTTTTTATGAGTCTGATGATAGATCAAAGCGGTCAGTCCAAGTCCGATCAAAACTCCGACAAAGTCGATCAGTACATCCGATACACTACTGGTTCTTTCGGTAAAGCTTTGGATGTATTCGTCAATGACCGCGATTACAAGCCCCCAAAACAATGCTGCTGTAATGTGCCATTGTTTTTTTGCGCGATATGCCGAGCACATGAGCCCGCCCAGCGCAAGTCCGATCATGGTAAATTCCGTGACATGAGCCAGCTTGCGGATGGCATAGTTGAAGGTTTGGGTCGGGATTTTGTCATTTGGGTCAAAAATGCGTTCAGCCCACTCCACAAACGGTGCGCTGAATGCATTGGATTCCTCTCCGTTTTGCAGGGAGTTGGCAAAGATAAAGGCGATAATTCCAATTGTGAGTATCCCAATCACAATGGTACGCCAATATTGTTTTAATACGATCACATTTATCCTCTTGCTATGGTTTCAGCCAGCATATGGTAATCTCTTGCGCAGGCGATGAGACCATCTTCCACACTACTGAATATTACGCCATGGTTTTTTGCTTTATTACAATTCATCCACAAATTGTGTCTCGGTGGTGCATCTTCCAGTCGGATGTCTTTTCCGATTGCAGTCAAAAACGCTTTTGTGATCTCATAGATCGACTTTGTTGTCTCGCTTCCGAAGTTGTAGATACCGCCGGGAAGCTTGATTACATTTTCCATGTTTTCGGCGACTTCTTTGACGTAAGTCACCCCGCGGTATTGCCCGGAACTGAATTGAATCGATTCGTCCGCATGGAGAATATTCATGAAATAGTTTGATTTTTTCAAATAGTAATCATACATCCATTCTGCGCGAAGCATCACTGCGTCCGGGACAATATCCAAAACACGGTTTTCCATTTCAATCTTATGTGCGGCATAAAGATTGGCAGGCTTTACGGCTTCTTCAGTATAGGGACCGCTCTCGTCAAGTCCGCTGTAAACCTGATCGGAGCTGAAGCAGATGAGCTTGATGTTTTTGCAGGTGTTCACTGCTTTGGCAATATAAATCGGTATCTGGACATTAGCGTAATAGGAAGCTTCCGGATGTTCCTGGCATACCCCGATATCGGAGATTGCGGCAGTGTGGATGATGGTATCGGCACCGCTTTCCTCGACGATGCGTCTGATATCATCCTCAGCGGCATCGCGCAAAGACGGACAGGGAATGGTATCCTTACACAGTTCCATGATTTTATGTCCGACAAAACCTGTTGCGCCTGTGACAAGAATCATATGCTTGATGCTCCTTTCTGCTTTCTGGTGTGATTGTATTGATTTTATACCGTCTGTCCAAGGACCTCGTGTACAATCGATTCAAGTTCTTCCCATTTGCGCTGAATATCCTGCGCAAGACGCATCTGGCAACGGGTACGAACCAGATTATGCGTGGGGTAATTGGTCTTGAAATAGGTGTCTCCGTCAAGATAGTCTGTCAGGAACCGTGCGGTCTGTTCAATCGTGATGGAGAAGGACGCGAGAACGAGCGCGTGTAATTCCGCATCTGTCCAGGCATTTTTGACTTCTTTAATAAAACCTTTTGCAAACGCACGGAACTTTGCAGTGTCAAAATAGACTTTTGATAAATCCGATTCGTCTTCCACTGCAGTGTTTGCAATGAAACGTACCGCGTCACCGAAATCATACATTGCCATACCGGGCATGACGGTATCGAGGTCGATGACGGTGATCGGGCGCTTTGTCACACGGTCAAACAGGACATTGTTGGCTTTGGTATCGTTGTGCGTGACACGGGTAGGCAGTTCTCCGTTTGCATAACGGATACTCAAATCTGCTGCTATATCGGAGACGGAACGGATATAATCAAGTTCAGCCTCAACTTCCGCTCTTCTGCCGCAAACGTCTTTCTCGGCGGATGCGAAAAGCGTATCAAGACGTTTTTTGGTGTTGTGGAAATTGGGGATTGTTTCGTAGAGAACAGAGCTGTCAAAATCGGATAACTGCATCTGGAAGCGTCCGAATGCTTCACCTGCGGCGGCAATGACAGCAAGATCCTCGGTCACGTCAAAGGTGATCGAATCAATGTAATTGCTTACGCGCCAGAAGTAGCCGGAATCCTCAATATAATAATTGTCCCGATCTTCTGTGTGGTGGAAATGAAGCGTCATCTGTTCGGGATAATGTTCCCGCAGGTAAGTAGTAACGCGCTCAATGTTCGCCATGATCTCCACAGGATTCTTGAACACATGGGTGTTGACCCGCTGGAACAGATAGGATTTAAGATGGTTTTCATCCATGCTGTAGGTTACTTTATAGGTGGAATTGATGTTGCCAAGGGTAATCGCGTCGTAGGAGTAGAGTGTACCGGGCAGACGAAAATGCTCGCCGACCTGCTTTAATATATTGAACAAAATTGAAAAAATTCCTTTCGTGTTTGTCAGTAATCTCAATGTTGAAACGGATGGGTGTGAACGAACGATACGGATATCCGGAGAGCAGATGCCCTCCGGATATCGTGTTTATAAAACTGTTATGTAAATGATAGTTAGATTCGTATGGTAACGATTCCGGATCATACCGCGTCTTTGATCAATTTCATTTCCTGAGATTTCATCGCTTCACGATTGACCTCTTCAGGCTTGTGGAATGTCGGAACAGCTTCTCTCAACGCATTTCTTGCGGCGTCATCATCCTCGGTATCGATCGCTTGATTGAGCATATCGAGTTTCGCCTGGATTTCCTCGAGCGGAAGCGGCTCGTCGCGTTCGATGAAGATCATGCTGTTTTCCGTCTTATCGAGTTCCTCGGTTCGGATCAGCAGTTCTTCATACAGTTTTTCGCCCGGACGAAGACCTGTTTCGATGATGTCAATATCTTTATACGGTTCAAAACCGCTCAGACGAATCATATTTTCAGCCAGTTCCAGAATCTTAACCGGCTTGCCCATATCGAGGACAAACAGCTCTCCGTTCTTTGCCATGGCGCCGGACTGGAGTACCAGCTGGCTTGCTTCCGGAATCGTCATGAAGTAGCGGATGATGCGCTTATCGGTCAATGTGACAGGACCGCCGTTGGCAATCTGCTTTTTGAACAAAGGAATCACGGAACCTGCACTGCCAAGAACATTGCCGAATCGCGTTGCACTGTAAACCGTTGTTTTGCTGGTTTTACTGTGGCTCTGCACGATCATTTCACACATACGCTTGGTTGCGCCCATGACATTGGTCGGGTTGACCGCCTTGTCGGTGGAAACCATCATGAAACGACCGACGTTGTGCTTTTCACAAAGCCGGACAACATTCAGTGTACCAAAGACATTGTTTTTGATTGCTTCACAGCAGTTGTGTTCCATCAACGGAACATGCTTATGTGCAGCGGCATGAATCAGAATGTCTGGGTGGTAGCGCTGGAAGATGACATCCAGTCCCTTGCGATCGCAGACAGACACAATTTCCACTTGTAGATTGAGCTTGTTCTTATAGGCAATCCGCAGCTCCTGCTGGACATCGTAGGCACCGTTTTCGTAAACATCCAGAATGATCAGCTGCTTGGGCTGCATTTTGGCAATCTGTCGGCACAGCTCACTGCCGATAGAGCCGCCGCCGCCGGTAATCAGAATGACCTTATCTTTGTAATAAGCATTGGTCTTTTCGTCACGGAATTCAACGGGCTGACGGAACAAAAGCTCCTCAATGTCAAACTCACGGAGATGACGTTTGCCGGTTTCAGCGGTCTGCATGACAGGGTAGTCGTAAACCTTCAGCTTGCATCCGGTTTTTTTATAATGCTGGTAAAGTTCTTTTTTGCGTTCCGGGGTTGTGTGCGGAAGTGCAAAAACAATTTCCTGGATGGGGAATTCTGCCAACCGCTCCGGCGTTGCTTCCGTATTGGACAGAACCGGGATTCCTGCAACTTCGCGTCCGATTTTGGAATGGTCGATATCGATAAAGCAGCAGGGGAGATAGGACAAATTCGGATTGCGGACAAGATCTTCCGCCAGGGAAGCACCTACCTGACCTGCGCCGACAATGGCGATCTTGATCTTGGTTTTCTCATTGGTGGATGTAGGAACGGTTACAGTTTTATCACCGATGACGCTCAAACCGCTTGCAAATCCGATCAGGTGCCAGAAGGGACCGTGCAGATTCGTATGTCGATTGGTGTAATCATATAAGAACTGATAGAGGATACGAATACTAATCGACAGGAGGAGATTCAGCGTGATGATGGAGAAAATACGGATAAAGGCGAGACGCATCCCGATTGCAAACGGAAGGAACGTCAGTAATGACTGGATTCCGTAATACAAAATACCTGCTGCTGTATCTGCAGTTATCAGTCGGATATATGCAGAGGAGTTTCCGTATCGCCAAACCTGACGGTAAACATGGGCCATACTCCGACAGAAATGCAGGCATATTGCGGCAAGAACATAATGAAGGATCATTGTTGGCAGGGAAAATGGTTCATTTCTGCTTGGCGCGATTCCGAGAATTGCCAGATCTGCTGCCAATAATAAAATGGCATCATATCCCATAAGGGATATTCTGCGCTGAAGGGACTTTTGATTGTGTTTCATATCTATAGAATCCTTTGCGTTTTTTGATTGGAAAGGTGAGATAATTGGGATTGATTATGAACAACATATTTGCACATGTGTCGTAACAAAATGCATAAGCATCCAAAATAAGCATGAATCGACATGTATTATATCGTAACATATATTATAACATATTCAGACAAAAAAAGCAAGAGATAAAATGAATATTATCGTGTATTTTCAGGGTAAATGCTGCAGCAGGAAAGGCGTGGAGGCAGTATATGAAATCAGAATGGGACCCTACCCCGTACCATGACAAACGAAGGACTTGCACGCCGCGGATACATGACATTTCCGAGGTATACAAGTCCCGGTATTATTGATGATTGAATTGCTAAGTCGCTGAAACAGCTAAGGGGAACGAAGAAATGGTTTTGACTACAGTTAGGCAGGTGAAACGATGCTGGCTGTGTTTAAACAATGCTGTCAATCCATGCAAACAGTTCCGGCAAATCATAATCACCGCTGTGCGGGATACCCCATGGCAGACAAAAATCCACCGTTTTTCCAACATTCCGCAGACATTCTGCCAAAAGCACGGGAATTGCAAAGGATGTATCCCGATCTGCCGCACCGTGACGGATTCGCCAGTGCTGTGCACAGCCCCCATGACCTACAAAATTCATCGCGTTCATCAAAGCGATCGGCTCACGCGGAGCACATGCCGCGCCGTGGAGACTGTGTTCATGACCGAACTGCGTGAAATGACGTACATGCTCTGTTTCGGAGCCGAAAAGATCATTTTCATAGGTCTGCATGTCCGGGTCATCAAACGCGCAGGGCGGCTTCATACGCGTGATATAGGTACAGTATTGTTTGAAATCTACCGTTCCCGTTGTTAGCGATACACCGGATTCAAGGGGAATTTCCGTCCCTGACTGCGCGGCAATGTCCGCAGATTCGAGAATCTGCTGCTTGATATATTCCGTAAAGTTACCGTTTCCATCCTCGTCCATGGACAGCCAGTGCGGCGCGGTACGGTTGATGTATTTCGGAAAGGACGCGCGGAGCGGTACGGACAACGCCATCCGCTCTTTGGAAATCGGATATACAACGGGCGTGACCTTCCAGTGATCGGTTTCCCACTCCCAATGCTCCGTATGCAGCTCGGAGAGATGACCGTATTGCCACTCATACGCGGCATCGGCATGTTCAAGATTGGTGATGGGACAATAGCAGGATGCGGCATAAATACGGTCGCTTCCTGTTTGCGCACCGAGCTCCGTCAGATACGGTTCGTACAGCGGGGAATCGCCGGATGATGCTAACAGGGCGGACAGCGCACCTCCGGCACTGGTGCCGTTTGCGATGATTTTCTCCGTATCACCGCAGATTTTGTCGGCAATGGAACGGATGAACCGCACGGCAGCTTTCAGGTCAACGATTGCCGCCGGGGCTTTTCCGACATTTCGTCCGTCCACCTGCGTGTTTTTTCCACGCGCGCCCGCAGAGATAACCACATAACCGTGCGCAAGGGCGGCGGCTTCTGTGTTGAATCGTCCGTTAGGACAGAGCGACGGACAGCACGGATACGCCTCCATATAACCGCCGATGGCATTCGGGAAAAAGATCGGTGCTGTATGCGCGGAGAAGCCATGCATGACACCGCCTTGGAAATATACTTCCGGGATAAAGATGTGCAGAATCTGAATATCCGGCGCTGTGGGACGGTCTGCATAGGGGATGTTATACCATGCACGGAAGTTGAGTTCTCCGTCAATTCCCGAAAGCGATTCCTTTGTATATGCACAAGCGTCAAAGTGCGGCATGCAATTCCTCCTGTTTCAAGACAAAGATGGCTCGTCGATATTCATTCCATGCAGCATCGGCTGGAACGTGATCAGATCGACTCAATCAGGTCTTTCAGTTTCTCTGCAAGCAGTGCATGACCTTCATCGTTCAAATGAAGACCGTCTGTCGTGTACTGTTCAAACTGGGCGGGAATATGCGGGTCGACACCCAGCTCGTTGTAAAGGTCAAGCACTTTGATGTCAAACTGCACTGCGGTTTCCGAAATCACATCCGCGTAAGCTTTCAGCGGCTTTCCGGGCACACGCTTTGCCGCATGAACCGAGGGGAATAAATCGTCAACCTCATGACGCAGAAAACAGCGGGCGGGCGTCATGAAAATAATGGGCTTGTTCCCATAGGTTTCGCGGAGGTAGTTCATCAAATAATATACACCGCCGCAGAAGGTAGCGGGCGTCGTGTCGCCGATCTCACCAAACGGGGCATCTCCGTGAATGTAGTCGTTGACGCCGCCGTAAACAATGACCATATCGGCATTCGTGTCCATATCGTACGCACGGCCGCAGAAGCAAAGGTCGTACCACGGTTTTGCGCTGGGGAATGTCTGATGCGCCAGACGGCTTCCGTTGATACTGTGATTGTTCACCTTGGAAAGCCCCATCATTTTTGCAATACGGTTATCGTAACGGCAATTCGGAATATCGGAAACGCCGACACCGAAGGTAATGCTGTCACCCAAAAAATTTACTTCAAATCCTTTCACATCCATGAAAAAAACCTCCTGAATTGTCTATACCATTATGATATCATAAAATCCGTGCAAATTCAAGTATGCATTTTACATATTCAGGGAAATTTGCGTGAAAAATGATTGATATTTTCAAATGATTATGGTATAATGAGACAAATAAAACACTGGGGGTGTTGATTTGAAACTATTGAAACAGCTTTTTGCAGTGCTGATGTGTACATTTCTCCTGACGGCTTGCAGCGAATCCGAGGCTGTGCCGGAAACGGAGGAACCTTCGACGCCTGCGTTTGTCAGCATTACGAGCGCGGGAGTCAGCGATTACTTCGTGATCCGCAGTGATGACACGGATATCCGAGCCGAGGTTGATGCTGCAGTTGCCATTCGCCGTGCAATCATTGACGCAACGGGCGCGGAAATCGGTATTTCCACCGACTGGAAAAAGAATCCCGTTTATGACCACGAAATCATCGTCGGAAAAACCCTGCGTGACGGATTGGAGATTGACACAACGGCGCTGGGTGAAACCGGTTATATCATCAAGGAAGTTGACGGCGACATCTATATCTGCGGCGGCGCGGCGGCAGGAATCCGATTGGCAACCGAATATTTTGTGGATGAATTTGTCAAAAACGGAAGCGATGTCGTCATTCCGGTCGGATATGAGCGTGTCGTGTATCACGTATTTGACATTCCGGCACTTTATGTGGATATGAATCAGGTGACAAAGGATTGGAAGATCGTCATACCCGAAAATGCATATCCCAGGGTAAAGGAGTCGGCACAACTGCTGCAATCGACCGTTGCAAGCAAATGTGGCTTCCTGCTTGATATCATCACAGGTGATGAAGATGTTCCGAACGCGTTCATTCTGTCAGACATCAAGCCCGAGATGAACGGTGTTCACACCATGCATGTAGACGGAACCTCCTTCATCTTCCGAAGCTCTGCCGGTACCGGTGTCACAGGCTGTGTTCAGCGGTTTGTGGAGCTGTACCTCTCACGCGGGGTTCGCGGCAAGTTCAACTTCCCGGGAGACTACGAATATCTGGATCTGGGGGACCTTATGATGGTCACATACCCCGACACGAAATGATTGTGATTGGAGAACTGTTATGCGAAAGTTATCATTATTCCTTGCGATCATCATGATTCTGTCCACGATCGTCGCATGCAGCGGTGAGACGGCTGTGACAGCGAATGTTCCCGCAAAGGATCTTTTATCGGCAGCTCTGGAATGTTATACCGGGGACATCACCAAGGATCCCGGGATCTTCTATTCCGATGCAGAAGAAGGCAGCAGCAATGCGCTTGACTACGGTACGATGGGTTTTTACTTCTACGGGGAATACGACTATGAAATCACACAGCTGCAGTATGTAGAGGAGTATGCACTTGCCATGCCTTCCGGGCTTTATGCCTTTGAAATCGACATCATGAAAGCAAAGACCGCACAGGATGTCAGTCATGTCAAGGAACTGCTTCAGTCGCGTTTCGATGTGCGCGAGGCTATGCGCGATGAAATGATTGCCTATGAGCCGGATCAGGTAAGCGTGCTCGATTCCGGTGAAATTCTTGTCATGGGTCAGTATGTCATCCTGATAGCGGCAGGCGACAACGCACCTGCAAAAACCGCCATCACCGCACTGCTCGGTGCTGATGCGGCAGAAACGGGGGAAAGTACCGATACAACCGCCGAAAACAGAAATGAAGTGATCGACGATGAGATCGTCCAGATTCCCTCCAGTGTAAATGCTTCTCTGGTTGACGGTGTTCAGAGCATGGTATCCTCTTCGGATTCGACGCTGGAAAAAAGCGCACTTCCCACGATGACGGTCAGCACGCACGGCGGTGACGATCTTGTCATTTTCGGCGGCAAGTGTACGGTCGGGGCGAAGATTCATGTCCGCGGTCATCTGCACGAAGATCAGGTTTTCGGAACTGACGACGACAACTGGTTTGTCGAGGTGCAGATTCCCTCAGGGGTAAGCACGCTGACGATCACACAGGAGGAGCCCGGCAAGGCGGAATCCGATCCCATTGTCGTTACCACCCAGCCAAACTACGCACTCGATTTTGAGCGCTACGGTGCTTATCGTTCGGCGCTCGGTGACAATATGCAGGGTCACTACTACGGACAGTTTGACGACTGGATGGGAAATAACATCTTAACAGAGAACCAGGTGGAGGGTCTGACAGAACGTCTCACTTCCCGTGTGGAATACCTTGCAGAAAACGACTGCGAGCTGATCTATCTCATCGTTCCCAATCCGATCACCATCTATCCCGAAACTGCGCCCATCCGATATCCGAAGTCCACGGCGGACACAT
>JAZTZC010000208.1:0-4190 GCA_045637265.1 Eubacteriales bacterium | reverse complement strand
CCAGCCAAGGAAAGAGGGGGGCGGGGGAGGAAAACTTCGGCGTTTGAGATGGTTTCCTCCCCCGCGGGTTACGCACCACGCAGGGATAGGAAATCGGGTTCGGATGAAATCCGAAAAATTACTTGTCGTTGAGTGCTGCGATGCCGGGCAGAGCCTTGCCTTCGAGGAATTCGAGGGATGCGCCGCCGCCGGTGGAGATGTGAGTCATCTTGTCAGCGTAGCCGAGCTTTTCAACTGCTGCTGCGGAGTCACCGCCGCCGATGATGGAGATTGCGCCGGATTCAGCAACTGCCTTTGCAACTTCGATGGTACCTGCTGCGAAATTGTCCCATTCGGAAACGCCCATCGGGCCGTTCCAGACAACGGTGCCTGCACCGATGATGGACTTTGCAAACAGTTCCTGCGTCTTCTTACCGATATCGAGACCCATCCAGCCGTCCGGAATGGAATCGGAGTAGATGGTCATGAAGGTGGTGTTTTCGTCGTATTCCTTACCGATGACGTTGTCAACGGGGAGCAGGAAGTTGACGCCCTTTGCCTTTGCCTTTGCCATCAGTTCACGAGCGAGATCGAGCTTGTCGTGTTCGCAGATGGAAGTACCGACTTCATTGCCCATAGCCTTGAAGAAGGTGTAAGCCATACCGCCGCCGATGATGAGGGTGTCGACCTTTTCGATGAGGTTCTGGATGACACCGATCTTATCGGAAACCTTTGCACCGCCGAGGATTGCAACGAACGGTCTCTTGGGATCTTCCAGAGCGCCGCCCATAACGGTGATTTCCTTGTTGATCAGGTAACCGGAAACTGCGGGCAGGTAATCAGCGACACCTGCGGTGGAAGCGTGTGCACGGTGAGCAGAACCGAATGCGTCGTTGACATAGATGTCAGCGAGATCAGCCAGTTCCTTTGCCATGGACGGATCGTTCTTGGTTTCGCGAGCGTCGAAACGAACATTTTCGATCAGGACAGCCTTACCTGCTTCCAGAGCAGCGATCTTTGCCTTTGCATCGTCGCCGACGATATCAGCAGCGAAGGTAACCTTACCGTCGAGGTACTCGTTCAGACGAGCAGCAACGGGAGCGAGGGTGAACTTCTTGATGTCGTTCTTCTTTGCCTTTTCGAGCAGTTCAGCCTTTGCAGCTGCCTGTTCTTCAGCGGGAAGTGCTTCAACCTTTGCCTTTTCCTTCTTGTCAAGACCGAAACCTTCGGTGAAGATGGCGTGCGGCTTGCCCATGTGAGAGCAGAGGATAACCTTTGCGCCGTTGTCAAGCAGGTACTTGATGGTGGGGAGTGCCTCAACAATTCTCTTGTCAGAGGTGATGACACCGTCCTTCAGCGGTACGTTAAAGTCGCAGCGGACAAGCACTTTCTTGCCGGATACTTCGATGTCTTCGATAGTCTTCTTGTTGTACATCGTCAAAAACTCCTTTTATTATAAAATATTGGAAAAACACAGGGATTCTCTGATGTCTTTTTTCACCCGAAATCGGGGTACATACATCATCAATTATATACTATACCACATCTTCGGAAATTTTTCAATACGAAATTGTGAATTTATTGTCACGAAGCAAAATTTTTTTCAAAATTTATGTTTTTTCTGTGATTATCTGCCGTTTTCCTCAAATGCGGCAATCGTTGCATCCAAAGCGGCCTGCGCCTTGTCGATATTCTTTTCCCATGTGGAAGCCGTCAGATCACGACCGTTCTGCAGATTCGCTGCCATCTTGGAGAACATATCACCCCAGCCGTAAATATAATGGTGCGCCTGGTCAAAGATACGGGAACCGAGAATCATATCCAGCATACGGATGGAGGTTTCGTCGCGCATGTACTTCTGCGTCAGCGCCTTGTCGTAATACGCCACCGTCAGGGTATCCATCGATTTTGCCGCCATTGCATCAAGCACGACCGATGTCATGTGTTCTTCCTTCAGCGTTACGGGAAGTGCTACAGCATGACCTGCCGCCGCAACCATAAAGCTGTAGTAATTTTCCTGCGCTTCGTCATATTTCGGCCACGGAAGCAAACCGAAATCGGTGTTGGATTCGCGCATACGGGTGACACACTGCAAAACCTCGCTGTAGAACATCGCGCGGCCGCCGACAAAAGCATCTGCAGCCTTTACATAGTCCGAACCGAACACGACATTTTTATCGGCATAGAACGCACCTGCGACCGCAATGACATCGGTCAGGCGGGCAAGGTCAGTCTCCATCTTCGGGATGTCATTCTCGTCCTTGACAGCCAATGTCAGACCCGCACCCGTAATCAGTGCATCGGGCGTGTTGTATGCGGAAACAAGACCGTATCGGTCGTCGGTGATCTTCATTTTTCCGTCGCCGTTGAGGTCGGCTGCCGAACCGCGTGAAACCTCAAACAGGTCTTCATACAGCCATTCGTTGCTGTCGATCATCGTATAGAAATCATAGTCAAAGGTTGCCGCCATTTCCTTATTGAACATCAGCACCCAGGTCGCGTCATTATCGACGATCAGCAGATCACCGGTTGCCAGATAGACCTTGTTGCCGATGGAAACGCCGTCGATGGCACCCTGATCCCACCAGGGGCTGTCCAGCTTCAGATCAGGCAGCGATGCCATATCGAGCAGATAACCGTTGGACGCCAGCGCACACAGACGGCTGAAACTCTCAATCACCGCTTCAGCGGCATCTTCCCCTGCCGAAACTGCATTCCGCATCGTATCGGCAGCAGTTTCGACCGTGGGCTTATATTCGCTGATCTTGACGTTATACAGCTCCTCAATCCAGAGATTGCGCTCATAAACGGCATCGATGACAACATCACCGGTCGTCGACTCCGCATAAATATCAAAGCACTCCCACGGGCTGCCGCAGTCCGCCGTAATACCCGTGACAATGAAGCGCAGTTCCTTTCCGCCGAAGTCCTCGGATTTCAGTCCGTATTCTGCTGCAGGGTCTGACGCTTCCGTCACAGCCGCGTCGTTTTGGGCATCCTGTGCTTTTGTTTCTGCCGGCGCCGTTCCCGCATCACCGCACGAGGTGACGATACCGCCGATGGCTAATACTGCAAGCAGTGCGGAAATTGTTTTGAACATCGCATTTTTCATGATTGTTACCTCTCAATCACAATTGAATTTGAAAATATTGTAACATATTCTCTATGTTTTGTCAATTAAAATGCTAAGATTTCGAGAAATTCGCCGGGTAGATAACAGCCATGACAAATTCACCAAATCTTACACACAAGGCAACCATCGGACAAAAGAAAAGAGCACCTCTTGCGAAGTGCTCTTGATTTTGGTGTACGTTGGCAGATGAGTTGCCCGCAATGTTATAAATTACTTGTTGACAATGACTTTTTCGACAAGCTCCGATATTTTATCGGTTACCGTACAAATCGTGCCATATTTATCGGCAGACTCCATGTCAGCTGCATTGATGACATCCGTAATTTTATCAAATGCCGATTTAATCAGATCAATCCGTATCGCTTCATCATCTCGATAAAGCTTCAGGTAAAAATCCAGCATTTTGTTGATCGTTTTTTCTCGTTCTGTTACGATCTCACGGATTGCTTTGACTTTTTCCATAGCCACTTCGGGAAGATAGTCAAGCGGGATCGGTGCACCTTCTTCCTGCTCGGCGTAGGACTGGGAATCGGATACACATTGCAGCTTGAACAATATGTTTTCGATAGATCCAAGACTTTTCTGAAGATCACTAATCTGATCGAGTATTTGATTTTTATTGATGTTTTCTGACATTTCATTTTCCTCCAAACATTTATCCGAAGGACACGCAAGGCATATTTTGTTTTCACCAATGAAGCGTGCCCTGCCGTTTTTTACAAGACCCCTCGCCCGTTTCGGGTAGGTCGCTTCATATTCATTTCCCTGCTCATCAACTACAATCACGTTTTTTTCGATGGGTGTCGCCCCCTTTGTATTGATTGGCTTTCTCGCTGATGTTGTTTTTTGTTATGGGTATCGTCCCCGATCAGCAGGTTTATTATAACACATACGGTGCTGTATTTCAATAGGTTTTGAAAATTATTTGTTGTCTTGATGTAGTGTTACAATAGATGTGAGACTAAAAGTAAAAAAGATATAGAAAAAGTGATTGAGTTCTGTTACAATAGAATTACCCCTAACTCATCCTAACAGAAAGGACTCAATCACTTCATGAAAGATTATACCACAAACAAAC
>JAZTZC010000207.1:0-1846 GCA_045637265.1 Eubacteriales bacterium | reverse complement strand
TTCATACTTCATTCTCCGCGATCTTCGCGCCGATAAACGTCACATATAAAATCCGAGATTTCCCCGGTTAAAGGATCAAACACAAACGAACCTTCACCGATGGTTACCATTCCGTAATCAAAGAAAACCTCGCCATCCAGTCTGCCGTCATCCCGCCATGTTTTCGCGCTGATATGGTAGTGTGACGGAAGTTCCTCGCCCACCCCAGCAAGTGCCGCGATCTCACGAATATCAGGGAACGCACGTGCAGTCTTCTCACTCACGTCAAAAACCATAGAGTCAGCACCGTGCGATTCCGAGCCAAAGGTCAGCGCAAAATAACGTCCATCGGGTGACCACTGCTGATTCCGAAGACGGATCATATACAGTTCCTCACAGGGATATTCCCAGAGAACATCTCCTGTCGCCGTATCGGTAAACACCATCCTGTCATATTGTGTCAGAATCGTACCGCCCCAGTCCCCGCTGAGAAACGTACCGACTTTTGCCACGGCACAAATACTTCCGTCAGGTGAGAGAACCGTTATATCATAAAGGCTTTGGTCGATGCGATAGGATGCCATCCGGGCAAGTGCCGCGCGGATACTCAATACGATGTTTCCTTCCGTGCCCGTCCTCATGGCAGGCATCTTGTCGCCGATGTCGGTCAGATACGGCAATGCATCCATACCAAGCGACACCAGCGCATCAAAGGCATCGGGATTCTGCGCAATGACATCAGCTTCCAAAAGAAATCCGTCGGCAGATGCACACAGCTGATCGAGATAAAAATCCACCGTTTCCGAAACAGTCAGATTCTCCGGGGTTTCAAATGCGGATACAGGATAAAGCATATCAAGCAGTTGTCTCAATGTCTGTGTCGTCTCCACATGCCCGATCTTTCCAAACCGACCGTCATCGAAATACGGCAGTGCATATACCCCCTGCATCACCAGCTCCGGGTTCAGGTCAGGATCGATCGATGCGCGGTCGGGATACAGCGGCACCTCACCGAAGTCGTCCGCCGTGACCGCACCGCCCTCCATGACATCGGGTATCGGATCTTCATACAGATAATCGGCATAAGCGCCGGACAGGATCTGCTCCTGATCACGCACAAGAAGCGACGGTCCGTGATAGCCGCGGGAACCGTACAAAAGAATCCTGTCATCCTCCACAGCCTTGATGCCGCCGAAGATCATGCCCTTGTCCGTCAGATAATACGTTTCAAACAGAAGATTTCCCGTTCCGTCAAAGAGATACAGATGCTGCGAATTGATATCCGTGCCGCCGGTCACGACCGCAAGAGCACCGTTGCCGATCACACGGAGATCGTCCAGAAACAGAAAACCGGAAAGCGCCGGGACTTCGTTGATGTACAGCGTACGCGCCCAGTCTTCTTTCACTTCCATTTCAAGGCGGTAAACGGTGGTATCAGCCATCAGATAAGCAAGCGACGTGCCGACCTCATGAGACGGCAATCCGCGCGCAATGTCAGCACCGCCAGCCGCGGGATCAAACGGCGCATATTCCAATGCCGTGACCGTCCCCGATGTCATATCATAATCATAGTACCCCGTCACAAAACCGCCTCCCGTCAGCGTCATCCCGAGCCAGATGCGGAGCACATCCGTATCCGGCGCATCCAGATAACGCAGGTCAAACGTCTTGTGCTCATATCCGCCCAGCTCCTCGATCCGGGTCAGGATCTCACTGTACGGAAGTCCCGCGGCCTTGCCCTGCCGTGCGTCGAACACCGTTGCCATCGACATCTGCCGCGCATCCTTCAGCCTGTCCGACAGAATGGCATACCGCCCATCCTCCGTCCAGTCGACATACACAAGAGACGATGTCCCCTGTGTCCATG
>JAZTZC010000206.1:0-9962 GCA_045637265.1 Eubacteriales bacterium | reverse complement strand
TCAAATAGACGGATTTTCCCGGTCTGTGGAGCTTTAAGAACGCGATGGTGACATCGCCTGCCGAGAGGATTTCATCGGGTGTCGGGTCAAAACCGAGACGTGTCAGCTTTTCCAAATAGAATTCGCCGGAATGAGAGGCGTTGTTGGTGAAGAACAGTACACGCTTGCCTGCTGCACGCAGACGGCGGATAAAATCGACGGCAAAAGGGAATACGCGTCCGCCGAGATAGATGGTTCCGTCCATATCGAAGATATAGAGGGACTTGTTCTGTAAAACTTCATTCATAATTACGCCAGTTCTCCGATCGTATCAAAATAGGACAGCGCCGCACCGATGACCGTAGCAAAACGGGAATGCTTCGGTATGCAGAAGTTCACGTCGAACATCTTTGAAAGATTCTCAAAGGTCGGCTTTGCCTGCGGAAGCTCCGTCAGATTGCCGGTCAGCACGATATCACGCAAATTGTAGGAACGTCCTGCAAAGATACTCATCATTGCCGCGGTTTCAAAAACAAGATTGATGATACCGAGCGCGACATCCGCTTTGCTTGCAACATCACTGACCTTGCCGAAATTCGCGGCGGTCATATTGCCGGCAAGGATTTCCTTTTTGGTCATATCCTTGATCTGCAGATCGATGTTTTCAAGCGAACCGTCCTGTGCCAGCGTCACAATGTGCTCAATGTTGTCCATGTTCAGCATCTTTTTGGAAAGTCCGACCAGCGTACCGCCGCCGACACCGGTACCGCCAAGGTAGGTCACCGTCGGATGCATGGCGTTGTTGGGGTATGCACAGTGGGAAATCGAAGTACCGGTTCCCATGGAAACAATGATGGCTTCCTTGCAACCGGAAAGATAAATACCGCCGTAGCCGACACATTGGAATTCGCCGACGTGGGAGCAGGGTCTGCCGTAAAGCGGCTTATCGATATAGGACGAGCCGACCCCGGTAATCATGACCTGTTCAACGTCGTCCAGCTCCAGCGAATTGGTATTCAGAAACTTTCCGAACGCACCGTAGACGGATGTCAGAGGATCGGTTGCCCGGACAGACATCGGTTCGATCAGCGTCATATCCTCGGAAAATCCGACGATTTTTGTGGTGGAGCCGCCGATGTCAATACCAATGATGGTTTTCATGTGCGGAATGTCCTTTCAAGTTGAGAATCGCTGAAACAGAGCTGCCGTTTCGGAAAACGCGGCAGCTCTGATCCGTGAAATTTCCGTTTTGTATGCGGTGAATTACTTCATCGCAGCGATAATGTCTTCAGCCCACTTGACAGCGGTCGTCTTTTCTTCGTCGGTAACCTTGCCTAAGAACGGGATCTTGCCGCACTTGACATACAAAACATTGTCAATGACATTGGTTCCTGCAGCCTTGGCAGCATCGATGTATTCCTTTGCAGAGCCTTCGGGACCGTCGATGAGGAACGCGACATTCGCGCTTCTTTCCTTGGTCAT
The DNA here is from genome assembly GCA_045637265.1 of Eubacteriales bacterium. Classification (GTDB taxonomy): domain Bacteria; phylum Bacillota; class Clostridia; order Oscillospirales; family CAG-272; genus RGIG3925. The sequence continues at coordinate 8,501 of JAZTZC010000206.1, read as the reverse complement.
CTCGGGAACCATACGGCGAAGATCATCATGCGGTACGGAAGCAACGAAAATGGTCAGACGTTCCTTGTCGCACGGATATGCCAGCGGCAGCTTATCCCACTTGCAGCCCTGTGCGTTTGCGATGGCTTCGCAGAAACCCTCCATCTTCTTCTTCTTCGAGTAGCAGATAACGCGCATTTTCATGATAGTTGTCCTTCCTTTCTGAAATGGTATATTCGGGGAATCATACTCCTACTGTATAGTATACCATAAATTTTCGCATCTGTATAGTCTTTTTGGGGAAAATCTGAAAAATTTTTTTGCAGTAAGGAAAAATCATACAGAAAGACGGCTTTTTCTGTCGGATGATCATGGCGTGTTCATTCCATGAAGTATGATTCTCTGTGTATATGAACAAATAATGAAATAAATGTTACAATTTTTGAAAACACATTGACAAACTGACGAAAAATCGGTATTATATCATATATATCTCAAACCGATAGCGAACCGTATATTAAAAGACAGAAAGGATCCAAACACCATGTTTGAAGAATTCAAAGCACTGCTCGTCGAGCAGATGAACATTGACGAAGCAGATATCACGCCGGAGGCTGAGCTTGTTGCCGATCTCGGTATCAATTCCCTGGAGCTTGCCGACCTCGTTTTCACCTGCGAATCCAAGTATAATGTTGAAATCGACGAAGACGACTACAGAAAGTTTGTTACCGTCGGTGATGTCATTGCGTATCTGGAAGCGCATCAGGCATAAAAATGAATTTCAAAAGACCGGGTACAGCCATGTGCGTCGGTCTTTTTTTATATCATGATAACCAGAAAATCATGAAAATGACAAATCAGAAAGGATCGTGAAACCATGAAACAGCGTACCATATCCCTGGCACTGGCGGCATTGCTGCTCGGCGCGGCGATGATCTCCTGCTCGGATGCCGCAGAACAGACGGAGCAGCAGACAACGGCGTCCCATACGGAAGCGGTCGAGACTCAGGCACCGTCCATTTACGACAATCTTCCCAAAGAGGATTTCGGCGGATATGAATTCCGTGTCCTCAACAACACTTCAAACTTTGCGTATACCAACTTTGGTCTGGACGGTCAGACGGGAGAAGCGCTGGACGACGTTATTTTCGAGCGCAATTCCAAGGTAGAGGAAGCGCTCAACATCAAATTGACCGTAACGGATATGGGCTGGGAGGAAAACCAGAAGGCGATCAATACAACCGTTCCGGCAGGTGAGGATGCTTATGATATCTATTTCAATGAGCTGCATTTTGTCCTCGGTCAGGCGTTGAATGGCTATCTGATGGACTATGCGGAGATCGATACTTTCAATTTTGAGAATGTCTGGTGGAACAAATCCGCAATCGAATCCGCATCCATCGGAAATTCCATTTATGCTGCATTCGGTGATCTGCATCTGATGTATTACGAATGCTTCTTCCCGATTGTATTCAACAAGCAGATTCTGAACAATCTCGATCTTGACGATCCGTATCAGCTGGTCAAGGACGGCAAGTGGACGCTGGACGTTATGATGTCCATGATGATGGCGGCAAAGCAGGATGTGGACGGCGACGGCAAGTGGACGGTTGCCGATCAGTATCCGATCGGAGTCTGGGAGCACAATGTCAACGGTCTTCTGGTATCGGCGGGGGCGGATGTCCTCTCCAAAAATGCGGAAAATATTCCTGTATGGGAAGGTCTGGATGAGCATTTCCTGAATGTTTATGATAAGCTTGTCGCATCTGCATTTGCGGATAAGACAAACAATGTTGCCAATGCATCCGGTTTTAAGTCAGAGAACGGCTCCGAGGTTCTGCATGTCATGATGCAGGAGGGCAAGGTTCTGTTCTATATTGAGCCGCTCGGTTCTGTCAAAAAGATGCGTGATGTCGATTATGAAATCGGTGTAGTCCCTATGCCCAAATATGACGAAGCGCAGGCGGATTACCGTTCCTACATCTACCACGGTGCCGGCGCGATGGGGATTCCGAAGACGAATTCCGATACCGCGCGTACCGGTGTTATTTGTGAATATCTGGCGGCATACTCTCATGAAACCGTCCGTGAAACCTACTTCAATGAAACGCTGGACTTTAAGTACATCCAGGACGAAGAAGGACAGAAGATGCTTGATATCATTTTCTCCAACGGTACCGTTGATCTGACCGCAGTCTACGGCTGGGGTAATGTGCAGACCACCATCCGTCAGCAGCTGTTCAACGGTAAAACGGATGTTGTTTCCCGTGTGGAAAAGCTGGCGGCAAAGGTGGAATCGGGGATTGCCGATACCATTGCGGCACTGGCGAATATCGGTTAAAATCATCAACAGCAATATGACAGGGTGCAGATCCTTTCGGGGATCGCACCCTGTTTTTCATTATACCTTTGTGATGTGAGCCATACCTGTTTGCGGAACGGGAAGACGAATGATACTGTGCGGCGGGATCTCGACGGTCTGCAGATGCTGTCTGCCGAACAGTAAGGAGATCTCGGCGGTAAGCGCAGTATCGGTCGGATTTTCGACGATCAGGCCGTCGGCATCGCCGTTGTGGTGAAGGTCGCAGTCGCGTTCGTCGCAGATGTACGGAAGATCGCTGTGCTGCACGGTGATGATGCGGTGTTCGTTTTCCGCTGTGATGCGGGTGTAGCACTGCTCGGGGAAGTATGCGCGGAAGGTACCGTGCAGAAGCAGGTCGCGGTTTTCTGTCCAGTAGGAGAGGAAGGCTTGAAGAAGGGCTTTCTGTTCCTCGGTGCTGTCCGCAAGAATGACGGAAATCTGCGGTACGCCGAACAGAATGTTCAGCAGCTGGCGGGTACACATACGGACGGACTCTTCGGGTGCCCAGAACAGCATATCCGCATGAACGGCAACGGGATAGCCCAGCAGACGCAGATCGGTGATACCGATGCGGTTGAGCTGTGCCTCGTATGCGCAGTCGCCGACGCGGAGCATATTGCCGAAGCGATTGATTGCGGGACCGATGTAGCATTGACGGTATTCGTACAGAAGATCCGGCTTGATGGCGGAAAGCTCTGTTTGGATTTCGGTCAGAAGACGGCGAACGGCATCGCCTGTCGTTTCACAGTCCATGACAGCGGGATCGTAAACCGGCGTTTCGGGACGCGGCAGCATCGCATCAATGAAGTCGAACTTGAAACCGTCGATATCGTAATCCACAAGGAAACGGCGGTATGTGGAAATAATAAACGCGCGGATTTCAGGATAGCGGGGGTCAAGTGTACCCTCGTTCATGATGCCGTAATCGACATACAAAAAACGATCGCGGAACTGCTCAAAGAGCGGGCTCTTGATACCGATAAACGGAACGCCGAACCAGACGATCAGCTTCATACCGAGTGCATGAACGCCGTCAGCGAATGCTTTGAAGTCCGGGAACTTGTCGGGGGACATCTGCCATTCACCGCATAAGGAATAGTCGCCGCAGGAGGGACCGGGGAACTGCCAGCCGTCATCCAGAATGACATTTTTGAATCCCAGTTCTGCCGCGATCTTCAGATCGGCAAGCAGACGCTCGCTGTCCGGTGCCTGATGGAAGTTGTACCAGGAGGAATAGAGCGCGTCTTCTGCTGCCGGAGGAATCGGCGGAATTTCCCAGCCATAGGTGCACCACCACGGATAGACCTGCTGAATGGCGGCGGAGAAGTGCAGCGGGCGGGTATCAATGCGCAGCTCCGCCTCATAGGTTTCGATATCATCGCAGACACCGTCGAATAAAACGACGGAATATGCGACCTGGTTTTTCTGCGGAAGGTCATCGATCCAGAAACGGATGGAGGACGGCATGATGGGATCGGAGAGTGCAACGGTCCGACAGTTGACACCGTTCTCCCCGATGGTTGTCAGTACAGGTGCACCCCAATGGAAGCAGGAGCGCGATTGCGTTGCACCGAACCACTGATGCATGGCATGATGGGTGCCTGTCATCGGATGCCAGACATGGAGCAGACCGACCATATCCTCAAGCCATGTGATCTTGACGGGCGGTGGGGTCATTTTGCAGGGAAGGGTTACGCGAATGCGGTAGACTTCAATGCCATCCTCGGCAGATTTCGGTTCAATGGCAACGCAGATATCGGGATTGTCACATTGGATGGAAAAGTTTCTGTTCATACGGGAACTCCTTTGTTCGGAAAAGAGATATAGCGTATGAGCGTCAGTGGGGACGGTGTTTCCATCCCGAACCGGCGCTCATATTTGTTTTATTTTGTTTATGTGCGCGAAAGAATGATACCGACGGATCCGCCCTCACCCTTCACAGTGTAATCGCCCATACCGGCAGGCAGGAAGTAGGAAACACCTGCGGACAGCGCGTAATCCTCACCGCCGAACGACAGCACCCCCTGTCCGTTCAGCACCAGAACGGATACAAAGCTATCGTCGGTGACGGTGAATGTCTGTGCCGCACGGACGGTGTGCTGCTCGACATGGAAATACTTGGAGTCAGCAAGACAGGACTTGTCGCCGCCCTCATACTGCAGGGCTGCTACTTCTTCATCGGTGAAGTGACGGGAGCATGCTACCGCGTCGTCGATGTGCAGTGCACGCAGAGAGCCGTCAGCCTGACGTCTGTTGTAGTCATAAACACGGTAGGTCGTATCGCAGTTCTGCTGGATTTCCGCAATCAGAATACCGGAACCGATGGCATGGATCAGACCTGCGGGAATGAAGAAGACATCGCCTGCCTTGACGGGAACATAGTTCATGAGCTCTTCCAGTGTGCCGTTTTCAATCGATGCGCGAAGCTCGTCCTGCGTGAAATCGCGGTTTGTGCCGAAGATCAGCTCCGCACCCATTGCCGCTTCCAGAACGATCCACATTTCGGTCTTGCCGCGCGGATCAGCACAGCCTGCCGCCTGTGCATAGGCATCGTCGGGATGGACCTGAATGGACAGCTTATCGCGTGCGTCGATGAACTTGATGAGCAGCGGACATGCTGTATCAGTGTTGCCCTTTGCAAGCAGTTCGGGGTATTCTTCAATCAGCTTGTCAATGCGCTGTGCCATGTATTCGCCGTTGATGATGAAGCCGGGATTGTCGTCACGGGCGGACATCATCCATGCTTCTGCGATGTTGTCGAGCTTTGTCTGGAAGCCGAAGCAGTCACGCATACGGTTTCCGCCCCAGATGGTGGAACGGCAGACAGGGGATAACTGCATCGGATATAAAACGGGTGTATTCATAGTTAGAATTCCTTTCAATCAATTGTTGGTATCTGCTAAAATCAGAATCGGAGCCGCCGCCCACGGATGGCAGAGACTGGTGTTCCATTTCTGGTCTTTGCCCCATGCTTCGTAAAGCGTTGTCGCACCTTCGGCGAGCATATTGCACCAGCCGTCGGGGGATTTCATCATATCGAGTGCCAGATCGCGTCTGCCGGCACGGCAAAGCGCTTTGAGCATGAAATAAGACATATAAACGCCCATACAATAGCCGCGCTCCAAAATCAGCGAAATGATCGTATCGCGTGCGGCGGGATCATTGGTTTTTCGGTCAAGACCAAAGTACAGCGGCATGAAGTTGGAGTGGGATGCGGTGTGTTTTGTGTTTTCCGCGTCTGTGAACAGGTGCTGCTCGGGGTCATAGAACGCGCGGATGAAGGACGCGGCAACACGTGCGGTTTCCTCCTCGTCCGTTGTCTGACCGAGTAAACGGCGGATTTCGTTCATATCGCAGAGCATACCGTACCAGAAGGCGTTGATGACGTTGTGCACACCGGGACCAATCGGCTTCTTTGCCGGGAAATCGTAGTGGTCGCGCAGATTTTCCGGCCAGTCGATCAAGTTCCATGTGTCAACACCCTCGATCAGACCGTCTCCGCGGTCAAAACGGCGGAAGAAGGCGACAGCACGTTCACAGTACGGTGCGAGTGCCGCAAGGGTCTGTTTGTCGCCTGTATGGCGGTAATACCACAGAAGCTGGTGCGGGTACTGCAGGGAATAGTCGGCGATCTCCTGCATATAGGAGCAGGGTGCTACGGTCATAATGCCGTCGGTGATGAAGGTCGAGCGGGCATATTCGTACAGCGCCTTTTTCATCATCGCGCCGTCGCCTGTAATCAGCGTATGCGCCGCGGAGGACACCGTACCGTCACCGAGGTACTGACCCTTCTCACGCGTCGGACAGTCCATGTAGACCTCCTGCGTCGCGTATTTCATCGTGTCGGCACAGAGCCGCCAGATGCGGGAAAGCGTTTCGTCGTCCGTCGGACAAGAAATCGCTTCTTTGTACGGATAATGGCGCACCTGCATACGGATATCCTCTTCGCGGAGGGAACAGCCTGCAGGCAGAATCAGCTGAAAATAGCGCATGCCGCGGTAGTCGTACGGAATCAGCACGTCATCGCCGCCCGACAGCGTCCAGAACTCCTCATAGTCGCAGTTGCAGCGCATGGCGTAGCGGACAGTACCGTTATCCTGTAATTCTTCTCCGCAGCGGATGGTGATCTTCGTACCGGGCAGACCCTTTGCACGAAGCGTCAGACTGCCGATACATTCAAATCCGATATCGCCGTCGAGCGTGACAGTACCGTCGGGATTGACGGTGCGGAAAAGGGAAGCGGGGGTAATTTCGTAAATATCCAGCGGCTTGGTCGGCTCGGGACAGAAAACATAATCGGTATGCTCACGCAGAACGGCATAGTTCCACGCGTTGTCGTTATAATCGGGGGATGCAAAGCCGACCTCGGGCGCGCGGCTGTCGAAGTCCTCGGCAAACTGCGTGTCGTAGCCGAACTTGCGTGTGCCCATATATCCTGTGTGATACGCGTATTTCCATGTCGGATCGGTCACAAGCGTTTCTTTGCCGTCACAGTACAGCGCCGCACAGAGCATCTGTCTGTGATCGGCAGAAACCCAGACGCGGTTGTAAAGTCCCTGATAATAGGTGTGCACCGCGATCAGATTGTCGCCCTCGTGCAGATACGATGTGATGTCGATTTCGTTATAATAGTAGTGAAACGGATAACCGGGTGCAGGACCCTGTGTGACAAACGTGCCGTTGATGTACAGCTTGTAATAGTCGTCTGCCGTCAGGTAAAGGACTGCCTTTTGGGGAACGGATTCCAGCGCGAATGTGCGGCGGAACAGAATGTGTTTGTTTTCAAGGGAGGCATCATGACGGTTTTCCCACGGTTCTGCCTCGCGGTGGAAGACATTCAGCGGTTCACGGGCGGCAAAGTCCGGTGTTGTGATACATAAAGCATTGTGAAGCATCGCTTGTCCTCAATATTTATATCCGCAGTGAGAGAGGAATTCCTTTGCCATCAGCGTTGCGCCGATCTGGTTCGGATGTACGCGGTCCCATGCAAGATACGAGGAATGACGGATTTTGCAGAAGTCCTCAAACATGGACTGGAAGTCGACAAGGATGCAGCCGTATTCCTTTGCAAGCTTTTTGCAGACAGCACAGTATTCATCCATTCGCGCGCGCATCATATCTTTTCTGTTCGGTTCGATGTAATACGGGGTGATGAGGAAGATGCCCTTTACCTTGTCCTTGATTTTTTCGATCATTTCACGAAGATTGCCCTCGTATTCTTCGGGTGTGCAGGCATATTCGGGCATGGCGGGAACGTCGAACTGTCTCCAGACATCGTTGATGCCGATGCAGATGGAGACCCACTGGGGATTCAGATTGACAACATCGCGGTCAAAGCGGTTCTTCAAATCGCGGCTGGTGTTGCCGGATGTGCCGGAATTGGTGATGCGCAGAAAAACATCGGGATAAGACACGGTGAGCAGGTTTTCGATGATGCGGACATAGCTGTGACCGAGATTGTCAAACATTGCATCGGCAACGGGCTGTACGGATCCCATATCGGTGACAGAGTCTCCCGCAAAAACGATGCGATCTCCATGTTCAAAAAGCAGTGCCATGATATAAATCCTCTCTTTTTTACTTGAATTTTTACTTATTTTGTGCGGCAAGCATTGCGTCTGCTGCGCGCATGATTGCATATTTTCCGGATTCGTAGGTCAAGCCGCCCTGCAGGTATGCCGTATACGGCGGACGGAGCGGACCGTCTGCGGACAGCTCAATGGACGAGCCCTGCGTAAAGGCGCCCGCCGCCATAATGACCTCATCCTTGTAGCCGGGCATTGCCCAGGGTTCAGGCGTGACAAACGCATCGACGGGAGAGCCGGACTGGATGCCGCGGCAGAAGGCACACAGACCCTCGGGTGTTCCGCACTGGATGGCCTGAATGATATCAAAGCGGTCATCGCACCAACGCGGCTCGACAACACAGCCGAGTTTTTCAAAGATGTATGCCGCCAGTGCCGCGGTTTTCAGCGCCTGTGCCGTTGTATGCGGCGCATAGAAGAAGCCCTTGTACATGGAACGGTTCTGACCGAGCGTCGCACCGACCTCAAGACCCGTACCCGGGGAGGTCAGACGGTAGGAGGCAAGCTCGACTGCGCGTGCGGAGCCTGCGAGATAACCCCCGGATGCCGCCATACCGCCGCCGGGATTTTTGATG
>JAZTZC010000205.1:0-10407 GCA_045637265.1 Eubacteriales bacterium | reverse complement strand
CGTTCATCATGTCCAACACCTGGGGCGATCGTTCCCGCGATACTGCGGTCTGTGAAGAATTTCTTCTGCGTGAAATTGATTGTGCGGCGGAAATGGGTGTCGACATTGTCCAGATCGATGACGGCTGGCAGAAGGGACGTTCCGCAAATTCCGCTTCCGTCACCAACGGCGTCTGGAACGGCGGTTTCTGGGAAAGTGATCCCGATTTCTGGACACCCGATCCCGACAAATTCCAAAGCGGCTTCGGTCCGATCTGCCGTTATGCCTATGAACACGGTATCGCGCTCGGACTTTGGTTCTCGCCCGACGCCTATCATGATTACGCCAACTGGCAGCGTGACGCAGAGGTTCTGCTCGGCTTCTACCGTACCTACGGCATCCGTCATTTCAAGCTCGACGGTATGTCGATCCATTCAAAGACCGGTGAAAAGAATTTCCTGCGTATGTGCTTCCGTCTAATGATGGAAAGCGAAGGACGCATTGCGTTCCAGATGGACATCACCAACGATTACCGTCCCGGCTGGTTCTACGAAAAGGATCTCGGCACGCTGTTCGTCGAAAACCGCTATACCGACTGGGGCAACTATTTCCCCCACAATACCCTGCGCAATCTATGGCAGACCGCGAAATATATTCCCGCCGGAAAGCTGCTTTACGAGGTACTGAATCTGCGCCGCAACGCTGACAAATACCTTCTGGAGGACGGAACACCCGATATGCTTGCACCGCAGGGCTACGATCCCGATTATGTCTTTGCGTCGGTCATGGTATCAAATCCCCTGATCTGGTGCGAAATGCAGCATCTGTCCGAGGAAGACCGTGCGTCCCTTGCAGGCATCATTGCCGAATACAAGCTCCGCCGCGATGACTTCATCGAGGTCATTCCCGCAGGCGACTGTCCCGACGGTTTCTCCCTGACCGGCTTCTATATCCGCGGTGCTGATCACGATTATTACATCGGTCTGCGGGAACTTTGTGAGCGAGACACCGTGTATATCCCCGTGGAACGGATTCTCTATACCAATGACGCAGAACTGCAGACAAACGGTGATGTCGTCCGCTTCTCGGATACACGCAAGTATTTCTTTGCCATGCTGCGCAAATCCCGCATATTTGCAGAAAAGGAATGACTGTTATGAAGAAACTCTATTTCTGTCTGATTCCCTATTTTGTCACCTATGATGGCACGGAAGCTCCGAACATCCCCGAATGTGCAAACTTCCTGCCTGTCGATCTTGCAGGAGAGGACGGCACGGTCTATGAACTGCTCTTCGGTGCGCTGACGGCAAAAAAGACTCTGCCGCGTGCGATTGCCGATGAAGCAGGACGGGAAGGTTTTGTCTCCGATGCGACCGTCATCTTCTGCGCAAAAGCAGAAACAGGTGCGCTCGTTACCGTCGGCTGGTATTCCCACGCCAATGTCACGCCGCATCCCGAGGTGATTCCGATGACAAATGAGGAAGGCGAGGAAATCCAACATCCCTTCTTCTTCTGCACGCACCGCGAAAACGCCGTACTTCTGCCGGAGGACGAACGCTTCAAACCGCAATGGCAGATTCCGCGTTCCAGGAACAGCGCAAAATTCGGCTTCTCCGCAGACCCGTTTCTGTCCGCCGACGCCCCGTCCGCCGATGCATTCTGCCGTGCGTTTATGGAGAACATCGCGCATTATGAAGCTAACGGCGACAACTGGCTCTGCGATGCGGAGGACGAAGAAACGCAAGGATAACCATAACGAAAGGATGCCATACGGCAACAACATATCATCATGATCAAAGCCATCATTCTTGACCTCGACGGCACCGTCGGCTACACGATGCCCGAGCTGCACCGCGCCATCAACGAAACCCTGCGCCACTTCGGGCATCCCGAACACACTGTGGAAGAACTGTACCAATGGGTCAACTTCCATTCCCGCGAGTGGATCTCCGGCTGTCTGCCCGCAGGCGCAAGCGAAGAGCACGTTACAGAAACGCTTGCTTACTACAACGGCGTATACGGCAAATGCTATCTGGATACCGATTATTATCCCGGCGTAGAAGCGCTTCTGCACAAATGGATTGAAGAAGGGTATCCCGTCTGCATGATGTCCAACAAGGCGCACAATCATGTGGTGGGACTGGCAAAGAAACTCTCCCGCATCGAAGCAATTCCCGACGATCCGGACGACTTTACCGCATTCGGACGTGTCGGCATCTTCACGCTTGCATGGGGTGTGTCCGACCGCTTCCCGCCCAAGCCCGCGCCCGATTCCTCCCTTGCGATTGCAGAACAGCTCGGACTCGACCCGTCGGAAATCGCCTTTGTCGGTGACTCGGAGGTCGATGTCAACACGGCACGCAATGCAGGCATGGTCGGCATCAGCGTCACATGGGGTTACCGTCCGCGCGCGTTCCACGAAGGCATGGGTGTTGTCAATTTAGCGGATACGCCCGAAGAGCTTGACCGTCTGATTCACACACTGTGAACCACCTGCTGTAATATGCCCCATTTCAAAATTTTTTGAAAATTTTCAAACTTTTTTCAAAAAACAGGGAACAAAATCGAAATTTCATCGTCTATATAGGGTAAGGGGCATAACCTTACCCTATTTTTGCCAAAGGAGTGAAATTTTATGAAAACAAACGCAGTCCTTCGCCGCGTCATCTCTGCACTGCTGATATTTCTGCTGTTCTTTGCCGCTGGCTGTGCACCGCCGCCCGAGGTTTATGAAGAGGAACAGGACGAGCGCACCGACGAGCCGTTCAATGAGGATGGAACTTGTTATACGCAATCGGTACTTCTGCCGGACGCCTTTGAGACAGGAACGCAGAACACGCCGCGCTATACACTGGTTGGCGATACCCTGCTCGTGACAGATGCAATCCCCGACACGCAGACCGCACTTGTATGGGACCTGACGACAAATCTGCTGACAACCAAAGAACTAAAACCTTTAAAAATACTTCTTGAGGACACCGTTTATCTGCGTACTCACATACCTATGCAGGATGGCGGAACACTCCAGCTTCTGGAAGTATACACGCCCCTGTCCGATGACCCGGAACCGCCGCTCGAAACCGATATGCTCCTGCTGTCCGTCAACGCCGACGGTTCGACACGTTTTGAGCATTCGGTCAATGCGTTGTTCAATGACGGCAATACGCATATTGTGAATCTCTATCATGACACGCAGACAGGGTATCTCTACCTTGCTGAATTTGCACAGAAGATCATGATTCTCGATGCGAACGGCAATATGCTTGATATTCTCCCATGGCCGAAGGATGAGAATTACAACACGGTTCTCGTCCCGGGTGAGGGCGGCAGTATCTGGATGGTTGAGCGTCCGCTTGATATCGCCGAATGGACGTATTCCCGTTATGACGCCAACGCGCATGCGTTTGTTCCCGCCGTATCTCCCAACTGGATTGGCTACCGCATCTTCCCGACAGACATGGATGTGTGGTATGAGCATACACCCGAGGGATTTGTCCTGCGCAATACCGACAACACAGACACCGTAGATGAACAGATGCTTGTCAACTGGGTCAAATCGGGATACACCGATGCATCGATCCGAGATCTTCATCTTGCACGAACGAAGAACGGTACCGAGCTTCTGTTTGCTGTCACACAGAATTTTTCCACCAACGAACTGTCGCTGACGATGTTCGCCCCCTACCGCCCCTATACCGCACCCGAACGAAACGAGCTTCGCCTGTATGCCGATGAAACATGGCACACCCTGCAGGAAATTGTCGTTGCGTTCAATGCGGAAAATGTCCTCTACCGTGTCGTTTATACCGATTCGCCCGAGGATGCCGATCTTTACTTCTGCAATCGCCATGCACCGCTTCCCGAAACGCCGCTTGCCGATCTCTATCCCCATATGGATGCCGATATATTCATTCAGCGCCAACATCTGCTCCCCGGTGCGCTGTCCGCCTTTGAAAACGACGCGGGAGAACTGCAGATCCTCCCTGTTCGCGTAGCACTTTCTCTCTCCTGTAACCACGAGGAACCCAACAAAAACGACTACATCGCCTCTCCCGCCGACTATCTGTGTGCGGTTCTCACGCATGACGATGGTGAGATCGATGCCGCGGTTCCGATCATCGAGCCTATCATCGGTCTTGCCATTCCGTCAACCGCCGCTGATCCGAATGCCGCATGGAAATTCATCAGTTATTTTCTGCGTTCCGAGACACTTGATACCCTCCGTTCCGGCGCTGACGAGGGCTTCTCCATCTGGCAGAACCTGTTTGGCGAACAACTCGATACGTATTACGGCGCGTATGCGGCACATCACGATCATCGGTTTACCTTTACCTATCCGAAAGAGGAAGACCCCGAAACCTATGACCCGATGACTGATGCCAATTTTGCAGCAGCCGTACATGACGGCGCGCATTATGTCCGTTTTGACCGCGATCAGCGAGGGATGCTGGCTGGATTTTTGGGGATGTTTTCTGAATCCTAACCAATTTCTTGTATAAATCGCGGTTTCTGTTCATTTATTGTTTACAATATTAGAATATAGAGTTCATATTTATGCGGTATGATATGATTGTAAATGTTAATGAAAGGACGTATCTTTATGAACCACACACGTATCAAAGCACTTCTATTAACGGCTTTGCTCTGCCTTCCCGCCGCCGCATTATCTGCTTGCAACGGGGATACAAATAATCCCCAAAATCAGCCGAAGGTTGCAGAACCGATCGCCGTCGATCACGTTTGGAGCACCGATTATATCAGTCTGCCCGAAGACATCAATGTGTGGCAATTTGAAAATCCACAATATGACGGCAATCTACTGTCATTCGCTGCAGAACGTATCCTCGACAAAGAAACATATGAAACGGAACATGTTCAGGTTACTTACAATTTCACAACGGGTGAGATCAGTTACACAGCCGTACCTTCCTTTGACGAGGAAACGTATGGATATGCGCAGTATGTCTTAACCACACCTGAAAATACTACCATCGCCGTTTTTCAAAATTATGATGAAATCACCGATTCAACCCTTTGGAATATGACTGCATTTGACGCGGAGACTGCAGAGCTGTGGTCAATTGACCTCGGCGCACAGTTTCAGCAGCTTGACGACACACAGTGGATGTATATCAATGACTGCATCATCGATGCGGATGGCACAATCTTCGCCTTCGCCGAGCGCAATATCGTTGCGCTGTCCCCTGACGGTAAGCGTCTGTTTGAAATCAAGGTCGACAATTACATCGATGATGTCTTCACCACGGCAGACGGTACCCTCTATCTTTCCTATTACAGCTGGGATGAGATGACGGGAGATGGCGGTTATGAATACCGTGCACTCGATACTGAAAAGAAAGGGCTCGGAGACGCGCTGGCAATCCCCGATTCCATCAACCTTGACAATGCGGAAATCCACATGGCAGACGGCTATGACATGTACTATACGAACACGACGGGACTGTATGCGCTGAACTTTACCGATACGGAATCGACCCTACTCTGCAACTGGGTCAACTCTGATCTGATCGAAAGCGATGTCTCCTACCGCATGAAGGTACTCTCTGATAATCGAGCAGTATTCTTAACCGATGATCCCGTTTCCGGCGCGTCTCAGCTTGCTGTCATGTCGCCTGTCGCCCCCGAGGATGTCACACCGAAGTATTTGATTGAGGTTGCATACGCAGAAAACGGCAATAACATGATGCAGCGGTATGCTGTTGCGTTCAACCGTGATTCTGATCAATATCGAGTGGTACTGAACGATTATTCCGGCTACTACACCGCTGATACAACACCGATGGATGTCCTCTCTCAGGAGATTATCGCCGGGGATATTCCGGACATCATCCTTGCCGACAGCTATAATCTCAACGCCGACGACCTTGTCCGACAAGGTCTGTTCCGCGATATGTACTCCTTTATGGATGCAGAGGGTGAAAGCATGAACCGATCTGCCTTTGTCCCTTGCGTACTTACCCCAATGGAAGAAGTTGACGGTACACTGCCGCTGCTCGTTCAAAATTTCCGTCTGTCAACCTATGCTGTTAAATCCTCCCTGGTAGGCGGTAAAACCTCATGGTCAATTGATGACCTGATGGCTTTTTGTAAGACACTTAATGACGATCAATACCTGTTCTCAGCATACTTCAACAACGATCCGGAGAATGGTGAATCTATACCAATGCAGGTTTTGAATATGATCCTGCCCTATTCGCTGTCTGCCTTTATCGATGAAACAGCGGGAACCTGTTCTCTTAACGACGGGCGGTTTGCATCACTTTTGCAGTTCTGTCTGGAAGCCCCTGTGCTCAATGCCGCAGAGATCGAATCGGAGACCGATTTGTTCCGTGAAGACAAGCTGATGCTGATGGAGATGCGTCATTTCTCCGATGTCAGCGATTATCTGCAAAAAAAGTATTATGTATTCGGCGGCGAGGACATGACGCTGATCGGCTATCCGACATTCGAGGATTCCGTGACCTCGGGTACTGCAATGCAGCCGGAGACGATGTTCGGCATCACAAAGGCTTCTGTCGTTGCTGACGGTGCATGGCAATTCATAAAACGCACATTCGGCGATGTTGAAAACAACCTCTATTACAGTCACAATGGTTTCTCCTCCGCACGTGGTGCGCTGGAACGTACCTTTGCCCAAGAGGAACGCTCCTACTACATCTTTGAGGAAAATGGCTGGAGCGGCACGCATTATGATGAAGATGAAGAAATCGACCTTTCATGGATGGATGAACAGATCGAAATGATGGGTGGTGTTGGTGTTCCCGGTCACATGGAACCCGAAGATCGCGATACACTGATGGCGATTTTTGAAAGTAATGTTCTTGTTGCACAGAATGACGAAACGCTCCTTGACATGATCCGCGAAGACGCCTCCGCCTACTTTGCCGGTGCGAAATCGCTTGAAGAAACCGTCAAGGTCATCCAGAGCCGCGTATCGATTTATGTTGCAGAACACAGTTAAATACAAAAAAACAGGTGCGTTTTTCGTCGTACCTGTTTTCTTTTGGTTTGCTTTATTCGCCGGTTCTCTCATACGTCACAATCTGACGGAACAGCTGCACCTGTGCTTCATACAGTTCTTCATCCTGCACGTTTTTGTTGAAGTTATTGACATAACTCTTACCGCGGCAGCAAAGCACGGTATCATCGGGCAGCTGGCGGAAGCCGTTTTCCACGCAGATGGGAAGGTCTGAAAGCAGAATCCCGCAGTCATCATAGGCGTTTTCGGGAACAGCACCGAGGATATCGGACAGCTTGCAGAACGCGCCTGTTCCGACCGTCTCGTCATAGAGCGACTTGTCAATCATCAGAACGACATATTCGCCGATCATGATCAGATTGTCAAACTGTCCGCGGGCACTCAGGTTCTCAACACCGTTGAAATAGATGTCGTTTTCCTTATACTCCTCGGCAGTCAGCGTCGGAACGTATACGATCTTATTGAAGTCGCAGTTGAGCATACTGTCACCGCTGTAATCCGCAGGATTATCGGTGATGTCATATGCCTGATCTGCGGCTTTATTGACCGATTGCAGAATTTCGGCAACCACTTCACCATCCAGGTAGGTCGGTCCTGCATAGAGCAGATGCGCGTCGTACTTGGGCTTGGACGACATCTGCGCAATGGCAATCAGAAAGAATAGCGCAAAAAACGCAATGATGAGCGTCGGCCACTTATAATGATACCAAAAGTTTTCAAATGCACGCTCAGGTGCCTGCTGATTGTTCTTCTCTTCCTGCATTTCGGACTTCCTTTCTGTATGATGAATGGTTTGTTTCTTTCTTACTTGGAAATGGAGAGAATCTGAATACGCATCTGACCGGAGGGGATAGCGATGGACAGAATGTCGCCGACCTTTGCGCCGATGATGGCACGACCGATGGGAGACTGGTCGGAAATCTTGTTTTCCAGAGCATCTGCTTCGTTGGAACCGACAAGCGTATATTCGATGTCTTCTTCAAAATCCATATCACGAACCATGACCTTGGTACCGATACCGATGGAGTCGGTGTTGATCTCGGCTACAACGCGGACATGCTTGAGCTGTTCTTCCAGTTCTGCGATTGCCGCTTCGACCTTCGCTTGTTCGTTCTTTGCTTCATCGTATTCGCTGTTTTCAGAAAGGTCACCGAAGCCTCTCGCAATGCCGATGTTCTTGGTAACTTCAGGACGCTTGACGTTTACAAGATAAGCAAGGTCATCCTGCAGCTTCTTCAGGCCTTCTGCCGTTACAGTGATTACTTTGGTTTCTTCTGCCATGATGGGTACTCCAATCTTTTTCTCTTTGTATTTGGTAATATATTTGAAATCGCATAACAACGTGATTTGGTATATGCGGATTCAGTACAATGGGTTATGATTTGTTACTTCCCTGCTTTTGCTTCTTCCACAGTCATTTCACCGCGGACAATGGCAATTGCGGTTTGAAGCTGATTGTCTTCTTCATCGGTGATTTTGTAGAAGTTCTTTTCCAGCAGTTCGTCCGTCAGCGGGAGTTCAATGTCGGGTACAACACCGATGCCCTCGTAGTTATCGGAATACGGCGGGTTATACATACGGTAGGAGATCGTCAATCCCGAACCGTCGGGAAGCGAAACAACCGTCTGCATCGTGCCCTTGCCGTATGTTGTTGTACCGATGATCGTTGCCAACTGATAATCCTGCAAAGCGGAAGTGAAAAGCTCAGCCGCGGACGCGGTGCTTTCATTGACAAGCACTGCCATCGGCATCGTGACACAGAAGTCATCGGAGTTGATGGCTTCCTCATTGCCTTCTCGGTCGACAATACGGATGATCGGACCTGCGGGCAGCAGATAGTCAAGCGTATCCACAATACCGGTCAGCGCACCGCCGGGATTATAGCGTACGTCGAAGACCAGAGCCTTCGCGCCCTGTCCTGTCAGGGATGTGATCGCGGTCTTGACATTTTCGCCTGTGTTTTCCGCAAACTGCGAGATACGGATGATACCGATGTCCTCACCGTACATATGCGACTCGACGGTCGTGTCGGTCACCTTCGCACGGACAATGGAAAATTCGATCGTTTCCTCGTAGTTCTTACCGCGTCGGACAGTAAACTCCGCAACCGAGCCAAGCTCACCGAGCATCTTGTCGACAGCGGGATAATATCCGAGATCGCTGACATACTCGTCGCCGACCATGACGATCAAATCGCCCGGTTCCACACCTGCCGCCAGTGCGGGAGAATCGCGCATGACGGAAATGATTTCCAGCGCGCCAAGCTCATTGTTGTAAATAATATGCACGCCGATACCAACCATCTCACCCGACGATTCTTCCATATATGCGGTAAACTCGTCTGCGGTCATGTAGGAAGCGTATTTATCACCTGCACCCGCAATATAGCCGCGAATCAGGTAATCGGACAGCTGTTCCTCATCGATGTCACCGACATAGTTGGAACGGTACAGCGCATCGACATAGTTGAGCTTGTCATACGCGCTCTGCGATGCGGTCAGCATATCGACTTCATTCTGATATTTGCTCATCATTGCGACGAACGTGATCTGGAATGACAGCAATGCTGCAAGCAGAATCAAAACAATTGCTGCCGGCAGCGGTATTTTCTTTGACATTGCGGGATTCCTGCCTTTGTTTGAAAATTTTCAGCTCTTATTACGGCTGATTGACGTATCCGAGCGGATCGACATGGATGCCATTTTCGCGGACACAGAAATGAATATGGTTGCCGGTAGAATACCCGGTCGAGCCTGCCTTGGCGATCTGCTGACCTTTGGTCACCTGATCTCCGACGGAAACGAGCAGTTTGGAATTATGCCCGTACAGCGTGGATATCCCGCCGCCGTGATCGATGACGACATAATAGCCATAGCTATAGTGGTATTCGGAAACAATGACAGTTCCCGCATTCGCCGCAAGGACGGGAGAAGCATACGGGAGCGGAATGTCGATCCCGTTGTGATTTTCGTAATAGCCGTAAATCGGATTGACACGGCGTACAAAATACGAAGTAATGACGTTATGCTTGATGTCACACGGCCAACCGAGCGCACCGCCGACATAGTTTTCCAGACGCGCACGTTCTTCGGCTTCTTTGATCTTGCGGTCAATTTCCGCTTCTGCCGCCGCAACCTGTGCTTCCTTGGCTTTTACCTGTGCTTCGACGCGGCGCTTTTCTTCTTCGGTTGCTTCTTTGTTTTCCTTCAGCTTGATAAAATCATCTTCCAGCTTCAGAATGAGCTGTTCGTTTTCCAGACGCTTCTGCTCCAGCTTCGGCATTTCCTCGGAAAGCTTTAACATTTCCTCACGTTTTCCCGCATATTCGTATGCAAGAGCAAGTGTACGAATTGCTTCATATCGTGTGGTGCTGTCGGTACATTCCGCAAGAATTCGATTGCAAAGGTCAAACACCTCTTCGTATTCTT
>JAZTZC010000204.1:0-1700 GCA_045637265.1 Eubacteriales bacterium | reverse complement strand
GCAAAGGATATTGAAGAAGCCATGAAGGCACAGCACGGCATCGAAATCGACCGCCGTAAGCTGCAGATGAAGGATCCCATCAAGACCTTCGGTACACACGCTGTCGAAATCAAACTCTACCCCGAAATCACGGGTACGGTTAATCTGGTTGTCGCACAGGCGTAACATATCCAGAGGCTCCCTCCCCAAGGGTAGCTGAAATTACACTGCAAAGGAGGTCCACCATGCCTGATTCCACAGAACCCCTTGTCCGCAAGCTCCCTTTTTCCATGGAAGCGGAACAATCCGTTCTCGGCTCCATTCTGATTTCCCCCGAATCTTTTAACGATATTGCGGGCATTGTGCGCTCCGATGACTTTTATTTGGAAGAGCATCGGGACATGTTCCTTGCCATGCAGGATCTCTATCTGCAGAACCGCGAAATCGACCTCGTCACGCTTATCGACATGATGACCGCGCGTGGTATGAAAAGCGAAGAGGAAACAAAGAATTATATTCGTCTGATCACAGAGATCGTCCCCTCTGCCCGCAACATCAAGGACTATGCTAAGATCGTTAAGGATAAAAGCATGCTCCGCCAGCTGATCGATGCCTCCACGGATATCACCGAGACGGCATACAGCGAAGCGGGTGATGTCTCCTCCATCCTCGACCATGCCGAACAGGCGATTTTCAACATTGCACAGGACAATGAAACCAAGGGCTTTGTTCACATCAAGGATGTTCTTCTGCAGACCTACGATCACCTAAAGCGAGTTTCCATCGATCACGAACCGCAAGGTACCCCGACCGGTTATTCCGCGATTGACCGTGTCCTTGTCGGTATGGGCAAGTCCGACCTGATTCTTGTCGGTGCGCGTCCCGGTATGGGTAAAACGTCGTTTTGTCTGAATATTGCCACGAATGTTGCAAAGGCAACCAAACAATCCGTCTGTATCTTCTCGCTGGAAATGTCCAATGAACAGCTTGTTTCGAGAATGCTCTCCTCGGAGGGTCTGATCGACTCCTATGCGCTGCGTTCCGGTGATCTCAAGCCGGAGCAATGGTCACAGCTGGCACAGGCGGCGGCAATGCTCTCCGAATGTGAGATTTATATCGATGATACAACCGGCATCACGGTCACCGGCATGAAGGCAAAGCTTCGCCGTGTCAAGAACCTCGGACTCGTTGTCATCGACTATCTGCAGCTGATGCAGAGTGATAAGCGCATCGATAACCGTGTTCAGGAAGTCGGTGAAATCTCCCGTAACTTAAAAATTCTCGCAAAAGAACTGAATGTCCCCGTTATCGTCTGTGCACAGCTCTCCCGAGGTCCCGAATCCAGAACGGACAAGCGTCCGATGCTGTCCGACCTGCGTGACTCCGGTGCAATCGAGCAGGACGCCGACGTCGTCATGTTCCTTTACCGCGACGAATACTATGATTCCGATCCCGAAAAAGCCAATACCGCGGAATGTATCCTGTCAAAGAACCGTCACGGTTCCACAGGTACCGTCGAGCTTGGCTGGCAGGGGCAGTTCACGCGCTTCTATTCCCGTGATACCGACAGAGATGATCCGGGCGCACCGCCGCCAAAGTAATTTCATGCATACGACAGAAACCAAGTCACAAGATACCATCCTGTGCAGATTCCGATCCGTCATGGCAGAACATGCTCTGCCGCGTGCGGACAGTCATATCCTCATCGCATTTTCCGGCGG
>JAZTZC010000203.1:0-39758 GCA_045637265.1 Eubacteriales bacterium | reverse complement strand
TCAAAGTCGGTCGTTGCGCGGGAGTAGAAGCAGAGTTCTTCCGGATCGTGGTCACGAAGACGGAGGTTTTCACGCTTCATGTTGAGGTTGTACAGGAAGTTTGCGCAGTAATCCTTCCAGTATGCAAACCATTCAAGGTCCCTGCCGGGCTTGCAGAAGAATTCGGGTTCCATCTGTTCGAATTCACGCGTACGGAACGTGAAGTTACCGGGCGTGATTTCGTTTCTGAAGGACTTACCGACCTGTGCGACACCGAAGGGAACCTTCTTTCTGGTGGTTCTTGCAACGTTCTTGAAGTTGACAAAGATACCCTGTGCGGTTTCGGGACGGAGGTACAGGGTGTTGGAGGAGTCCTCGGTAACGCCCTGGAACGTCTTGAACATCAGGTTGAACTTACGGATATCGGTGAAATCAGCGGAGCCGCAGGACGGGCAGGTGATGTGGTGTTCCTTGATGTAGTCCTGCATTTCAGCGTCGGACATACCTGCGGGATTGTCGGTGAGGTTGTTCTGTGCGACATAGTCTTCGATGAGCTTGTCCGCACGGTGACGGGTCTTACAGACTTTGCAGTCCATAAGCGGGTCGGAGAAGCCGCCGAGGTGACCGGAAGCAACCCATGTTTCGGGGTTCATCAGGATTGCGGAGTCCAGACCGACGTTGTAGGGGCATTCCTGAACGAACTTCTTCCACCAAGCACGCTTGACGTTGTTCTTCAGTTCAACGCCGAGAGGGCCGTAGTCCCAGGAGTTTGCAAGGCCGCCGTAAATTTCGGAGCCGGGGTAAACGAAGCCGCGGTTTTTACACAGCGCGACCACTTTGTCCATTGTCTTTTCGGAATTGATCATGATATGGTACACACCTTTCTTTATGATGAGTGGTAAAATTTTTGATGATATTTTATTATAACAAATAAACGTGTACCTGTCAAGGGTTTAACAGAAAAAGTCCTTGAAATCAGGGGGATATGATAAAAAACCGGAGCACCGCGAGACAATACGGTGCTCCGATTGGGAGAGTGCTTATTCATTCAGATAAATCCACACCCTCGAATCAATGATTTTTGTCGTTTCCTCAAGTGTACTGGCGTTGTTTTGCCGGTAGGAGTGCTTTTCGGTGACGATGGAGTTACCGTCTTATCAAACTGGTGCGCCGGAAATTTTCTGTTATCCGATATAATGATCCAGCACCGCCGCAATGCGGTCAGCTAACTTGTCCTTGGATTTCGGGTGGATGTCATCATGCTCACAGACATCCGCTGACGCGACAACGGAGACATTGCGCATACTGCCGGAGAGGGCATTCTGTGCCTGCTGGAGTGCCCGCCAGCCGTTCTTGTCAAACGGGAAATCGTAGTCCGCGATCTGGACAACAACAAACGGCAAAAGCGCATTGCCGAAATCGCGCCGCCAGATTTCAATCAGCGTGCGAAGCTCCTCGGTATAGACGGCGGCTTCGGCGGTCGTGGTGTCGGACTCACCCTGATACCAGATCACGCCGGAAAGCGGATAGGGCTTGACCTGCGACAGCGCAAAGTCATACAGCTGTCCCTCTCGGTTCCATGCGCTGTAAATCTCATGCGTGTGATCGGGATGCAGGTCTTCCTTTTTGATGTGGATGCCCGCCGCTTTGAGTGCGCCTTTCGGCAGCCAGCTTTCGATGACGGATGCACCCTGATAGCAGGCGATGATGCCGACGGCAATGCCGGGATTCTGTTCTGCAATGCGTCGTGCGGTCAGATACGGCAGGGCAGGCCATTTTTCAAGCGCGTCTTCCTTTGCCGTAATCCAGCCGTCCTCGGGTGTATAGGGCTCACCCGCTTCGATGCGCTTGGTCGAGAACAGACGCAGTGCGGTATTGCTTTCGTAGTTGTACTGCGGATAGTTCGATTCGCCGAGCTTGAACTGCATGTTGGACTGACCTGCAAATAAGTAGACCTCGCCGACGAAAATATCAAAGAGAATGATTTCCTCATCCTCCGAGGAGATCATCAGCATGTGCGGACCGCTGTACGGCAGGGGACGGAAAGCCGCGAAGAACATCCCGTTCTGTGCCTTGACCGTTTGCTCAAATTCTGCGAATCGGACAGTGATCTCGCCCTTGCCCTGACCCCAGATCAGGATCGGTTTGTTTGCGGCAAAGACCATATGATGGTTGAAAATGGGTGCTAATTTCATGGGGTACTCCTTTTATCATCGATTCCTTGTAACGGATACAGCACGGAGATGCTCCTTTGGGGATGGATATCCCTGTGCTGTCATTCTGTGCAGATGGTTTGGGTTCTATGCAAAAATCAGTTTCCGAGCGTGATGAATACGCCGTCGCCGTTGAAAAGCGTGAATGTGATGCATCCGTTTTCATCGGGGGTCAGCGTGGTTACGGTATCCTTATAATACATTGTTGCAGTTGTCGCCTCGGTCAGTTCAACGGTAACCTCGGTCGGCGATGCGAGACTCAGACCGGGATCGCCGAGATCGACGCAGGTGAATGCACGGCTGTGTTCTGCCGTATCAGAGGAGAATGCACCGATCAGAACGGGTCTGTTGTCGGAGACGGTGACCTTTTCGATGGCATCGAAATCCTTATACTGATTGGAGAATTTCATAAAGCCGGCATCGGTCGGATTGACGGTATACGCGCCGAGGTTGTCGTACTGGATGTAGGCATCGGACATCAGATTGAGCGCCTTATTGACCGACTGTGCACCGTACCAGCGTTCTGTCTTTTCGTTGTTGAGATCAACCAGTGCGTCCTTGAAGTCTTCTGTGGAAGAAATAGGGGTACAGTATGTGAAATACTGGATATCCTTTGCACCGAAGGAGAGGGCACAGTATGCCTGCCAGCGCATTTCCTGTTCATTGGGTGTGCGCTTGACTGCTGCAAAGGAGACAGACTGAATATAGACACCGAACGGGATTCCGCGGGTTCTGCACTCGGTTGCGAACACATCGAGATTGTAGAAGTAGTCGTTGTTGATGCTGTAGGCGATGTTCAGCGGGTAAATATCAACGGAGGTATACAGCTGCGGGTCAACCTTATCAAAGAACTGCTTCAGATGCTCTTCATAGGTCGGTGTACCGAGTTGCTGTTCGCTTGCATAGGACGGGAACAGGTTGTAGTATGGAATCTTATCATCGGTCTTTGCATCATAGATATCATACGCTTCTGCAAGCAGATCAAATATTTTAGCATTCGGTTCGTCTCGCAGCATATTGCCCCAGGTAATATCCGCATGGAGGAAGCTGTTTTCGTCGATGTTGATGTAATCCTCCATCGGCGTTTCCGAACCCATCATTTCATCGCTGATGTACATGGCGCCGTCCTGCCACAGTGCCTTCAGCTCATATTTTGCAAGCCACTTGCAGTGCTTATGGAACAGCTCCGCATCGCCCGTTTTGTTGATGATGACCTGATTGAAGCCGCAGTCCTTGATTTCCGCAAACTGTTCTTCTTTATCAAGTGCTGTCGCACCGAATACCCATGCGGCAATTTCAAGACGCGGTTCATCCGCCGGATTTTCCAGTCGGACATCGCAGCTGTCATCCAGCGCGAGCGTTCCGCCGGCGGAAATACCGTTTTCCAATAGGGTCGTCAGTGCTTCCATGGCGCGGGTGTCGTTGTACATATCGGCAGAGTCCAGAATGATACCGTTGTCGGTGATGTCCAGCACATAGCTGAAGGAGCCAGCATTCAGAATACCCTCGTCGGCACGTGCGCCGATACGGATGATTTTACCGTCGGTCGGAACATGGTTATCCTTTTCATTATAGATAGGAATACGGATACCGAGACTGTGATAGATCAGATCGGAGATGTTCTGCACATCGGCAATCAGCTGCTGGTGATAGGAGATGGGGTAGACGATTGCCTGATAATCGGCAATGGACTGTCCCATAACCGTGATGTCGTCCAGCGGAAAGTCGTGAACACGGATATCGTCCATGGCAATCGGTGCGGTATGCAGCATATCGGGATTGGCTTCGAGATAAGAAATGAACTGTGTGACGGCATCATCGACATTACCGGACGATGCGGCAATGACATAGTGGTCGCCTTTGGAGGACAGTACGTAGTCCACCATATCCGGTGTACCGACGTTGAGTGCTCCGTATGCCGCGATGGATTCGTTGCGGTTGGTATTGCCGAAGATGATCTCATGCGCAAAACGGTGATTTTCCACATCCTCGCCGCGCTTGATCCAGTCGGTTTCCAGCTCGATTTCAACACCGAGTGTTTCGCGGATGTATTTGCGCAGACGAACGGCACCGTCGGTTTCTTCCTTGTTTCCGTTGTCAGAGCGGACAATGACGTAAATCGCGGGATCCTTGGGGGCTTCGGTTTCTGCGGTGTCGGTTGTGCCGCCGTCGCTGCTGTCGCAGGCACATACGGCAAAGAGCATACCGAGCAGGACGAGAACCAGTCCAGCTTTGAAAATCAGATGTTTTTTCATGGGTGAATCCTTTCTGAAAATAAATATACATTTATATTAGCATGAAAGCCCAAGTTTGTCAAGTCCAAATCAAAAAACTGACGCAAAAAATGCCGCGTGTGCGTATTTCCCACAATTTCCCGATCCTTGTCGTACCGCTTGGAAGGAATCCATCAAAATGACGCGGAAAAGGACAGACAAACTCCGACCGATCCCGCAGGTCCTTTGTGTTACAATATAGCCACGCCGACAGAGGAGACCGCACCCGGTGTCCGGAACCGTGCAGCATATCTTCTGCGGCAGGATTGTTACATACAGAAAGGGTTTACGCTCATGAAAAACAAAACGCAGGGTCCTGTGATTTCCGATGCCAGATTGGAAGATGCCATGCTCGGGGATTCCGTACCGGCACAGGATACCATCGGTACGGAGTCCGCAAAATCAAGTCTGTCTGCCCGTTTGAAAACGCTGTTTTCATCCCTTCGCGCCTCGTTGATCGGCGATGCATCCGACAGCGGATATGCCGCACGCATCCATGCCGTTCGTACGACCGTGAAGCGATGTCTGTCCGTGTTGGCTGTATTCTTCCTCTCGCTGTTCTTTTCGGGTGCAGTTCTTGCCTACGAAACGCGTCCGCTGGGATTGGCATTTGTCTGTGCGGCGGGAGCACCGTCTGCCATATGTGCATCAGCACTCGGTCTTTTGTGTTCGGGCGGGGAAGCATCGGCGCTGTATCTCGGCGGTATGATGGTCTGCATTGGAATGCGGTATGCCGTCGGACGGTTTCTGACGCCTGAGCCCGATGCATTCGGCGCGGAACACAGCAAACGGCGTAATCGCGTAGTACGCAGAGGACAGCGGACAGATGCGTCGGGATCCGCGAATGTCTCATCTCTTGCGCGGCTTGGGCGGGCGCTGTTCCCGTCCGGGGTATTTTCGCAGAGCATCGCGGCAAGAGTCGGCATTTCCGTATTATCGGCAACGCCTGTTGCCATCGGCTATCTGCTTGGAGATACGGCATCCGGCATATCCGATCTGACGGCACCGGCGATCCGCGGGATCTTTCTGATGACGGCAATACCCGCACTCACCTATCTGTTCTGCGGCTTTTTCGACAGAACAACGTGTGCACCGACGCTGTATGAAGCGGGAATCGGGACAGTTTGCTATGCTGTGACCGCATCGCTGGGTTCTATGATGCTGATCGGGTTTTCCGCAAAGCTGTTGTGTGCACACGCAATCACACTATACATATCAAAAAAATACGGATATCTGCGCGGCGCTTTGACGGGACTTTTGTGCGGCTTTGCATGTGATGGGCTGTATGCGCCGGCATATGCGCTGATCGGAGCGGTGTCCGGCGTTCTATGGAATGTCCATCTTGCGGCGGCAGTCGTTGTGTCGGCATTGGCGGGAGGATGTTATGCTGTCTATATCGGTGCTTTTGCGGCCATCCGTACGGTTCTGCCGGAGATGATCGTGGTCAGTGCCGCGGCGTATCCCCTGATCCGTTATCTGCCGCATTATCGCGCCAAATGGATAGAGCATCCCGATGTGCCGTCAACGGCGTCCGATGTTCCGATTCCGACGGTTGACGTGGGACTGTCACAGGAGTTGCTCGGAATGACACCGCTGGCAGTCCAGCTTGATACGCTGTCCGGTATTCTGATGGGACTGTCATCTACCTTTTATCATTTATCCGACCGTACGAGGAAACCCGGTCTTTATGAGGTCAGACAGCTTTGCGAGGGAATCGCCGACCGATACTGCGCACACTGTGCACACCATACGCTTTGCTGGGAAGAGGATTTTTCGTCGACGGCTGATGCCATGGGACGAATCACGCTGTGTATTCACAGAAAGGGCAGAGCAGAAGCAGGCACAGCCTTTGCACCGCTGGACCGACGGTGTCCGAACCTTCCGAATATGCTGGCGGCGATGAACGATGCAGCCGCGCACCTCTGTGAGGAAAAGATCACGAAGGATAAAACGGAAACCGCGGCAGGCGACTACGAAGGCATGGCGAAGCTATTGCGCGCATCGGCGGAGGAACACACGAAAAGCTGTCAGAGGGACGCGGCACTGTCGCGCAGACTCGGACGGGCAATGCAGAGAATCGGATTTTCCGCAGATACGGTTTCGGTATACGGAGACCGACGGCGTGTCGTCATCGCAGAAGGGATTGACCTCGGCGGCGCGGGGATGCGGCTCGGCAGGGAACGGGAAAACAGTGCCCTGCTCGGAACAGAGGAGCTGCGGGAGGCATTTTCCGCACTGTCCGGGGTTCGGTATCAGCCGCCGGAATATCATCTGACCGATGGTGGAAAGCGTCTCTGTATGACGATGCGTGCAGGACCGAAGCTGTCGGTGACAAGCGGTGTCTGGGGCGAGAAAAAAGCGGATGAGGAGATCACGGGGGATGTCGCGTGCATGTTTGCCAACCGATCGGACTGCTTCTATGCACTCGTGTGCGATGGGATGGGGAGCGGACGGGAAGCATCTGTCACAGCACAGATTTCCGCGCTCTTTTTGGAGAAGCTGTTGTCTGTATCGACGGCGGCAGGTGCGGCACTCAATTTGCTCAACGGATTTCTTCGCGCCAGGACGGGTGAATGTTCAGCGACGGTGGACTTATGTGAGATCGATATGATTACGGGAGAGGCACATTTCATCAAGTGCGGTGCGGCACCGTCGTATCTTCTGCGCGGGGAGCAGTTATTCCGCATTGCCTCGGGAACGATGCCGCTGGGAATTCTGCGCGAGGTGTCGGCGGAGGAAACGACATTTACACTGTGTTCGGACGATCTTCTGCTGTTTTTTTCGGACGGAGTCTGCGGAGAGGAAGAAAGCTCTGCATGGATATCCGATACGGTGCGGCAGGCAAGTGCGGACTATGAAACGCGCCGTGCAAAACAGCATGTCCGCAAAAAAGTGATGGAGGAGACCAATTCCTCCGATGTGGAATCCGATCAGGCGCTGCCGTCTCCGATGGATGCACTTGCGGCGGCACTCGGTGAGGCGGCGGAAAAACGGGTCGGACGACGGGATGACATGACGGTTGCGGTTTTGAAAGTGAGGGAAATTGCATCATAATACGCAAATAACAGTCCACGGCTGCGCGCGAAGCTGTGGACTGTTTTTGCCTGAAAAATGAGTTTATGTAGGGCAAAACCTTGACTTGCGGCGGTGGGTGTGATACAATTAAGATGATACCTGTACCGATCTGTTGCTATCGTATCTATGAAAATGAGGTAATGTCCGTATGGAAAAACTGAATGAAACGACCGCCGCCTTAATGGACAAGCGTTTCGGTCACGACAATCTGATTGCACTTGCCACCACAGCAGGCAATATGCCGCAGGTACGCGCGGTCAATGCGTATTATGAAAACGGCTCCTTCTACATCATCACCCATGCCCTTTCCGGAAAAATGACACAGCTTGCGGAAAATCCCAATGCCGCGATCTGCGGAGATTGGTTCACGGCACACGGTATCGGCGAGAATCTCGGTTGGATTCGTTTGCCGGAAAACGCGGATTTGGCGGACAGACTGCGCCGCGCTTTTTCGGAATGGTATGACAACGGGCATACCAATGAGGATGACGAAAATACCGTGATTCTGCGCGTGCGGCTGACGGATGGCGTTTTGTTTCATCACGGGACAAAGTATGAGATTGATTTTGGAGAGGAGATCACCACATGAGTGCAAATAAACTGAATCTCGGACAATTTATCCACTGGGACTGGGGACAGAACTATCCGTTCGGTGCGTGTATGGCAAAGCTGATGGAATGTCTTTGCGGAGATACTTCCCTTTATACATACGACTTTTTTGCAGGTCTTGCCGGGGATGATTTTGTCATGTGCTACGGCGACAACGAAAAATTCAACGACTGTGTGTCGGTATGCACCGACAATGCGGCATTTCTGTCCCGTGTCTGCGGCATGATCGGATTGGAATATCGGTTGATCAGGCGCGACAAGTGGAAATCGGATACGAATGTATATTACAACGAAGCCAGACGGTATATCGACCACGGAATTCCCGTACTGTGTGCAGGTGTTGGCAAAAACGGCAACTATGATTTGTTGATCTCCTATGATGATGAAACTGCAAAGTGTTGTCTTTCCTGCGGGGATGATGTGCAGTATGGTACAGAAATCCCCTTTTCGGAAATCGAGTGTGATCTTATTTTTATTGAGCACCTGCCGCAAATCACAGACCTTGCCGCCGTGTATCGGACGGCTGTGATGCAGATACCAACACTGATGACAGCCCAACCGACTGCAGATGGTGTGTGCTTCGGCGCATCGGCATATCGACAGTGGGCGGATGATATCATAGGCGGCAGATACGACAGATATACCGCCGAAACCTTTGACGGATGGGCGCACTGGTGCATTTATATCTGCAATCTTGCCACAAACGCAAGTCACGGTGAACCTTTTCTGCGACGTGCATTGGAGCTGAATCTCGATATGATGTTTATCACGGAGTTGATTGCACTGTTTTGTGAAAACAATACCGCATGGAAAGCACTGGAATCCCTCGGCGGTGGGTTCAATTGCACGATTGAAACATTGCAGGATAAGGACAAAGCGGCGGCAATCGCGGATGTGATTCGCGAGTTGGCGAAGATGAATGAAAAGATTGTGAGGTTGTTTTCTGCATATGAACATTGATCTTTCACCGCTCCGCTACAGTTTCCTTCATAAACCGCTTGTAATCGGCGGCTGTGCCATGGAATACTACGGTTTGCGCAAGGCTGGCAATGATATTGATCTTGTCGTGTATCCCGATGACCACGAGGCTCTTGTGAAACGGTATCCCGACCATATCAAGGATTTATACGGCGATATCGGCGTCTGCGAATACGGCTTTGAAATCTGGAATCAGATTTGTACATTCGACTATTTTTATCTTGGAGAAAACGCCGTCGAGGAACAGGACTACCGGGTGATTTCGCTTGAAAAGCTGCTGTTTCTCAAATCCCTTGCCATGGAGATTCCGAAATATCATCGTGATCTGGAATTGGTGGTAAAGAAAGTATTGGAAATTGCATACGGAAAGGAATCATCCGGCGATATCTACCGAAAACAGGATGGGGGAAAAGAATGATATTCAATCCGAATCAAACGACATTTGTTTCTGAAAAACAGCGGGAGGTATGGATGTATGGCTGTCACATCACGCCGCTTTCCGTATCTTGTGCAGACGTTCATGAAGAAGAAACACGGGAAGCCTGTAAACAAATATACAGCTGTATCATGGAGATACTGACGGAGTTATACGAACATTCGGAGGAGTACCCGAACACGCCGCGCTGGTATACCGGTGACTATCTGATCTGGATGCTGACAGAGAGTAAGCCCATCAAGCATCATGCCTCTGAATACAATCGGTTTCTGACAACACTGCACCGATACGGTTTTGTATACAGTAAGGAAACAGAGGGATGGTCCAACGAAAAATATCCGTTGTTCTGCGAATATTATCCCCGAATGGCACAGCTTTTCAAGGAACGGAAGAAAAATCTCGGCGGCTATCTGGGACGGCTTGATTTTCGTCTGTTTGCAGAGAAAATCAAGCTGACCACGGATGATCTGTTCTTTCCGCTCAGCGACAGCAATGCGGCCATCTGTCGGGAAATGCATGAATATGCGCTGTCAAAAGGTCTGAAACTGGAGATGAAAGACCCGTATGTGTTTCGATATATCTATAAAAAACTGTACGCATTGGAATTGAAAAACAATCCGTTCGGAATTTTTGTGCTTTATCGGTTGGACAATGGCAAGCATATACCCGATCAGCTGGATCGGTTTTTTGCTGTTGCCAAAGAACAGCCGGACGGGGATGCGCTGATGGAATATATCAAATACGGTATCTGCATCTGCACAGGTTGCGGCGGAACGAAAAAGCCGGAAGCGCGGTGCGGCTGGTGGACGGTCATCGGCGGAGCAAGACGGCGGGTATCGGTGTACTGCCATGCCGCCATTGGCAAGAGGCGCAGAGGAAAAAGCGACCCTGATTACCGCCCGGAAGATGTGGAAATGATGAAACGGCTTTTAGATGTACGACTGATGCAGATCGATCGATATATTAACGATGAATCAATAGGAAGATAGGGAGGAATCGATATGTTCAAAACTGCGATCTACGGTGAAAACTTGGTTAAGGGTTTCTGTCATAATGGCGTTTCTATGGAACTCGTCTATGTTCCCGCCACCATCTGGTGCGGCTCCATCGCATATGCTCCCAACCTGACCGACGAGCCTGACATTCCCGCACTGCTTCAAAAGTATCAGGCAAATTGCCAGTATCCCAAGCTGCACCGTGCCAATCCCGCATGGGATAACTGCATCAGCATCGACTACTGGCAGGAAGGAAAAGTACCGAGAGGGATGGTCTTCTCCCAGCAGGTGACATCCGATGAACAGGATCAAGCGCACGATATCTATCGGATGCCCCGATCACTGTATATCCGGATTGCCTGTACCAAAGAAGTGTCACAGGCGGCGTTCGGAAAGGATGAATGTGGTATATGGGAACTGTTCGGCGTAATCAAAGATGCACTGGACGAGCTGGGGTACAGAATTGGTACAAATGGTGCACAGGAAATTGAAATGTATAACCACAGTGCGGGACTTGCATATGCGTATGTTCCGGTGGCAGAAATGGATAGAATAGGAGATAACCTATGAAACACACAGTATACAACGCCTGTGACCTGCTCGACACCGCGGCGGCAAAATCTCTGCTCGCCGGCAGACGACTCGGACTGATTACCAATATGTCGGGTGTCACACGCGATTTGAAAACCACATCCTCTGTAATGAAGAAACAGTATGACCTCTGCGCACTGTTCGGACCCGAGCACGGGATTCGCGGTGCGGCTCAGGCGGGCGGACATGACAACGAAATTTTCTGCGATCCCGAGACCGGCGTGCCTGTATATGATCTGTTTGCGCACGGAGAAGCAAGAGAGAAAACGGCAGAGGTACTGTCGTCGCTTGA
The DNA here is from genome assembly GCA_045637265.1 of Eubacteriales bacterium. Classification (GTDB taxonomy): domain Bacteria; phylum Bacillota; class Clostridia; order Oscillospirales; family CAG-272; genus RGIG3925. The sequence continues at coordinate 28,317 of JAZTZC010000203.1, read as the reverse complement.
TGCTGTCGTTTTTGACATTCAGGACATCGGCGTGCGGTATTACACCTATCAGTATACCATGCTCGATGCCATGCGCATCTGCAAAAATGCAAACATTCCGTTCATCGTGCTTGACCGTATCAATCCCTTGGGCGGTGTGCGCGTGGAGGGTAACTGTATCGATGCGGACTGTATCTCGGGTGTCGGTGCGATACACGGTCAGCCTGCCGTCGCCGGTATGACGGTCGGTGAGCTTGCGCTGTGGTACAACGAACACATGGATGTCCATGCGGGTGTTTCCGTTCTGCCGTGTGGCGGTTGGCGGCGGGAGATGTCCTTTGATGACACAGACCTGCTGTTTGTTCCGCCGTCACCGAATATGCCGACGACCGATACGGTTTTCCTGTATCCCGGAACGTGCTTCTTTGAGGGAACGAATCTGTCCGAGGGACGCGGTACGACAAAGCCGTTTGAATTGTTCGGTGCACCGTGGATGGAGCCGGCTCGTGTGCTGGATGCCTTGTATTCTCTGCCTGCGGAAGCGCGGGAGACGTTTGCGGGATTGGTATTCCGCCCGTGTGTTTTTACACCGACCTTCCACAAGCACGCAAATACCCTGTGCGGCGGACTTCAGCTGCATGTGCGGGATCGTGCTTTGTGTGATATGTATGCCGTCGGACTGTATCTGCTGTCTGTTATCCGAACGCTGTATCCCGACAAGTGTGAGCTGTCACGCTTTTTGCCGCATCTGGTCGGTACACAGCGCGTGATGGATATGGACTTTGATGTGCAGGCGTATCTTGCGTCGCAGAAGCCGATGATTGCGTCATTCTGTGAAACACGCAAACCGTATCTGATTTATACCTGATGGAGAAAAAACAGTTGACATTGCGATAACTGTATGTTATAATTGTGACAGATCCCATAAATTCACAAAAGACAGGAGAGAACCATTATGAAGAGATTTCTTGCAGCAATGCTTCTTCTGCTGACAGCCGCACAGGTAAACGCCTGCGGTTCGAGCGAAACAACAGAACCGAGCATTGATGACACCACGGCTCCCACCACGACCGAGGCGCCCAAGGAAACCTATGATTTCGGCAATATCGATATGGGCGGCGGCGATTTCACCATTCTCAATGCGCAGGAGATCCGCGAGCTTTACAACATCCTTGATGTGGAAGAACCGACGGGTGATCTGCTCGACGATGCTGTCTGGAAGCGCAACAATCTGATTGAAGAAAAGTACAATGTCAATATCGTGGAAGAACATAACGGTTCTCCCAACGACACGCTGAAGAATGCGGTTCTCGCAGGCGAAGATCTGTACAACGCCTCCTACATTCTGACCAATACGCTCGGCAGCCTGATTTTGAGCGGTATGTTCCATGACCTCAAGGACGGAGAAGGCTTCCAGTTTGATCAGCCGTGGTGGGATCATGCCGTCATGGACGGTGCTGCTATTGGTGATGAACAGTCTCTGTATTTTATTTCCTCCAACATGTGCCTCTACCCGTTTGAGGGTACCTGGTGTATGTACTTCAACAAGCGCATGTGTCAGGATCTGCAGCTGGATACGCCGTATCAGATGGTCAAGGACGGCAAGTGGACGCTGGACCGTCTGCATGAATATACCTCTGTCGCGGCGAACCTGAACGGGGATGCGGACTGGGCATGGAATGCCGAGGGCAACTGTATCTACGGCTTCTCCAGTATGACTGACTTTATCCTGCAGATGTACACCTCCTGCGGACAGAAGGTCATCGACATTGAAGACGGTACACCCATCATGCGTGCGGGCAATGAACGCTTCTATACTGTCACCGATAAACTCCTCGAGGTCTTTGGCGAAAAGGGCGTTACGCACTTCTGCAACAACGATCGCGGAAGCGGCAACCATTATGAAAACATCTTCGCGTCCGGTCGTGCGTTCTTCATCGGTGCTGAAATCAAGGGCGGTGACGGCGGCGGTCGCTTTGCGGATGTGACCGATGACTACGGTATCGTTCCGATGCCCAAATTTGACGAAGCGCAGGCAGAATACATCAGCCCCGTTGCTCTGTGGGCGTACTTTTTGACGGTTCCCGTAACCCATACCGATCTCGATACCACATCCAAGATTCTCGATGCGATGTCCTATGTTTCCTACCGCGATATCGTTCCCGTCTACTATGATATCGTCCTGCAGGTCAAGAACATCCGCGACGAGGAAACCAGTGATATGCTTGATATTATCAGCTCCACCCGTACCTACCTGACCGCTTATGCATTCGGTTGGGGACAGGGTCTGCGCGACGGTATCAACAACATGATCCGTCGTGGCGAAAACAATCTTTCCTCTCTTGTTGCAAAGAACGAGGACAAGGTGGAAAAGGAACTTGCTGACGCACTTGCGGCGTACGCAGAAAATGCAAATAACTGATAACAATGCAAATCCCTCCGCAGTACAGCCGTACATGCGGAGGGATTTGGTGTTTATTCGGGAATGAGTATGGTGCCGTGATCGTTGATCGGCTCGTACAGTGACTGTGTATAGCTTGTGACTGTGTTTTCCTCTGTGTTATAGAAGACGTAGCCGGTCATGCCGGAAAGACTGTTGTCCTCCACGTCGCAGATCAGCATAACGGAATTTTCACCTGTCCAGATGGCACTGCGGATGGATTTCATGCCGGGGGTATCGATCTCGCACATAGAACCTGCACTGCCGCCGCCCTCAAACAGTTCAGAAAGACCGAAGCTCAGCGGATTTTCGGCATCATGATGCAGGGTCAGCAGCTGTGTTCCGTCCGCCGACCAGAATGCGGCAGGAGCATCGGGCTGGGATACTGTTTCCAGTGCCGATAGAAATGCGGGATTGCCTTTCAGACCGTGGAGCAGCACCCTCTTGTAGTCCTTCTCCTGCCATGTCGGATAGGCGGAGAGGGCAATCTGTTCACCGTCTGTGATAATGTAGCCAAAATACATTGCGTTACTTTCCGTACCGTCTGCACCATTTGTATATCGGATTCGTTTGCGACCGAGATGGGATTCCACCGTGAGGTTGGTCAGATAAACGGATTTCGGTGTGTCATATTCTGCATACCGCAGTTGTGTGTTCATGCCTGTCGCCATATCAGCAAAGAAGCGCGAGAAATCGGCGTTTTCATCGAGAAGTATGACACCGTCCTTTGTCGCCATCTCCGCATCATAATTATGGGGAAGCGATTCCATCGGCGCATAGCCGTAGGGGGAATCCTCACCGACGGGAGAATCGCCGATTGCAAATTCTGCGGTATAGAATGTGTCGTTGATTTCCTTGACAATCCGATAGGAACCGTCTTTGAACTTGTGGTCAAGAACGGACAGATGTGCCGTGTCGGAGACCGTACCGCCGTCACCGAGCATCAGCAGCGGCTGTGTCCATCCGACATTGGGCTTGAAAGGAACGGTGTACCAGCCGTCGTCCTCCAAGCGCTCGATCGTCCATTCTGTTCCGAATTCTGCGGTTTCGCCGGAATGATTGGAAATCGAAAACTGAATGAACGGGACATCCGGCGCATAGATCGGAAACTGTGTCTTGAGCACGATACCGTCGCTGTCGGAACCCGGTGTGACCTGGGACGGGGTCAGCGCGCCGGAGCAGGAGACGAGCATAAGTCCTACGGCAAGGGCGAGTGCGAACAGTCGGTTTCTCATGTTTAGCATCCTTTCCTTGGAGATTTTTTGAAAAATGACCTGTCGTGACGGAAAATCGCGGCAGGTCATTATACTTACATGTCAATTTCGTTATCTGCCCTCGGCGACGTAAATGGAAACGCGGCTCTGGATCAGATTGGCAATTTCTTCGGCGGACTTCTGTCCCGAGAAGAATGCGGACGCTTCTTCCAAAATGATCTTCATCATGGGTTCGTCATACTGATAGCACTGGGTCAGAGATTCGAGGAAAGCATCCATACGTGCAACGGCTTCTTCTGTCATCAGACCGAGATTGATCTGCTGATTTGCAATCCAATAGGTCCATGTTTTCTCGCCGTTTTCTGTGTTTTCGTACGGATCGTTCGGATTGACCATCATGTCTTCGTCGATGGCAGGAACAACTTCTTCCACGATGATGTCTTCTTCCTCCTGCTCATACCAGTAGTTGTCGTGGTAGGCAAGTGCCTGATCGGCAAGCTTTTTGTTGATGGAGCGGAAGATGGAGAACTGGTACATGTCATTCGCATCCTGTCCCTTCTGCTCTGCAAAGTAGTCGGAGATGAATGCCCACGCGCCTTCCTGACACAAGCTTTGTGCGGAGACGGCAAACGAGGTCGACGGATAGATGGTCGCGCCGAGACGGTTTTCGTTGGGATAACCGACAAGCGAAATCCGTTCTCCGAACAGACCCTGCTGGATTTCCCAGAACGAGGTGTAATTGCTGAGATACATCTGATACAGCAATGCACGGTTATCGCGGTAACGGGTTTCCATATCGAGGTAGAAATCTTCACCGACTTCTTCCCAGTTGGTTGTTTCCCAAATGGACTTTTCCGGCAGTGTCTTGGTGAATTCCAGAATCTTGATGAATTCGGGAGAGTTGAACGAGCATTTACCCGTTTCCTTGTCGATGAACTGATCGCGGACCGATGCACACAGCGCATTGAGGAAATCCACGCGGGTGACCTCACCGCCGAACGGATCGGTTCCCGGCTCCAGCTTGGCAAGCGCCGCCAGCAGACCGTCCATCGTCCAGCCGTCATCATCGCCGACCAGAGACGACTTTGCGGCAAGCGTACGTACAGAGAACGACGGTGCGATTTGGTAGAGCTTACCGCCAAAGGAGAAGGCTTCGAGAATGTTTTCGTACAGATCATCTGCGGCAAAGACGGGATCTCCTTCGATGAACGGACGCAGATCGGCAAACAGCCCCTTGGCCGCATAATTGGCAGTCGGAAGCTCCTCGGATATCTGGATGATATCGGGGATTTTGCCGGAAATGATGTCATTGCTGAACTGGGTTGCCGCACCCTTCCATTCGTTTTCTTCGCTGTTGTACATCGAATAATCGCGGATGGTGATGCGGTATTCCTCGCTGGTACGGTTGAACTCGATGATCTGATCGAGGATGTTATAATCGATGTAAATACAGCCGTAGGTCAGCATGTATTTTTCGACGACCTCTTCATCGGGGACACGTGTCATTTTGAGCACCTGCAGTGTCTGACCGTCATTGTCATACTTACGGAGCATCGTATAAACGACACCGTCCGGGGTGATATACGTGTCGTTCATATTGGAGGAATTGATATCGGAGTTGATCCAGTTGATCAGCTCGGTTTCCGTATCGGATGCCATATCATATCCGTAAAGACCGATGGAGTTTTTGTAGACAAAATCATATGTCTCGGATGCCATGGCACCGTACAGATAATTGGTGACGCGTGCGGGGATATCCAGCGGCGCGCCGACGGTATACGATGCGGTATCGACACGGACCACCTTCTGCTTGTAGTCAGAGGCTGTATTGTAGGAAACATAGACGCCGCCGTCGCACGGAATCATGGTATTGATGTAGGACATATCATCAAGCTTGATTTCTTTTGCAGCGGTCATTGCCGCATCGACGGAATAAAGTCCGGAATCAACGGCAAGCAGCGCAGTATCCCCGGTGACATTGATGCTGTTCAGATACAGATAAGTTTCTTCCGGATTGACACCGAGCAGTGCGTACAGATCGGCGCTTGCCAGAATGTTACCTTCCATATCGGCGTGATACAGATCGCAGGCTTCGCGGTAGATGCCGGTTTCCTCATTGAATACGCCGGAATTGACGGTATACCAAACGGTGCCGTCATCGGCAAAGGAGATCTGATTGCGGTATTCATTATTTGCGGTATCGACGGGAGGAATGTGGATATCGGTCATATCGCCTGTTTCCGTATCAATATCGTAAAACAGATCGGTCATGTTCCAATTTTCGTCGTATTCGGAGCCGCAGAGGATCAGGCGGTCGCCGATGCCGCGCAGAGAATGGAATTCCTGCCGTCCGTCGATATCGTTGTAGGAGAAGCTGCTTTCAAACAGAACCTCGGTGCGGTAGACATTGGTCGGCTTTTCTTTCACAGCTTCCTGTTTTTTGCAGGAGGTCATGACGGTACAGCCAAAGAGCAGTGCAGTGCCGAGCAGAGCAGCGGTTAAGCGAGTATAAAGGGGGGATTTTTCAGACATAAGACAAGTCCTTTCGGAATTTCGGTTAAGAACGTGTTTTTTCGGGTGTATTCAGCGGAGAGGCTTGTTTCTTCAGCCACTTCTTCATACGGCGTGCTTCGTGCTTGTCGTCGAAGTAATGCCAGATATCTGTAATGCGGATCGGATGAATCCAGAACCACATGCTGACAAATGCGACGGCACCGATCAGCGCGGCAATTCCTGCAATCGCTCCGAAAAACGCAATGACAATCGCCTTTGTTTCCGTCACACGGACATTGTTTTCCCAGAACGGCGGCAGGATACGGTCACGGCGCACAGCACGCATAAAGAAATCTGAGGAGGCTTTCGCGAGTGTTTCAAAGGAAAACCGCGTGGAATCCTCGTAAATAACGGCATTGGTCGATTTGTCGCTGACAGAAAACTGATTGCGCAGAATACCTTTGGCAAAATCACCGATGGGATTGGGCATGACGATTTCGTAACAGGAGGCGCGGTCGAAGCCGGTTGTCATACGCAGACCGATGTAGTTGACAAAGATACGCGGCGTGTCGCCCCAGGTGGTGCTGCCAAGCGGGTCGGTCGGTTTTTTGCAGACACCGGCAACACGGAACGGCTGACCGTCGATGGTGACATCCATACCGGCAACCTCAACCGCACCGAACAGCTGCCATGCGGCATATTCGTCAAGAATCACCGTTTGTGAGGTCAGATCGTCCTCGGAAAAATAATTACCGTGAAGCATCTCAAACGGGTGAAAGAAGAAGAACTCACCGCCGCAGGATGTTGCCTGTGTCAGAATGGATGCACGTTCCGTGGAGACGGAAAGCGAGGTTTCTCCCGAAAACGCATCGATATAGCCGGATGCACCTTCGGGAACCGCAATTGCATTTTCTTCCAGCGCGCGTCCGATGTTCATGCGCCGCAGATAGACGGTATTCAGATCAATGCCGGATGCGGAGTCAAAATAGATGGATAACTTGGTAAAGGGATGCGGGGAATCCTCTGCCTGCCAGCGCTGTACCGCATCGGCACCGGGAATATCCGCAGTCATGGAGTGAATCGCGGAGAGTGCGATGAGAAACAGCAGCAGAAGCAGGATTGCCAATGCGCCGACAACCCACATGATGCGTGAACTCCGCCGCCTTTGCACGGGTGTTTTGAAATATTGAATCATGGCACATCCTCAGACATCAGTTGTCGGAGAGGCGAACCTGCTGTCCTGCGGAAATGGGTGTTTGTGAGGTGGTGATGACGAATTCGCCGCCGGTCAGACCGGAAACAGCGGTATTGGTATCGTCCTCGGCAATGATTTCCACATCACGGCGAACAGCGGTATAGCGGTTTCCGATCGGTGTGTTTTTCGCTTCAACGACCAGCACGAATTTGCCGTTGGAATCTTCTCTGATCGCGGAGGAGGGGACAACATTGTCGTAATTGGCGGAGCGTTCGCCCAGTGAGAAGGTGAAGCTCTGACCTGCGGTGATGTCACCGGTCAGAAGGAGTGTGACGGTACGGGTGTTCTGGGGATCCGACTGGGACGGCTTGATCGATTCGACAACCGCCTCGGGGGTAGCACCCCAGTAATAGAGGATCGTTGCCGCCTGACCGACCGCAATGCGCTTTGCCTGCTCGGTCGTCATGGACAGTTCCACGGAGTATCCGCCCTCGGTCTGTTCAATCTCGGCAAGCACGGTCTGTGCTTTGATTTCCTGACCTGCGGTTACGGCGATGTTGTTGATCGTACCGGCAACCTTTGCGTAGATTTCGTTGCTGCCTGTGGTTTCGGAGATGCGCTCTACCGTCTGCTTTGCGCGTGCAATCGCCTCGGTATAGGTCGGTTCTTCCAGTGCCAGCTCCTCGCGGGTGCGTGCAAGCTCGTCCTTCAGGTTCTCAATCGTACGCTGCTGTGCGGTGATCGCTTCGATATACGCGTTGTAGTTTGCATAGCCGTCACCGGAGCTGCTGTTGTTCTTGAGATCATCCAGTACCTCGCGGGCCAGCTCCAGCTCCAGCTCCACATTGGCGATCATCGTCTCCAGCTGGGATGCCGTAAACACTTCATCGGTGCTCTTGCCATTCTGCTTTGCACTTTCGTATGCGGCTTTCGCTGTATTATATGCATTCTGCGCGTCGGAATAGGCTTCCTGCGCATCGTCGCGGACATCCTCCGCATCGCGCATCTGCTTCTGCGCTTCGTTGAGGCGCGCTTCCTGCTCTGCCGCATCGGTCAGCGCATTGGCATTTTCGAGCTTCCGACGGATGGCATCACAGTCGTCCACCGCACGTTTCAGTACACGTTCCTTGTCTTCCAGCGTCAGTTCCATGGATTTTAACTGCGTTTCTGCCTGTTCAATGGCGCTTTCGTTGGCGGTATATTCCGACTTTGCGGAACTCAGATCGGACATGGCTTCCGACTGTTGGGAACCGACAGAGGACAGCATTGCCTGGTAATAGGAAAGTTCCCCTTTGGCTGCTGCAAGCTCGCGATCTTCCTCCTCGGTACGGGTGGGAAGTGCGCTCAAACGGTCGATCTTGCTCTGATACGATGCGATATTGGAATGGATGATCGTTTCATTGGCAATCGAGCTGTCGTAATAGGACTGTGCAGCATCGAGATTCTGCTTCAGTCTGGTACGCGCCTTCAGAAGCGCTTCCAGGTTGGACTGCAATTCATCCCGGTTTTTCAGCAGGCGTTCAAATTCAATGGTCTGATCTTCAATGCTGCGTTCCGCACTCAGAAGCTGCTGTGCCAGCTGTTCGGCGGAGGATGAGCCCGACATCAGCTCGTTGTAAATCTTGTTTTTTTCTTCATAATCATCAACCGCTGCTTCGTATGCCGCTTCCGTATTGTCTTTGGCAAGCTCTGCGGCTTCAAAAACCAGCTTTGCCTCGGCGCGTTTGTACATACCGAGCGTTTTTTCCAGTTCGCGGATGGCTTTTTCCTGTTCTGTGGTGTCCACATTCGATATAATGCCGCGGTTCTTGATCTTCGTCAGATCCTCGGTCTTATAACGGATTTCGCGCTCTGCATCGGAAATCTTGGACTTTGTCTGTAGCTGCCACTTTTCGTAATCGAGTTCAGCCTTGGCAAGGGCGTCCTGTGCTTCCTGCAGCTCGGTGCTCTCACCCTCCTCCAGCGTGAACAGAAGGTCACCTGTGTTGACCTTGTCACCGCGGCGGACATGGACGGTATGGATGATACGTCCTTCTTCCAAAATGACCTGATAGTTTTCGTTTGCCTCCGTAACGCCGTTTGCACGAACCGAGGTTGTGATCTGACCGGAATACGCATACTGTGCCGCGACTTCGGGCAGAGAACGGTTCATGATGGTGGACGAGAAAAAGGTCAGCACCAGCATGATGATGAGAAAAATGATGGTTATGTTTTTAATGATGTCTTTCCGTCTTGCGTTAAGTTCCATCGTTTATGATCCTTCCTGTGGTAGTTTGACTGAAAATGTGATATTCGCTGCTCTTATCGGAGCGCATTATCCCTTGATACCGGATTGTGATGCGATACCGTCGATCAGATATTCCTCGCTGTACATGAAGAGCAGAAGTGCGGGAACCATGTATACCGTTGCGACAGCAAAGGCAAGACCGACGTCTCCCTGGTTGATTTTCGACAGGAACACCGACAGCGGAGACAGTTCCTCCGCGCGTTCCTTGAACAGAATCAAAGGCTGCTCCACCATGTTCCAGTAGTCCATGAAAATCAGCACGACGACCGACCAGATGATACCACGGCAGAGCGGGACGCAGACCTGTGTGAAAATCTGCCACTCTCCTGCTCCGTCGAGCTTGGCAGCCTCGATCATGGCGGTTGGAATCCGGCGCATGAATTTGGTCAGAATGAAGACCGCGAACGGGGAGAAGATACCCGGCAGGATGATTGCCCAACGTGTATCAAGCAGTCCCAGCCAGTCGGAAACGAGATAGTTCGGAACCAGCGTGACCTGATACGGCATCAGCATTAAAATAATATAGGTAAAGAAGACGATCGATCGGAATTTTGTCTGAAAACGTGCAAAGCAGTAGGATGCACCCAGCGCAACAACGACCTGAAAAATGACGATCGGTGCGACCAGAATGACGGAATTCCAGAATTTCAGCAGATAATCGGGACTTTTGAGCAGAACCGTTAAGTATTGATCGGCGACAACACGGTCGGGGATAAATTTCAGATTGACCTTTTCTGCGATGAAGGTACGCTGACCTGACACACCCGAGAAGACCTGACCGTAGTTTGCGGAGATCTCGGAGGAGGACATAAAGGAGTTGGCGATGGTCAGAACGATCGGCAGAAGAAATGCAATCGCTATGACAACCAGCAGAAGAAATGCCGCCGCCCGCAGCAGAAACAGCGGAATATTGCGCTTCTTTTTGTGGATGATGTGAATTTCGTCGGGAGGTGTAATACGCGGTGTCTGTGTCATTCCTCGAGTTCACCTCCAAACTTTTCGTCGATGATGAGCATGGCGCCGATGATGATAATCATGACAACGCTCATCAGAATGGCGGCGGAGGACAGCTTCTGATAGTCGAGCGATCCAAACGTATTGTTCATGAAGTGCTGAAGCATATACAGTGTGTCAAACGGATAGTCGCCGGTCAGAAGATAAACCTCGCGGAATACCTTGAAGGAGTTGATGAGCGACAGAAGGGAAACAAAGACAATCGAGGAGGACAGGTAGCGCAGCTTGATTGCAAAAAAGCGGCGGATCGGTCCCGCACCTTCCAGCATGGCGACCTCAATGATGTCTTTCGGGATGGCGGCAAGTGCGCTCATAAACAAAATCATGTTGTAGCCGATGTTCTTCCATAAGTACAGAACCAGAACGACGAGATGTCCGTATTCGGATTTGAGCCAGTCGATCGGCGCGGCACCGAACATCGCGGTGATTTCGTTGAGCACGCCGTTATAATGGAACACGACCTGCCAGATCAGGACGACCGATGCAACGGGAACCATCAGCGGTGTGATGAACATCGTACGGAAGCGACTGCGTCCGGGAATATTGCTCATCAGGATGATTGCCAGAAACAGCGGCAGAATGACCGCAAGCGGAACGGCAATCGCGGAGAACGACAGCGTGTTTTTGACAGCCATACGGAAGGCATTGTTGTTCACCAGCATTTCGTAGTTTTTCAGAAAGACGAAATTTTTTGTGACAGGATTGTCCAGTACAGACTGATAGATGACGACCAGAAACGGAAGTACAAAGAAGACAAGCACACCGGCAAGACTCGGAAACAGAAACGGCAGAGTCATCAGCCGTTCGCGCAGGACGCGGCGCTGTTGTCTTTGCAGAAGTTGTTTCTGTGTAAAGCCCGGATGCTCCGAGAGAATGGTCGTTTTGCGCTTCAATGGACGCAGCCTCCTTTCAATAAGACGGTGTATATCAGATAGAGACGCAATTTTCTCTGTTTTGTTCCATGAAAAACGGATTGTTTACAGAATGTTCACAATAAAGCTGTCAGATACGCTTCATGCCGTTCAGGATGCGCATGAAATGCTTGACAAGTACGGTATCGGTGTTGTCAGCCAGTGCGGCGACATTGCCGTAGCAGAAGCAGTCAACCTCATAGCCGCCGCGGCAGAGTGCAGATTCGGACGGAAGATATGCTTCATAGCCGTTGGTCAGGGACATTGCAAGATTATGACGGCAGGGACCGCGATCGCGGATACGCAGACAGATTTCGGAGAACAGCTCATACGGGGTCGGGCAGAAGGCGACAGCATCACCGAGAGTCACGACCGATACGGGAAGCGGTTTTTCTGTCGGAAGCTGTTTGCCGGAAACATACATATCATAGGCATCGCACATATAAGCATGGATCAGACCAGAGATGTTGACATAGTGACCGTCGCGTTCGTGGGTGTTCATATAAGTCTCGACGACCTCTCTTGCGGGAAGAGGGCGAACGGGAAGTGCGATATCCTCTGCGTGCAGCGTAACGGGCGCACATTCAAACGGTGTATGCGCAAACTGTCTTGCAATACGGATGGCATCGAGCGCGGCACGACCGCCGAGTTCTTCGACGTGGCGGATGTCACCTGTGGTCTTGCCGTTGGCGATTCTCGGACCGATATCGCCGACACAGCCGTTCCAGAAGCCGGTGGGGATGCCGGTTTCTGTGCCCATACGATCGGTCATAATGCCGATCCAGTCACGGGAGATTTCATGGTTGTTGCCTGCGGCAGTACCGTGACAGCCGTAATGAATGAACTGGAAGATGCCTTCCTTTGTATCCATATTGCGGAAGCGGATGATGGTCATCGTTTTGTCCTGGGGACCCCAGACGTTCTGTCCGAAGCCGGATTTTCCTTCGACGGTGATTTCGCGGCGGTTGACACCCACCTCCGATTCACCCCAGACGACAGCAAATTCCGCAGGCTGCATCGATGCAAGCGCTTCCTTTGCCGCTTTGATGGCACCGGGAATCAGAATCCCTTCCAGATATGGGCGGTCGACATTACCCCAGCCTGCCTGACCGGCACAGTTGGGCGCGGAGTGGGTATGGGTCGAGGATGCGAGGACATGTTCAAACGGAATATCGCATGCCTGCGCAACCGCTTCTCTGGTTTGTGTACAGCATGCCGTGCCAAAGTCTGCGAGTGCAAAGGACATCATCAGAACGGGAGCCGCATCACCGCTGCGGAGTGCAAGCGCTTTGATTTCAAGATGATCGTGGCAGGAGGTGGAATAGGTATCGTCGTTGTAGCCATAGAGCATACCGCCAACTTCGGGTGTTGTGTCAGCCCATCCGGCGCCTGCAAATAATGTATGATTCATATCGTATTACCATGCCTTTCTTCGGTTTGAGAAATTTGTCTTTCTTATTATTTATTATAGTATAACAGATTTTGGCTGTATTGGGAAGAGGTTTTCGGAAAATCAAAATGTGAATTTTTTATGTTGTCAAAATTAAGATCGGTATTGGTTGAATTCAGGACCGTTGATGAAAAATTTTTACCTGTTTTTCGGAAATTTGCGAAAAAGCTATTGACAATTCCGTTCTTTTTTGCTATAATATATGTGTTGTGAAACAACGGGGTGTGGCTCAGTTTGGTAGAGCGCTTGGTTCGGGACCAAGAGGCCGGAAGTTCAAATCTTCTCACTCCGACCAAAATCAGTCGAAATGCTCAATAAAAATGAGTGTTTCGGCTTTTTTTATGCTGTTTTTAGGGTGATTTTAGGTGAAAATCACAAGGTGGCCTCTAGTCCCGGTTAGACAAAGGCGTTTTTCTAACTTTTTTCTAACCAAATCGCTGACTACATGCAGGGGCGTGTGTGGATTTTGCAGGAATTATGAGAAGAAAAAGAAAAAAATAAGTTTCCTTCCTCTCATCTCCGCGCCAAAATTCATTCAAATATATATTTTTCCTACCTACGAAACACATTCTCCAGATCACGCCCGATGTTCTCTTTCCGCAGTCTCGTGAGGTGAGTGTAGATATTTCCCGTTGTCCCGATGTCCGCGTGACCCAGCCACTGCTGGATATCTTTCAGTTCCCATCCGTTGTCATAGAGAATGCTGGCTGTGCTGTGACGAATATCGTGGAAACGCATATCCAGCAATCCATGCTGCGCGAGAACCTTCTTGAATGCGCGGGTGATGTAATCCGGACGGTAAGGCTTGCCGTCACTCCAGACAAAAATATAATCCGTTTCCGTATAGGCAGAACCGAAATCGATTCTGTCCTTTTTTTGTTTTTCCCGGAGTTCCAGCAGGAGTTTTTTTACCTCATTCAGAAGCGGATACACCCGGCGGCTGGTCATGCTTTTCGTGCTGTCCTTGGCGATGATCGTTTTCTGCTTCACTACGGTATGCTGGATTTTCAACGTGTCCGATTCAAAGTCCACCGCATCCCATTTCAGCCCCAGTACTTCCGAGCGCCGCAGACCGTAGTACAGCGTCACATAGAGCAGCGGCTGCAGTTCATGCCCCTCAAAGGCTTCCAGCATCAGTCCCGCTTCTTCGGCAGTCATGAATTTACCGACAGGTTCCCGTTTTTCCTGCTTCGGCAGAGGCACTACGGATACGGGATTCCGTAGGACAAGTTCTTCGATCAATGCCGCCTCAAAGATCTGGTTCAGCACAGGCGCATGTTTCTTGATGGATACAGGCTTCAGACCGCCTGCTTTGTGATCGGATCTCAGACAGTTCAGACGGCTTTCGTAGTAATCCTGAATGTGCTTGGGCGTGATCTGATCGATGTTCAGTCTCAGTGGTTCGAAATACGGGATGATGTGCCGAGTCACATAGATCTCATACCCTTCCCATGTGGATAGCTGGACATCCGCCTTTTTTCGGATCAGCCATTCCCGTATGTAGTCTACAAACAGGATGGATTTGCAGTTCTTCGGTTCCAGATACAAATATTCCTCGATGATATCCGGCAGCATCGCTTCCGCACGTTTCTTGTTGCCGCGCACCTCAAGGTTTGTGGAAACCCATTTGCGCTGCGGTTTTCCAAGTATATCTTTGTAACAGAGTACCGCGTATAATTTGCCGTGTTTTTCCTGAATACTTCCGGTCATGTTAAGTCTCCTTTTCTTTGTCTGTTGTCGCGCGCATGACATAGTCGATGACGCACTGTTTCGGAATCCGATGGGTGGTGCCCAATCGGATGGTACGAATAGATCCGTCTCCCACGAGCTTGTAGGCTCTGTTTCTCCCGATGTGGAGCATTTTGACGAGATCGTTTACGGTAACAATGTCAGGGTATTCTGCGAACATGGTGATTCCTTCTTTCATTTGATTTTCCTTTCTTATATTTACGTTTTGGGGTACATATTTGCACGCAAAAAAGCGAGAACCTTGAAAAAGTTCCCGCCTTGCGTGGATACAAAAAAGCCGCTCCCAGCGATAGCTTCGCAGAACGGCTTCATGTATGTATAATTTTAACTGTAATTATTGTATCATATCCTTGTGTAACTGTCAAGGAAATTTCCGTGTAACTTTTGTGTAATTTCTGTGTAACTTTCAAAATTTTCTGTCCCGAACTACCTGGGACGCATATTATTGGTGCAAACGTGCCAGTGTGTGGATACAGCTTTGATCATGATTATTATGTCACATCACGGGGCTGCTGTCAAGGCAATTATCGTGCTACTTTAGGGGCCCTTCCGTGCCACTTTTGAAAATTTATATTACAATTCTTCAATGTGCCGTAAAGTGGCATCTATTGTTCCTCAAATCATTGACATTGTGCCGATGCTGTGATATAATTAAAATGATATAGTATAATTATTTTCACTCTTATACGCAAAGAGGTGCAGATATATGGCAATGAGAACACATGAAGCAGCTGAAAAATGGGGCATCACCGCACGACGCGTACGAGTACTGTGCGTAAACGGACAAATCGACGGTGCCTGGCGCGAAGGCAAGATCTGGTACATCCCAGATAACGCTCCCAAGCCTGCTGACGGGCGTATTCGTAGCAAGGAAACGCTGGTCGTGCAGATTGAAAGAAAAAAGGCAGAACTGGATACACGCCGTCCGTTGACCGAAGGCGAAGTCGCCCGGCTCAACGAAGATTTTATGATCGAGTACACCTACAACTCCAACGCGATCGAGGGTAATACGCTGACGCTGCGCGAAACGGATATGGTGCTCAAAGGCTTGACCATCGATCAGAAGCCGCTGAAGGACCATATGGAGGCTGTTGGACACAAGGATGCGTTCTACTTCATCTGCGATCTTGTGAAGGAGCGTGTGCCGCTGTCCGAAATGGTCATCAAGCAGATTCACACGCTTGTGCTGGCAGACAAACCGATGGACCGTGGTGTGTACCGACGTGTTCCTGTCCGCATCCTGGGCGCGAAGAACGAGCCTGTACAGCCGTATATGATCGAGCCGAAGATGTATGAGCTGATGCAGAAATACGCAGCAGATGAGCGGAATATCGTGGAGAAGCTGGCGGATCTGCATATTGCATTCGAGACGATTCATCCATTCATTGACGGCAACGGCAGAACCGGTAGGCTTATCGTGAATCTCGAACTGATGAAAGCCGGTTATCCGCCGATTGATATTAAGTTTACCGACCGTATGCGGTATTATGATGCATTCGAGGATCGGAATGAGATGGTGAGATTGTTTGGGGAGTATTTAAGTAAGAGGTTGGAGCAGTATCTTGAGGTACTTTGCGAAGAAAGCGAGTAAGTAAAATGGCTATCAAAAAGAATGAATTATGTGGTTCCCTGTGGGCAAGTTGTGATAAATTACGCGGTGGCATGGATGCTTCGCAGTATAAAGATTATATTCTTACACTTTTGTTTGTTAAGTACGTAACCGATAAGTTTAAGGGTGTAAAGTATGCTGATTTACGGTCCCGGATGGAGGTAGCTTTGATGACATTGTAAAGCTCAAGGGTGACAAAAATATCGGCGAAGAAATGGATAAAGTTATATCCAAACTTGCCGAAGCAGAAAACAATAATCTCGTTGGTGTTATCACAAACGCCCGTATTAATGACGAATCCAAGCTTGGCAAAGGGCTGGAAATGGTAGACAAGCTTACTGGTCTTATTGCAATCTTCCAGCGCCACGAATTCGACTTCAAGAATAACAAAGCAGTAGGCGACGATATCGGAAAAGAATTGCCTATTTATTATACCAAAGATGTTGCTGAACAAAACGCCAGTGCTTCTATTCTTTCTGATATGGATAAAGAAATCGAAGCTTTAGAGCAAAAACTCGCTAAAACTCGTCAGATCAAGCAAGGCATGATGTAGCAACTGCTGACAGGAAAAATTAGACTTGTGTAAAGGAGTATATAATGAGCATTTCACATGATAAAAAAACAATAACGCAAGAAGAAATCAATGGTCTTTTGCTCGTTCAAGAAGATTGGTTGATAGATAAAAAAGGAAAGGATATTAAGCCCGCCAAGTTATCAAAGACAGTTTCTGCATTTGCAAACACAAATGGTGGAGATATTTATTTAGGTATAGCTCACACCGAAGATAAAACCATCTACTATTGGGATGGCTTTGAAAACGAGGAGTATATGAATCAGCATATTGAGGTTATTTCCGATATGTTTGATTCTTATGAGGATTATTCATTCGAAACCTATCAAAGCAAGGTTGATGGTTCCGTTGTTTTACATATAGTTGTTCACAAAACGCAAAAAATTATATATGCCTCCGATGGAAAGGCATATGTTCGCCACGGTGTTCAAAATTCTCCGTGTGATACAGACGAAAAACTTATGCGATTACATTTGGATAAAGGCCTTTCATCTTTTGAAGATGAATATACACAGACCAATTTAGATGATTTGAAAAATTCTGAAGTTTTATTGAGTTTTTTGTCAAAGGTAGCGCCAACAACAACACCATACGATTGGTTAAGACGTCAAAAGGTTATGAATTCTAATGCTCATATTTCTGTCGCAGGTGTTTTATTGTATGATGAATGTCCACAAGCAACACTGCCAAAGCAATCTGCTATCAAAATTTCAAGATACCATACAGAGGAGATTGAGGGCACAAGGGAAACTCTTGATAGTGGATTTCCTCTGACAATTGAAGGAGACGTATACACATTAATTCATGATGCAGTTCAAAAAACAAAGGAAATAGTTGAAGCGCCTGGTGTAGTAGGAAAGAACGATGTAGAAGTCAAAGAATACCCAGAAATCACTCTACATGAAATCATTACTAATGCAGTTTTGCATAGAGATTACAGTATAAAAAAAGATATTCAAATTAGAATATTCACTAACAGAATTGAAATCGAAAGTCCCGGAAAATTACCTGGTCATATTACATTGGAGAACATTTTACAAGAACAATGTGCACGAAATCCTAAAGTTGTTAGATTGATTGCTAAATTTCCATCACCGCCAAACAAAGATGTTGGCGAGGGCTTGAATTCTGCATTTAGGGCAATGGAACAAATGCAATTAAGAGCACCGAAAATCGTTGAAACTGAAAACAGCGTCATTGTAATAATAAAACACGAGCGATTGGCAGATGCAGATACGGTTGTATGGGAATATTTGCAAACGCATGATACAATTAGTAATGAAATTGCAAGACAACTTACTGGAATAACTGATGCAAACAAAATGAAGTATGTTTTCTATCGTTTGCGGGATCAAGATAAGATTCAAATTGTTGAAGGTACAAAAGGATCTGCGACTGTATGGGAAAAGAAGTCCGAGTTTATTGAACCAAAGACAGCATATCAATTAAAATTGGATTTTTGATATAGGAGATACGAATATGCCCCACATTGACCAAATAGAAAAAGCAACACAAAACCGTGTCATTAAATTCTATGTGGACAAGCTCCATTATACATATCTCGGCGACCTGCACAATAGCGAAAACAGCAATATCATGCAGTAGCGTCCCTATTCCTATTTGACGGTTAAGGGCGGATATTCGGACAAGATGTCTCGTCGGGCGATTGATGAGCTTGTGCACACAGCGAGCAATCTCCAGCACGGGTTGTATGATGCCAACAAAGAGGTTTACCGTCTGCTCATATACAGTGCCACGGTCGTTGAAGAAGCGGGAGAAGCACCTAAAACTGTGTTCATTCTTAACTTTTC
The DNA here is from genome assembly GCA_045637265.1 of Eubacteriales bacterium. Classification (GTDB taxonomy): domain Bacteria; phylum Bacillota; class Clostridia; order Oscillospirales; family CAG-272; genus RGIG3925. Next base: position 9,594 of record JAZTZC010000203.1, on the reverse strand, counting down.
TGATATTGCACAGAATGACTTTGCCATTGCCGAGGAGTTTCTGTTCTGTTGTAGGTGAGAATACCAAGCGACCTGACCTTGTTATCTACGTTAACGGCATTGCGCTAATCCGCAGTTGATATTTGAAAGCTTGAATTCCATGGGCGCTGCATTGAGCGAAGGCGATAAGATTTGCAATTTCATCTTATGCGTCTCTCTTGAAACGAGGAGCCATCTGCAGAACTATAAATAATTCAATAACAAGAGCGGCTTTGCACCGATACCACCGGTCAGAGCCGCTTTTATGTTATGTCGTTTCCCTCATCTTATCCCATGCTCTTTTTCATACTCCATCACTCTCCGCTTAAATGTACTATAAGAAATCCCCAGTTTCTGACAAATATACTTCGGCTGAGTCTTGCCGGATTTCCACAAAATGTACTGTTCAGTGAATACATCCCCATCAACCCCCTTACGTTTCCGTCCTTTATACACACCATTTTCCTTGGCGATCTGAATACCCTCTTTCTGTCGTTGCAATGTAGTTTCACGTTCCAGTTGGGCAAGTGCAGCGAATACTGTCAGCATAAACCGTCCGGATGGAGTATTGGTATCAATGTTTTCTTTCTTGCTGATAAATGCAACGTTTTTCTGGTCAAGTTCTTCAATCAGGGATAACAGATCTTTGGTATTGCGGGCAAATCGGGATATGGATTCCACGATAACAACATCACCTTCCCGAACATACTGCATCATCGCTTGCAGTTGTGGGCGATCTTTTGATTTACCGCTCATTTTATCTAGGTATACCTTGTCCACGCCCAGTTGTTCCATTAGTACTTCCTGACGTGCTTCATTTTGCTCAAGGGTGGAAACACGAATATATCCTACCTTCATATATGCCTCCGTATCGTTTTTCTATATATACGATGGATAGTGAAGCTTTGCACCGCAGATTCAATCAATAGCATATTACATTTTCCAACTGAACGAAAATACAATCAAAACAAGCCAAAACAACCCTATTGAACAGATGATTTCGCTCGTTCAATAGGGTATACTTTATTGGTTGATGTTGTGGTTAATTTATATGACTTAGTTAATTCTGAATTATATCACCTGGATAGCGGTGAAAATGTGTCTGTACGAATTCCCGTCAAAAACTGGGAGCAATCCCCATTTTGGTACAAATTTGGGCAAAAACTTTTCACAAAATTCTCTATAACACCTTGAAATCTGATAAAATTATGTTAGAGCACGTGCTGGTAAGCGCGTGCCATTTCTGTTTATAGAGGTGTTATCACAAAATGAAGAAGAAATCCATCCACTGTCCCTACTGCGGCGGCACGGCTGTCCTGCGTGATGCAAGCTATGTCTACGGCGGTGAATCAAGCTGCACACGCCTGTATGTCTGCCAGCATTATCCTGAATGCAACTCCTATGTCGGTGTCCATGAGGGCACACTGACTCCACTGGGCACCCTTGCCGACAGTGAACTGCGGAACAAAAGAATCCGCGCTCACCAGACCTTTGACCAGATCTGGAAAAACGGGATTCTCACGAAGAAGAACGCTTACCGCTGGATGCAGGATATCTTTTGCCTGACCGAACAGCAGGCACATATTGGCTGTTTCTCTGAGTATATGTGTGACCGGCTGATTGAGGAGAGCAGGAAGGTTCTGCTGAATTACTCAAAGAAGGGCGGTGTCCGTTGTGGCTGAAAAATATATCCTTACTCCCGAACAGCAGAAACTGGTGGAGGAAAATCTGAATCTGGCGGATATCCTGCTCCGAACGAAGATCCATCCCAATGAAACCATCCGAGGCATGGAGTTCGATGAGCTGTACCAATGTGGCTGTCTGGCCCTCTGTCGTGCAGCGGCCACATATGATTACAGCACACAGTTCCGGACATACGCCAGCCGGGTGGTGTACAATGCGATGATCGACCAGTGTCGGATAGCACAGAGGCATTATGACAATACCCTCAGTTATGATGTTGCAGTCGGCGATGGAGAGGATTCCCATTCGGTATTCCTGCAGGCTTCGGGGACTGTATATGACGCAGTTTTTGCAGGAGAACTGATGAATCTTTTGTATGAAGCCAAACGGACTTACAAGGGAGCAGTACTTAAAGGGATCGAAGCGATTGAGCTGCAGTTGAAAGGATACTCCGGTGCGGAGATCGCGCGGATGTATGGGGTTAAGAACAACAATGTGACGAGCTGGGTTTCCAAGGCGAGAGGGGTACTTCGGAATGTATATGCAGTAATATAAAATCCCACTTACCTGTTTATGCCGAATTCGGTATAACTGTTAGCGAAAATAAGAACGATTCATCTGCTTTCCAAAAATGCCGCGCCGAAAAAATATATTGACAAATCCTGTCTACTGTGGTAGACTATATATAGAAAGTCTACTTCGTTAGACAAAAGATGTGATAGGAGAACTATGATGAATATCCCGAAAATCCACGAAGAAGAATACCGTTTCTGCTTAATTCTGTGGGAACACGAACCCGTTAGTGCTGCCGATCTTGCTCGTATGTGCGCCGATGAACTCGGCTGGAAACGGACAACAACCTATACTGTCATCAAGCGGCTTGGAGAACGCGGCGTACTGGTCAATGAAAAAGGCACGGTCACATCCCTTGTTTCCAAGGATGATGCCCAGTCTTATGAAATTGATGAATTGGTCGAGAAAAAGTTTGAAGGTTCATTACCCGCGTTTCTTGCCGCGTTCACGAAACGGCAGGACGTTTCCGAAGATACGCTGGATGCGCTGCAGGCGATGATTGATCGTGCGAGAGGTGAGCGAAAATGACCGCCTTTTTTCTGCGCATCGTCAACATAAGCATCTCGGCAAGCGTATTTACGGCGGTCATCCTGCTTTTGCGTCCGCTTCTGAAAAAAGTACCGCGCTGGGTCTATGTTCTGCTTTGGGGACTGGTCGCACTCCGACTGATTCTGCCGTTTTCCATCGAAAGTCCCATCAGTCTGATGCCGCGCACCGACTGGGTGATCGAGGAATCGATACAGGGACAAGTACCTTCTGCCGATATTGAACCTCTGCCGGACAGTCCGCCTGCCGCAGAATCGACAGACTTTGAAGAACCCCCTGCCATCCCCGCACCGCCGCCTGTGACAAAACCCGAGGGGGACCGCGAAATCCATATCCCGTTTGTCCTCTCCTGTGTGTGGATTGCCGGTGTTGTCGGTATGCTTGCCTATACAGCGATCTCGACACACCGTCTGCAAAAAGGTCTCGGTACTGCAATCCGTCTGCGGGACAACATCTATGAAAGCACCGCCATCGACGCGCCGTTTGTGCTTGGTATTTTGAAGCCGCACATCTATGTTCCGCGGGGACTTGCCGACGGGGCGCTGACCTATGTGATCGCCCATGAGCAGTCGCACATCCGCCGCGCAGACCATCTGTGGAAGCCGCTCGGATTTCTGCTGTTGACCGTGCATTGGTTTAACCCTGTCTTGTGGTATGCGTATATCCTGCTGTGCGGCGACATTGAACTTGCGTGTGATGCGCGTGCGGTGAAGCAATTCGGGGATGATGAGCGCGCCGATTACTCCGAGGTTTTGCTTTGTTACAGCGCAAAGCACCGTCATATGATCTCTGCCTGTCCGCTGGCATTCGGAGAAGCTGATGTCACAGAGCGCGTGCAAGCGGTGCTGTATGACAAAAAGCCGGCGTTTGTGCGGGTAGTGTGTGCGCTGATTGCTGTCACCGCGGCGGCAGTCTGCTTTCTGACACAGCCGAATGACGATCCGCTGATCTCCCTTGACGGTTTGATTGCCTATTTCAATCAGCCGAAGTATGTCGATCCGCGTTCCGTGCCCGGGATTCAGATTGCGGAGGAGCTTGTGGAGCTTGATGCGGTACTGTCCGTCGAGGAAATTTCGATGGACGCGATAACCCATCAGCATATTTACAGTATGTACTATACTTCCGACGGACTTTCGATGCGCGCAGAGCTGTATCTGCCTGAGGATTATGAGGAACACGATTATCCAACGCTGATATATTGTCCTGAGGTGTGGAAGTTGGGGATCTGGCAATTCAGTAGTCTATTTCACAAATGCAAGATGAATGTCATAGTCGTCTATAATCGCGGAGACAACCACTGTGAGGGATTGGAGCAGGTCGGCGACTATGCAGATCTGGAGGTACTGCTTGATATCTGTACGCAGTCCGAGTTTCTGAGCCGCGGCGGTGTTGCGGCGGCAGGGTGCTATGATGATTCATTCCGCGTCATGAAGCTGGCAGCAGAGCATCCCAACGATCTGCTTGGCTGTATTGCAGTTAGCGGTATGTTTGATCTGTATGATTTTCGTTATTATGAAACCGATACCTCTGATCTCTTGGAATATCTGGCAGTGTACTTTGGCGAAACAATAGAGGAAAATCCAGAGTTATACCGCGCATATTCCCCTCTGCATTATGCAGATCGCATCACCGTACCGACGTTGTTGTTTTCCTATCGTGATACGCCATATATTACGATCCGTGAAACCGAAGCGATGTATGAAGCACTGACTGCTAACGGAACCCCCTGCGAATTTGTGGAACTGACACCGCTTTGGGTTGATTTCAATGAAGAAGCGGTTGCCAAAACGGAGGAATGGCTTCATACACTGTCTGCGACAGTATCGCAATAGAAACTGGAAGTAAATTTCTCAAATGTCAAATGATATCATACTGCGGAACAATCAAAACATTCATAATTTTTGGAGGGATCATTATGCTTTTACCGAGAAGAATAGTAAACAACGTAAAAAAACATCTTGTCTACACGATTGCTTTAATTGTGATTGTGATTGTAGGACTTCCTTTTATCCAAACACTTTTTTCTGTGTTATGGAAAGGAAATGTAGTTCTGTCTGCAATCGCGGTATTTTTACTAATTGGATTGTTTTATGCATTGCCGGAAAAAAACCGTTTGGATCGAGATGGAGAACAGATGCGTCAATTCCGCAAAGATGTACCGGATGGAACCTATGATATGAAAGCTGACATTTTAAAAATTCTGAAATCGCCAGAATTTTTCAGCGATTGCTTTGCGATTTTATGTCTTGTGTTGGCTGTCATTGTCATTTTTGTGATTTTGTTAATGATGCATATCATTGCACCACCGGCACTTGTGATCGTGTTTGAAAAACCGGCATTGCTTTTGCTCATTCCGCCGGCAGCAGTTGTATTAACCTTAACATACGGCGCATTTCATCTGATTTTCACTGCACTTGTCCATCGAGATTGGGATGAAACCAGACTTCATATTGAAAAAGATACGACAGCAGACACGAAATCGAAATAATAATTCGTTTATGTACCAGCTTGAAACCGGAGGAATTTTCATGATACGAATTACAAATCCCGACATCACCGCCTATCGCCGCAGAAAACTACGCAATTTGCTGATTCCAACGGTGATATGGTGCGTCATCATTGCCGCTTTTGAACTGACTGTTTTCTATGACTATACATACGATAACCTCGGAATTGTCACAGCGATCGGTTTGTGGATTCTGCTTTCGTTGACTGTTCCATTGAAATGCGGCATGATTCCTTATTTAATGGATTTCTCATTTTATGGAACCATTCTCGATATTCAGGATCAGGAGCGAATCAAAGGTCGTGTTCCGGGAGTTGCATATTTTCCATATCGTGTACATGAATTGCTTCTGTTTGTTGAAAAAACATCGGGACAAATGGCTTCAAAAATTTTGCTCTATGACGCGTTAAAGAATAAACAGTTATATCATATCGGTGATCGTGTGACATATGTTCGTGGTACGAATTATCCATTCATCATCTACCGTGAAGGCGAAGCTCCGCCTGCGGTCTGTGTGCTGTGCGGAAAAGACAATCCTGCGGGGTCTGACACCTGCCTTTCCTGCCATGCCGAGCTTCTGAAACCGGAGGATTTTCCAACATGAAATCAAATGACATGCTTTCCGCCTACCCCCAAATCCGCCGCAAAATCGCGCATCGTTCCGTGCGGATTCTGATCCTGTCCGTGCTGTGGGTGGATACTGTCACGCTGTTTGAGGCATTGTTTTTTCACGATTATCTGACAGGACACCGTGTGCCGCTGATCCCTGCCGTCCTGATCTGGCTGATTCTGTATCTGCTCGGACTTTGGAACATCGGATTCTTTGCATGGATTTCGGATATGCCGTGGGAGGGAACGCTGATCGGGGTGAAGTATCATACCTATTCCAAAACGCCGGGCTTGATTGTCAATCCGTCCACGATCTATGAGCAGACCGAGGAACGTCTGAAAATCCGCCTGCCAAACGGTACTACGATCCGCCGCACCATCCAACGCCATCCAAAGCTCGATGCGGTCATTTACAAAGAGGGTGATGTCGTCTGCTACTTCCGCGGGACAAACTATCCGTTCATCCTGTCCCGCAAAGGCTCACCCGCACCGCGCATCTGTGTCTTCTGCTCCGATGTTCAGCCGTATCCCGAACGTACACACTGTGATTTCTGCGGGATGGAAGTGATTGCAAACCCCTCAGAGATCAAAAAGACGGAGACGTAATTGCAAAACACAATAAAAAAACAATAAAACACAATCAAACGAACGCAAATACTTGACAAAGCATGACATAGTATGTTATAATGAGATCAAACGATTGGCAAACCTGATTTCTCTGTCATAAAATTTTTCTGCAAACGGAAAAAGCTATTGACATTACACTCAACTCGAATGTTATAATAGAGACAAAGACAGGAGTGAATAATTATGCTGAAAATCAAGGAATTTGCAAAACTGTGCGGCACATCAACCTTTACCTTGCGTTATTACGATGAACATGAGGTGTTGTGTCCGCATGAAACAGACCCAATTACCGGTTATCGGTATTACCATCCCGATCAGCAAAAGGACATGGAAACGATTTTGACGCTGAAGGGGCTGGGCTTTTCGCTTGACGATATCAAACGCTATCTGTACGGCGCCATTCACGTCCGCCGTGAACTGCTCGGGCGAAAAAAGAAAGAGATCGAATATCAGATGCATTGCGCAAAGGAACAGATCCGCACCATCCATGCGCTGTGCGGACAGGATATTCTGTCGCTGTCAGAGGAAACAGTAAAAGAAGTAAAAAGCCGCTTCGAGGACGATCCCGATGTTATCGGACGGTGGGATTACTGCGGTTTGCTGTCGGAGGGTATGGATTTCACGGGCGAGGATATGCTGGCAAAGGACAAAACGATTGTGCCGCCCGTGCTGCTGTTTTTGCCCGATGGACAGGAATACTGGGTATTCTTCTGGAGCCGCGGGATTCTGTATCACGTCAATCATTCGACCAATCTTCTGATTCCCAATCCCTTTGAAATTTTTGAGTATGAGGGCGAAACGTATCTGCGGCTGACGTGGCTTTCCGAGTCGATTTTGTTTCAGGACGGCAGAGAATCCGTCTGCATCTATCGGAAAACCGATTCCCGCCGATATGATCGGAACAGCGCGATGATCTTCCGCGATGATACCGATTTGCCGTTTGTCCCAGACCCTCGGCTGGTCGGCACATGGGATGTGTGCCAATTCATCCAAAATCCGGAGGACTTTGATCCCCGTCAGATACCGGCAGCACCGTCCAGAGGCATGTTTGACCGCATCCGCTGTACCGAGGACGGCAGACGGTTTGTGCGCGCCATCACTCCCATCGGTTATCAGGAGGTCGAGCACCGCTATACCAAAGGTCTGTTTATCAACAATTATATGCCGACAACGGAGCATTACGAATTCCGCGAGATCAGAGGAACGGAGTATCTGATTGTGGAATGTAAGACCGGGGATTATTTGTTTGCAGGATTGATCGGGGTGTATTGTGTGTTTCGGCGGGTGGAGGAAGAAAACGATGCTCTCCGATCAGAAAACAAATAAAGGGGGATAGAGATATGTCGAAAATTTCAAATGTAAATAAAGACTTGCGTAAAATAATATGGAAGCGAAACAAAGTCCGTTACGGCTTATCCCTTCTGTGGATTATTGCAGTAATTGTTTTGGAGCAGATGTATCTGTATCCATACATATCGGGACGGTTTGGCAATTTGGCAGCTGTGATTATTTACATTTTTCTGATACTGATCGTCCCGTATAAATTAAATGTCTTCCAATACTTCTTTGATCAGTCATACGAGGGGCAGATTACAGCCATTGAGCAGCATTTGCCGGAAAACATTTTAGTGAATAAAACCACCAATGATTTGATACGCAATGCACGTTATGGCTCCATAGGGATCAGTTCTGTACAAACAGAATCGAAAATTGAACTGTGGATCATTTCCAATCAAAAGAAAATCAAAAAAACGATCATGATTGATGAATCATGCGGTGCCGTTCCTTACCGCGAATATGACTATATCCGTTATTTCAAGGGCACCAACTACCCGATGATCGTCAAGAGAAACAAGCCGCACAGTGATGACGGTATTGTCTGTGTCTGGTGTTTGGAAACAAAGAAAAATCAAAATACCAATATTTGTCAGTCATGCGGTATGCCGCTTATGATTTCGTCTGACGAAACCAAAGCGGAGCATTGAAACCGTTTCGCAAAAATCCGAGATAATCCGAAAATACGGAAAGAGAGGGCAAAATAATGACCATTCAACAACTGACCACCGCCATTGAACAAAACATTTCCCGTGTCATTTACGGCAAAAAAGAGAAGATTGATTTAATTCTCTGTGCGCTTTTGTGCTCCGGTCATGTCCTGCTCGATGACATCCCCGGCACGGGCAAGACCTCGCTTGCAAAGGCACTTGCCAAAAGTATTTCGTCCGATGAAAACGCCTTCCGCCGCATTCAGTTCACGCCTGACCTGCTTCCGTCGGACATCACGGGTATTCACTATTACAACCAGAAGGAAAACGAGTTTATCTTCCGCGCGGGTCCCGTGTTTGCCAATATCATCATTGCCGATGAAATCAACCGTACCACGCCGAGAACGCAGTCGGCGCTGCTCGAATGTATGGAAGAAGGTCAGACAACCATCGACGGCGAGACGTTCATTCTGCCCAAACCCTTCTTTATCATCGCCACGCAGAACCCGATTGAGTCGCAGGGTACCTTCCCGCTGCCCGAGGCACAGATCGACCGTTTCTTCATGCGCCTGTCGCGCGGTTATCCCGCAGAATCCGATGAAGAAGCGATTCTGGACGGACATATCAAGTCCTCTCCTCTGCATGCGCTGGCACCCGTTTGTACCGCTGACGATATCCTGTCGGCACAGGAAGCGGTCAGAGACGTCCATCTGTCGGCATCCGTGCGCAATTACATTGTTCGTCTTGCCAAGGCAACAAGAGAATCTGATCGCCTGCAGCTCGGCATTTCGCCGCGTGCGTCGCTGGCTCTGGCACACGCATCACAGGCTTGGGCTGCCATGCACGGACGTGATTTTGTCCTGCCCGATGACGTCAAGGAAATGGTGATTCCTGTCCTTGCACACCGTGTGATTCCTAAGATGCAGACATCCCACCGCACCGCGCAGAGTGCAGATACGATTCTTGCCGAGATCACAGCGGCAGTTCCTGCGCCGATTGAGTAATGACAGTATCGAATAACCAAGAAATGAGGTGAGTTTCGTGCTG
>JAZTZC010000202.1:0-3221 GCA_045637265.1 Eubacteriales bacterium | reverse complement strand
GGTCACGCGATACTTTTCTTCGCCGACAGCGGGATAAACCGCACTTTCTTTTGCGGAAACAGCGGCAACAACACCCGTGACGCGGTATGCATTGATACCGTCAAGCGTTTCGGGAACCTCGTCGCAGATCATCGCGTTCATCGTGCCCTCTTCACGCAGAATACGGGTGAGCTCACGGGTATCGATGTCGACGATTGCGGGGATGTTGTGCTCGGTGAAATACGTACCGAGATCATACTGGGATCGGAAATTGGAGGGTGTTTCGCTGATAGAGCGCGCGACAAATCCCTTGAGCGCACATTCACCTTCAAAATCAGATTCGATAACACCGTAATTGCCGGAGAGCGGGAATGTACCGACCAGAATCTGACCTGCATACGCGGGATCGGTGATTGCTTCCAGATAACCGACCACGCTCGTGGAAAACACCAGCTCACCGACGGAATCCACCGCCGCGCCGACGCGTTTTCCTTCAAAAACCATACCGTTGCCTAAAACCAAATATGCCATATGAAACTTCTCTTTGGATGAAAATCCAAAGTCTCCTTTCCGATTGATCTCAGAATGATACATGAATAAAAAGCATAACTTTAATATATCTCTATTATATATATTATAATCCCAATCGATAAACTTGTCAAGAAAAACCTTACGGAATTTTGCAATTTTTTGTAAATTTTCCGAACATGAAAAAAAGCAGCCCATGAACGGACCGCCTTTTGTCATCTTGTTCAGTTGTTTGCTGTGTGTTAAAGTTCAATTGCATCGGGTGCATACGAAAGCGCATGCATGACGTCGCTGGTATTGCGGATGTTGGCAATGCCGACCCGCGCGTACTGCTTCACACGGCGGTAATTTTCGGGGTTGACCTTGGCAATCGGCGCAAGCCACGCAAAGTTCGGACGATCAAGATACATCCAGATCATGAGGTTTTCGGGCTTGACCAGTTTTGTCACCTCACGCAGTGCGTCATCCGAGAGATTGACGTCATAGTCAAACATCGCATCGGGCATCCGCGCCTGTACACGCCGAATCCGTTCGGTGTCGGAGGTACTGAACGATACCCGCGCACGGTGACGCAGTACAACATCGATCAGAGCGTCCATGCGGTCGGTCGGAATCTTTTTGTCAAGCGCAACCGTCACGTCATGCCCCTCCGCCGCCGACAGCAGTTCATCGAGCCGCGGAATCCGCGTACCGCGAAACTGCTCGCCTAATGCGATACCCGCATCATAGCGAAGCAATTCCTCATACGTAGTGTCACTTATGCGGATCGGTTCTTTGATCGGTGATCCGTCCGCATGACGGCAGGTGCGGTTGATCGTATCATCGTGCATCAGCACCACAACGCCGTCGCGCGTGATCTGCGGATCGGTCTCAATCGATGCATAACCGAGCGAAAGCGCTGACAGAAACGCAGGCATTGTATTTTCTGGCGTGTCATAAACGCCGCCGCGGTGGGATCGGTACAGCATGGTATTACCCCCGAATGGTTATTTCAGAGCCTGAAATCAGCCCTCGTAAGCTGCCTTGTCGCAGAACAGGTAAACATCGGGATGTGCCTTGAGGATGGTTGCGGGGCACTGGGTCGTGATCTTATCATCGAGCATCTGTGCGATGGCAGCGTGCTTGTTGGCACCGTTTGCAAGCAGAATGATCTTCTTTGCCTTCATGATCGAGCCGATACCCATCGTGAATGCACGGGTGGGAACGTCTTCCTTGGATGCAAAGAAGCGGGAGTTTGCTTCGATGGTATCATCGGTGAGGGAGGTGATGTGTGTACCTGCGATCAGCGCATCGTCCGGTTCGTTGAACGCGATGTGACCGTTCTGACCGATACCGAGGACCTGCAGATCAACGCCGCCTGCCGCTTCGATTGCCGCGTCATATGCCGCACCCTCTTCTTCGGGGTTTTCGGTCAGACCGTTGGGAACAAAGGTCTTTGCCTTGTCGATGTCGATGTGGTCAAACAGGTTGACGTTCATGAAGTAGCGGTAGGACTGCTCATGGGTCGGTTCGATCGGATAGTATTCGTCGAGGTTGTAGGTGGTGACGTCCTTGAAGGAAATTTCACCGGCGGTGTTCTTGGCAATCAGATCCTTGTACATGCCGACAGGGGTGGAGCCGGTAGCAAGACCAAGCACGCAGTCAGGCTTTGCCTTGACAAGGTCAGCAATGAGTTCAGCCGCACGTGCGGAGATTTCCGCATAATTTTCACATACGATAATTTTCATGGTTGGATTCCTTTCTTTGGTAAAAATGGATTTCTTCGTTTATTATATCATGAATTGTTCGGGATTGCAAGAGGATTTGACAGAAAATCAAATCCGACAGTCAAAATTCTCCCGGTTCTTCTGCGGGTCGTATTCGAACTTGTACCGCTCACCAAGCACCTCTGTCCGTACACCGAAGACCGTCCGTGCGTGACAGAGCGCGTCTTCTTCCCCTCTCCACGGAGAAACCGCAAAGGCAAAGCGGAACGCATGCGGATGCAGCTCGTATTCTTCCTCCGGCTCGGGACCGCAGGAATTGGAACCGAGTCCGCGCACGGCATAGTCAAGATACAGGTGGTTATGCGCATCATCTTTGACAAGCTCATGGCGGTGATCGGCATTCCGCAGAGCGTCGATCGTGTAATCATGCACGGCAAACGCAAATCCGTCGCAGGAGGAGAACAGAAGTCCCTCTTCCCCGCCATCACTTCTCAGACCGACATACCGCGTATCACAGCGCACACCGTTGTCCTGCGGGCGTTCATAGTGCACCGACATTGACGGCACATCGCCCTCGAATTTTCCGATCAGCGTACAGGACTTGCGGTCGGGATAGTTTTCCTGCCAGCCGCGTCCGTACCATGTGACGTGATTCTGTGTCTTTTCGGTCGCAAATGTCACACCGATGCGCGGCAGAACATCGGGCAGCATACCGAAGGGATGTCCCTCAACTGCCACACTGACCGTACCGTCTGCATACAAACGATAAGTAATTTCCGCAAAGAAGCCCTGATACAGTCCCTCAAAGACGATCTTACCGATGAATTTCAGCACCTTGACATCCCCGTCATTGGAGGACTCATAGGTTTCCACCTGAAAAACAGGCTTGTCCAGATGGCGGTCATCCCAGAGGTCACGGAAATGGCGTTTACGAATACCGCGGATGATGCCGTCGTTGTCGGTGTTGACGCGGTAGAACGACAGCTGCATCGGACAGTCAAGCAGAAC
>JAZTZC010000201.1:0-7760 GCA_045637265.1 Eubacteriales bacterium | reverse complement strand
AGTACCCGGCAGGATCACGGTGTCCCACTGTGTCTGCACGGCACGAAGATCGGAAACAAATCGTTCGTCGGGAATATCGAGGGTTGCTGCGGTGACGGTCAGCAGATCGGTGCAGAGACGGCTTTCGTTGGGTGTGTCGGTCAGCGCGTCAATGGATGCGGTCTTGGGGATTGGTGTCGTTTCGACGGCTTGTGCGGGGGTGTCTGCGGCGTCACAGGAGGTGAAAAAGAACAGAAGCAGCAGAATCGGGATAAGCAGAATACGGCGGTGTGTCACGGTTGGTCTCCTTTCGCTTTTTGTCGTTATCATCATTATAAATGAAAAATATGAACATAGTATTACGTTTGAAAAAAAGTGGAGTTTCCGTACAGAGATTTTCGGAAAATGCGGCATAAGCAAGCGTGAACAGGTTACAATATCCGTACTGAAGTGCGGAGGTATTGGAGATGAATCAGACAAAGGACAGTGCAGAAACACTCTGTGCACCGGGCAGCGGAACGGTACGCAGTCTTGGCGGTGCGTCGTATGCAATTGATTTTTTTGATGAGGAAAACGGAGATGTGGTTGCTCCTGTAGGCGGTGTTGTCACGCACATCGGAAAGGACGGCAACCGCATTTCGATCTGTTCGCGCGGCGGCACATCTGTCTCGGTCGGGATCGGGGAGGTGCGTCCGGGACGGCAGAACACAGCGGAAGGATGTCACTTTTATGTGCAGGAGGGTGATTCTGTCCGTGTTGGACAGCGGCTGATGCATGCACAGCTGTCGCGTATCCGTCGGCTTGGCGGTTCCTCCGAATGTGTAATGACTGTCGGGGAACACAACGGAATCCAAACGGCGGTCGAGAGCGGCGGTGCTGTTCGTGCGGGGGTAACCCCTTTTCTGCGTGTGGAGAATCTTTCGGGACAAAACTCTTGACATTGTGCGGCGGGTGTGCTATACTCAATTTGCCAAATAATTGTGAATAAGGAGTATAGCAACATGAAGCAATGGCTTTTTTCCTCCGACGGTATCCCGGATACACAACCCTTGACCGCCGTGGACAAAACAGACAGTACACCTCGTATGTACCGCATGGAGAATGTGGACTGTGGAGTCGGTGTCTGCGGTATCCGTATTCGTTATGACCGTGCGGACGGCTGTAATCAGGTTAAGGTTTGCGACAGCGAAGGTGTCACCTACGGCATTGTCATGGCAACCTCGTTTGTCGGGGAACAGATCACTTATGCTGACATTGCTCCGATTGTTGGTGTGAAGACGCTGTATCTGATTCCCACGGGACGGCTTTCCATCCTCGGCGCGGAGCTGCTCGACCATTCTCCGTATGATGAGATTGATTATGAACCGATTCCCGAGGACTGTGTCATCGACAACGGACATGAAACGTGGGTAGCCGTGGACGAGCTGGGACGTTCGGTCAAAAACTGTGAGGATGTCGGACGCAGACGCAATGACCGTCAGGTCGGTATCTTCTACTGGACATGGCGCGACCAGCAGTCCTCGCCAGAGCCGCTGAATCTGACCGAAGTTCTGCGCAAGTACCCCGGTGCGGAATACAACGAAAACCATCCTGTCTGGACAAAGGACGGCAAACCGACGGTCACCAACTGGAACGAACCACTTTACGGCTACTATCTGAACCGCGACCCGTACATCATCCGCCGTCATGCGGTATTGCTTGCCAATGCGGGTGTTGATTTCATCGTTTTTGACTGCACCAACGGCTCGCTGATCTGGAAGCAGTCGTATGAACCGCTGCTTGAGGGTCTGCGTGCGGCACGTGCGGACGGCATCCGAGTACCCAAGGTCGCATTCATGCTCAACTTCGGCATTGCGAAAACCTCGGAAGATATGCTCCGCACGCTGTATCAGGACCTTTACAAGCCCGGACGCTACCGCGATCTTTGGTATATGCTCGACGGCAAGCCGATGATTATGGGTTACCGCGGCTCACTTCCCGAGGTCGGCGTGTGCGATTTTGATACGGCACTGCTTGATGAAATCCGGAATTTCTTTACGTTCCGCGCAGGTCAGCCGTCGTACGGCTTTGGCGACACCTGGCATGAACCGATGTGGGGATGGCTGGAAAAAGCACCGCAGCACAAGTTCGGAGAACGCGAGGACGGCTCGTGTGAGATGATGACGGTTGGTGTGGCACAGAACTGCAACGCGGAAAAGCTGTGTACCTGCTTCAATGCGCCGCATACGTTTGGACGCAGTTACACGCATGAATTCGGTGAAGCGTTCCTCGATGAAGATTCCTACAAGTACGGCTACAATTTCCAGGAGCAGTGGGAACGTGCGCTGGATGTTGACCCAGATATCGTCTTTGTCACCGGCTGGAATGAATGGATCATGGGACGCTGGCATGAGCCGTGGATTGACGATCCCAATTCCACACAGCTTGCGTTTGTCGACCAGTATAATCTCGAATACAGCCGTGACATTGAACCCGATGCTGACGGTATCCGCGATAACTACTATCTGCAGCTGTGCTCCAACATTCGCCGTTATAAGGGAGCAGGCAAGCGTCCGATCGCTTCTGCGCCGAAAACCGCCGTCTGCTTTGACGATTTCGCGGATGCCAAGCCAGTCTATTACAATGACCGCGGTACGACAGTTCACCGCGACTGTGACGGCTTTGGCTCGACGCATTATACCAACGCTACCGGCAGAAACGACATCGTCTGTGCAAAGGTATTGCGCGATGATCGGAATTTCTATTTCTATGTCGAATGTACCGATGATATCGTCATGCCTGATGCCGAGAATGGCATGATGCTGCTTCTGAATACCGACGGTAATCCCGATACCGGCTGGAACGGCTACAACTATGCCGTCAACCGCAAGTCGGCAGGTGTCGGATGCGCAATTGTCGAGCGTTGGACGGGCAGCAGCTGGTGTGATCACACCGTGGTACAGTATCTCTGCGAGGGAAAGCGCATGATGCTGACCCTGCCGCGCGAGTTTGTCGTACTGGAAACAGAACCCGTTTCCTTTGCGTTCAAGTGGGTGGACAACATTCCGCTTGATGACATCATCGCCTTCTACCGTGACGGTGATACCGCACCGATGGGTCGATTTGCTTATCTCTACAGAACATAAAATTTCCCCGCTGACCTTGAAAAAGATCAGCGGGGATTGTTTTGGGAACTTATTTGAACTTACGCTTCATTGCCTGTACAAACTTGTAGACATCAAAGACAGGATGGATTTCACATTCGACCTGGTTATAGTACGCAATCAGTGCGTCGATGGCAGCGGATGCATCTTCCTTCATGCCGTCAGCACGGTAAGCGCATGCCTTTGCAAACAGCGTGGATGCCTGTGCGTGGTAGAGCAGATACTGCCAGGACTTCTTGACGGTGTCGCTGACATGCGGTGCGGAGACATTCTTGGTGATCGTCGGCATAAAGTCGGCGATGATGGCGGGAATCTTTGCAAATTCTCTTGCCTTGTCTTCATCCAGGATCGGCTTTTCACCGCGCTGGTATGCGGGATCAAACAGATCGGAGAGAATACCGAGATAACGGGCGACCTTCATGCCGTCATGACCGAATGCGGTGGTGAAGTAATTGCGCGCGATATCGGAGAATGCCGCATCACGGTTCCAGAGTGTTTCGCCCATGACGAGCATCGGCAGGGATGTCGGGAAGAAGATACGCTGGGTCTGACAGCTGTTCATACCGTTCAGACCGATATCCTTCAGATTGCGCATATCTTCGGCGAGAATCTTTGCGCAGGAGATGGAGCCGGGGTCGTTGTTTTCATCCAGCACCAGATGGTAGTCGTAATCAAAGCTGTCACCGGAGAACACTTCCTGCCAACGGCGCAACCGAGCGACGTTTTCCGCAACGGACTTCGGCATCTTGAGTGTGTTCTTGGTATACGGAGCCAGCTCGACTGCCGCGAGTTCTTCCTCGGTGACCGTGTAGGTCTTGGAATAGGTACGGGTGATCGGCGCAAACATCAGAACGAAACGATCGGGGTTCTTGATGGTTTCCTTTTCGGGTGCCCAGAGCAGATCGACGTAAATTAAGAAGACGATCTTGGTATCGATGCCTTTCTTGGTAAGACGTTCGTCAAGCTCGTTGAGCATCATGACATAGTAGTCAGCGGGGATTTCCTTGCAGCGTTCACATTCGCAGTGGTTGTTGGAGCCGTCCGCCAGCCAGAAGTGCAGATAGTCAACATCGGGATGTTCTTCGCAGTAGGAAACGATATCGGAAACAACCGCCATTCTGACCGCGGGGTTGGAATAGCATAGGTTGGTGTTCAGCGGAACGCCGCCCCAGAAATCGCGCTTGCCGCCCACCTTGGCGAGAATCGGCGCGATGGTTTCGGGTGCTTCACCTTCGACGGGTGTCCATGTTGTTCCGGGGACACCGAAGGGCTCGCAGGTCCAGGAGTGACCGACTGCGTGATACATAAGACCGCGCTTGGTGATCTCACCGCGGAGCATGTCGTACATGCCGTCCATTTCGTCCTCGGTGATCGGTTCTGCGGGCATATACGGATTGGTTGCATGTGCATACCAACGGGTGAAGAATTCATACGGCTTTTTGAACTGCACGAAATAGCCGTTCATGGCGATCTTCGGCAAAAAGTCGATCATATCGGCAACATGCTCATAGGAGACGGCGCCTTCAATGCAGACTGCACGGTGGCGGTAGGAAGCCGCTTCCGCAATATAGACGGGCCTTGATTCCGGCAGACATTTCGGGATGATGTCGCCATCCTTGCCGGGACGCAGGAATGCGCATCCGAGTGCCTTTAAGTAGCGATATACGGCGATCAGAACGCTGCGGGGATTGGTACCGGTGATGATACCTGCGCCGTTTGCGACGTTGACATAAATCGCATCGTCGCGTGCGGTGTCGTCAACCTTGGGAATCAGCGCGTCAAATGCGGGATCAATACCGATATACAGTGCGTTTTCATTGGCGTCGTCATAGCAGTCTGTGACAATTCGTGTCACGCGCGCGCCTCTGTCCATGCGCTTGAGGTATTTGTTCAGCTCGTCGGCAGCAAAAGCGATCGTCGGATTTGTGCCGAGTTGGGTAAGTTTCCAGTTCATCGGTGTGTGCCATCCTTTCGTGAAAAGTGAATAAAATTCGGGGGCAGACTACCCCATGCTGTTATCATTATACCAAAGTCAGCGGGCAAAGTCAAGAGAAACCGTTAAATTGTGAAAAAAGTCTTGAAAAACATCTCCGAATATGGTATGATTAAAGCAAAGGGCGGCGCAGTGTTTATCCGTCCAAAACGATTATCAAAATAAGGAAGGTACTGTAGTATGTTGATTCATCAGCCTTGGGTGCATACCGCGCCCGATATGATCACCGAATGGGAACAGTGTTATGACGAAGGACACGATGTTGCCGCGTTCCGTGAAATGTGCGAAACGATTTCACGCAGCGGATATGCATGGGATGACACCGCAAAAAAGATCACCGAGCAGATGAAAAACGCGCCCATCCGCGCCGATTATGTATTCTGTGAACCCTCTGATCTTGAAGGGATTCTTGCCGCGCGTCCCACAAAGCGTCATGCGCTTGCAAAAGCCGACCCCGAAACGATGCGTGAGAAGATCGCGGGTGCATGGACAGGCAGAATCGCCGGTTGTCTGCTCGGCAAGCCGGTTGAGGGTATGCGCCGTCCGCAGCTTTACACACTTCTGCGCGGCACGGACAACTATCCGATGCACAAATACATCACCAAGGGTGAGTTTACCGAGCAGCTGATTGCCGATGCGCATCTGAATGTCAACTCGACCTGGGCTGACAACATCGGCGGCATTGAACCGGTCGACGACGATACCAACTACACCGTCTTCGGCATGAAAATGATTCAGATGTACGGCAAGAATTTCAAGCCGGCAGATGTTATGGAAGGCTGGCTGCATCTGATTCCGTATCTCGATCTGTGTACGGCAGAACGTATTGCGTACAGAAATGGCGCACTTGGACTTCTCCCGCCCGATACTGCGACCTATTATAACCCCTTCCGCGAATGGATCGGTGCGCAGATCCGTGCGGACTTCTTCGGCTACATCAATCCGGGTGACCCGCAGACGGCGGCAGACATGGCATGGCGTGATGCGTCGATTTCCCATATCAAGAACGGCATCTACGGTGAAATGTTTTGCGCAGCAATGATTGCGGCAGCGGCTGTTACCGATGATATCATGACGATCATTGAAGCAGGTCTTGACGAAGTTCCCGAAAACTGCCGCCTGCGCCGTGATGTCGAAAAGGTCATTGTGTGGTATCGCGAGGGTCTTGACCGTGAACAGATTATTGAGAAGATTCACGAAACCTACAACGAAAATACTTCCCACGGCTGGTGTCATACGATCTCCAACGCGATGATCGTAACGATGGCTCTGCTTGTTGGCGAGGGCGACTTTGGCAAGTCCGTCTGTGCAGCAGTTCAGGCGGCGTTTGATACGGACTGCAACGGCGCGACGGTCGGTTCGATCATCGGTATGCGCAACGGTGCGGCAGGTATTCCCACGTATTGGTCCTCCCCGTTCGGCGGCAGACTTCTGACCTCCATCAAGGACAACAACAATGTTTCCGTCGACGAGCTGGTCGATCAGACGCTTGTGATTATGAAACAGTAAAGCGGCAAATTCGCTTATAATTAAAGTATCCCTTGCAAAATCGGATCATTTGCGGTATAATGGAAATGAAGGACGCAAATTGATCCGATTTTGTTGTCTATTACAATGTCGAAAGGAGTTGAATTTGAATGAGAAAGAACATTGACAGAACCGAAACAAAAAAGGTGATTTTCATTTAACTCCTGCGGCAGCAAAATAAAACAGCCTCCCATCCTCACGCGTGGATATGACAGGGACTCTCAGCCCGTCGTATCTGTCCTTGTACGGAGAGGGGGCGGCTCCTTGGCACGGGCGGGTGCGGCTGCCTGTCTCTGTGTCGGGTGTTTTGTTCCACAGGCGGACATGGCACACAGCGTAAAGGAGCGCATGAGATTTGGTTTACAAAAATGCCCGTGGGGTACTGCCGGATGCATTGATCGAAGAAATTCAGAAATATGTGGACGGCGAGTCGATCTATATCCCCGCGAAAACCGAAGAAAAAGCAGAATGGGGTCACCGTAACGGCACAAAAGCGCGGTATGCAAGAAGAAATGCGGAAATCCGAGCCTTGTTTGCGCACAATGTGTCGGTTTCGGAGTTGTCGGAACGCTTCTATCTTTCCTCGGATACGGTACGGAAGATCATTCGTGCCGCGAAAAAGGAAGGTGGGCGCGGAAAAGGATCATGACCCGGATTCGGCCAAAATGACATCGGGATATCCGTTTTGCGGGTATCCCGTATGTTTTATGTTGACAACCCATCGAATTTTCGATATAATAATAGAAAAACACGTGGAGGTTATCGGAAATGTCAGAAAAAAAGAAAATGGATTTTCGTCAATACATCGGTATGCTGTTCTTCCTTGTCATCGGCGGTGTCTGCGGGTGGTTCTTTGGGTATTATCTTGGGGAAACCGTATCGGCAGGAGCGGGGCTGGGTGAGACGCTGATGTCTGTCGGAATCCTGCTGCTTGGCTTTTATGTGATGCTGTATCTGCAGATTGTCATTCATGAGGCGGGACATCTGGTATTCGGTCTTCTGACGGGTTATCGCTTTTCGCTGTTCCGCATCGGTTCGCTGACGTTTCTGCGCGACCCGGACAGCGGAAACATCCGAGTCAAACGGATGCAGCTGGCAGGGACAGGAGGACAGTGTCT
>JAZTZC010000200.1:0-12204 GCA_045637265.1 Eubacteriales bacterium | reverse complement strand
GAAAATGAATGATTCAGGATGATCACGTGCAAGGAGGTGTCGTATTCATGCACATTCCATCCAAAACGCTGACCGAACAGGAAATCGTGCCATTTTCCCAAGCCCTTGCCGCCGAAGTATCTGCTGGTGTTTCCTATGACCGTGATGCGTGGCTCTATGTACCGCATACTTATCTGGAATACCGATACATTCTCGGCACACGAGGAAAAAATCCGCTGATCTGTATCGGCATCAATCCGTCGACAGCAGCCCCCGGTGACCTTGACAACACGCTGAAAAGCGTTGAGCGCATCGCTCACGGCAACGGATACGACAGCTTTATCATGTTCAACGTCTACGCCCAGCGCGCAACCGATCCCGATGCGATGGACAGAATCCGCAACGAAACACTCCACCGTGAAAATATGGAAGCCTTTACCCATGTCCTTTCTCTGTACGGGGACGGTCACACACCGGCTGTCTGGGCAGCATGGGGGACGATCATCGAAAAACGGGATTACCTGATCCCGACGGTTCGCGATATGATTGCTGTCGGAGAACGCTTCGGAGCGGTCTGGTATTCCGTCGGTGCGCGCTCCAAGAAAGGGCATCCGCACCATCCGCTGTATCTGCGCAAAGACGCGGTGACAGAACCGTTTGACATTGCCGCATACCTTGATACTTTACAGAATCTGCACAAATAAGCTGTTACAGAAAGGACTACTGCTATGAAACGCACTTTATCTGCCGCACTTGCCGCACAGACCATTCTCCTGGCACTGCTCGCCGCTTCCTGCGGAGATGCCGACACCGCACAGACCGATACCCCCGCAACAGATCCCGTCGATACGGTTGTCACCGAAGCCGTTACCGAGGACATCCTCGCTTATCTGCCCGAAACCGATATGGGAGGATGGCAGTTTGACATTCTCGGACATGAGGATCACCTCTCCGGCAACTACACCTTCCATGCAACCGAACAGAACGGCGAAATCATCAACGATGAAATTTTCGAGCGTACCCGCCGTATCGAAGAACGCTATAATATGGTCTACAATGTATATGCAGCAGGCGATCAGTGGAACACCGTCAACGACACCCTCCGCAACACGGTTGCCGCAGGCGAAGATGCCTTTGACATGGTCATCTTCTATACTTACGCGCTGCAGTCTGCCATCGTCACCGGCGGCTATTTCTACAACATGCTCGAGGTTCCGCATCTGAACTTTGAAAATCCGTGGTGGCACACCGAAATCAACGATGCGTATACGCATTACAATTATCTGCCCTGCGTCCTCTCCGACTTTTCCGTCAACTCCTATCAATATGCAAACCTGCTCGTCTTCAACAAGACTGTTGCCGCAAACAATGATATCACCAATCTCTACGACCTCGTCCGTGACCATCAGTGGACCATGGATTCGTTCCTTGAAATCATCAAGTCCGTAACTTCTGATTCCAACGGTGACGGTAAGATGGATGTCAACGACACCTGGGGCTATGCGACCAACTTCGGTTATCACGCGCTGACATGGGCTTATGCCATCGGTGAAATGGGCGTTACGCTGACCGACGACGGCGTTGAACTCGGTTACCGCTCCGAGAAGTTTGCAACCCTGTCCGAGTGGCTCTATGACCTGCTCTTTACTTCCAAGCTCGCTTTTGAGATTGGATGGGATATGCCCTGTGATATCAGCTGGGACGAAAACCGCGTGCTGATTCAGGCAATCTGGCTCAATGACCTCGAAAAGTTCCGTGAATACGAATCCGCATACGGTCTGCTTCCGTATCCGATGTACGACGAATCGCAGGAGAAGTATTATACCTACGACGACTGCCGTCACGGAACATTCGGTATTCCGCTGACCTCGCCTGCCGAAAATATCGAAAAGACAGGTCTGCTCCTGGAAGCCCTCTCTGCCGACTCCTATCACAATCTGATTCCCAAGTATCTCGATTCCGTTGTCACCTTCAAGCTGTCCCGCGATGAAGATTCTCTGGAAATGCTCGATTACATCATGGACGGACGTGTTTATGATATCGGATATGCGATGCCCGATGCCAAGCGTTATTCCTGGATCATTTCCGAACAGCTGCAATCCTCCAAGGGTGCGCTTACCTCCACCGTTGAAAAGTTCACCAAGGTTGCAACCTCCCATTACGAAAAGCTGCTTGAGTCTTACAAGACCATGGGCGAAATGGATTGGTAATTTCCCAAACGATCATTTTAGTGGACACGAACACATTTAATGTGTTTTTGTCCGCTTTTTTGAATTTATCTGATACGATTTGCGGATATCGAAACGCATATTAAGTGAAACCGGTTATCACAGAGAAAAGGAGGCGGTAAACACATGGATATCGACAGTGTTTTCTGTCAGCTGTATGAACAAACCTACAAGCTCGCAGCATCGCTGATTTCTGTTCGATGCAGGCAAACCGCTGATATCGGAGATATCCTACAGGAGGTTTATTTGGAACTATACCGATTGTTGCAGCGCCGCGGTATGAATTACATCAAAGAACCTGACGCAATGATTCGTCGTCTTGTCAAGCAGCAGTTATTCCGATATTATCGCGGGTTATCCCGCAGACAGGAAGTGTATGCCGAACACGAAGATGACTGCGACATTGACCTCGCAGACATTGCATCCTTATCGGTCGAAGAAATCGCGGAAGATCGGGTGATTCTTGACTGGATCGACAACTATCTTTCCCAAAAAGGGGAACTGTACCGAAAAATATTCCACATGTATTACCGTTTCGGTCTATCGGTGCCGGACATTGCAAATATGCTCGGTCGAACCGAAGGAGACATCAAAAACAAACTCTATCGGACACTCAAAGAAATCCGAAACCATTGGAGAGGAGATTCACAATGAAATTATCAGATATGATTCTGCATGCAACTGCACATGATACGGCATCGGGAGATGTTGATCACATTTTATCTCTTGCGCATGCACAAGACAAAGAGTACAATCACAAACTGGGACACCTGCGGATCGCTGCCGTCATTGCCGCCGCACTCTGCCTTCTGACCGTTACCATGTATGCGACAGGGGCTTTATCCGGCTTTGCAGCGGGCTTTACAGCACCGATTTCCTCCGGCGGTGTACAGGTACTGGCGCAGGCGTCCGACAATCCCAATGTGACATGGACGGTCACCGAAAGCTGGTACGACAGCTATCATCTGCATATCGGCGGTACTGTGACAACACCGGACATTCTGGATCCGGAAAAGAACTACAAAGCAACAGCGCTGTTTCATGGGGCAGATGACGGTGAAACTTACTATCTTGACGGTACTCTGTATCCCAACGGCACGGATATCGTACCCTTTGTCATGAGTGCGCCCACCGTCACCGATGGCGAAGGCGGCAAGTACCGTCCCGGCTGGGAAAAAGAAAAAATCAAGGTGAAGCTGACCATTGAGCAGATCTATCTGGAACCGAAAACAATCACCGGACAGTGGAATATCACCGATTATCTTGTCTATCCTGGCAATTGGAACTATACCCTTTCACTAACACAGCAGGAACACCGAGATACTCTTACCCTGACAGGTCCGTTCTCCGGCACAACGGCGGAAGCGGTCACCGCAGAACAGGTTAAGCTCAGTCCGTTCACGCTGGAAATTGACGGTGAACATCTGATGCAATCCAATCTCACCCGTTACAACATCTGGCTGAAAATGACAGACGGCACTTATGCACTCAAAGGACGCGGCATGTTCCGTGATGCGAGCGGCAACTACATTGCATTCGACGATTCCACTGACGACAGAATTGCCGTATCCTTTGTTCAGCCGATTGATGTGTCGCAGGTGGAGGCAATTGTCATTGCAGACGCACACGGGTTCGGCGGCGCAGAACTTGCCGATGCCGCAGAATCCGGATTCATAAGTTATCCTGTTGCAAATCCCGACGCGCTGAATGTCATCACGGATACCGACGGCGAGGTTTGGGAAATGTGGAAGGTTCTTTTGGAAATTCCGCTTAAATAACATACTGATAATGCAAAAAACGCCGTAATCACGGCGTTTTTTGTGTTTATTCTTAAAGTGACAGAATTTCTCTCAGCCGTCCGCCAAGCACCTTCGCAATACTCGCAAAGCCGCCGTCGGTCGGATGGCAGTTATCAACGAGTGCCATTTCGCGGATATCCTCTGAAAGCAGATCGGCACCCTTGATGCAGTAAACATGTTTATCCCCTGCGGCAAGCGCATTTTCATAGGTCTGCATCATGACATGGACCCGTTCGCGCTCCTCCTCATTGAGATAATACTTCGGGCGCGTCATCATGATGATCGGCAACTCCGGCTGTGCCGTGCGGATGATTTTGAACATCCGCTCATGGGTTTCACGATAGTGCTCCACGGTCGGCGCATTGTGGTCATAGTCGTAAACAAATGCGGTCATGGTAAGTCCCGCAATGTAGTGCGCAATTTCATCCTCACCCCTTGCACATCCTGCAAAGCCGAGGTTGATGAAATCGCAGTCGATCATCCGTCCGATGATGCTTTCGTAATTGCAGCCGGGACGGGTCGCACAGCCGCCGTGTACAATGGACGAGCCATAGTATACAATCGGCGTTGTCACAGCATAATCGGGTGCGGCGCGCAGGACACTGCCCTTTTTGATGCCGATATACAGTTTTTCCACCATGCTGTACAGCGGCAGATTGACCGTGTATTCGCGCTCGGCAGGATCGAAAATATCGACGACACCCTCATATCCATCGGTAACATCGAGCGGCGGCGCAAAGGTTCCGAAATACCGTTTTCCGCCGTACAAATCACATCCGACGGTGCCGGACAGCGGGAAAAAGGAAAACTTCGAGAAACAGCACACCTTGATGCTGATGGCGATATAGGGGCTGTCCGTGATAAAACGGACACGACCGCCGGCAGTATGCGCACAGAGATTGCCGACACCGTCACTGACGGTTTTCGCAATGTCCGACGGCATACGCACATAGCGTGAACCCTCGCGGTATACACCATGTATGCGGAACGGCGCGTCGTCAATGTCATAAAAGACAAGACCGTCGCGTTCAATTTTGGTGTTCACTTCCACAGTTCTCTCCATTGGCATTGTCATTTCCCTCTCTGTTATACTTCCGTTCGTGCGATCAGCTCATCCTGCATCGCGCGGGTCTGTGTTGCAAACATCGCAGAATAGCCGCAGATACGTACAACGAGATCGGGATGCGTTCCGGGATTGTCGCGTTCTTCGATCATCGTCTTCTTATCGGCGACATTCGGCTGAAGCACGGGAATCTTCATTTCCAGACAGGCGGCGATATACGCGGCAAGGGCATCGACAGACTGCGTACTGTCGGTCACCGATACGGGAAGCGCGATATCGAACATACCGACATCGTGGAAATCGGCATCGGTCAGGACGGACATTGCGCGTGCCGCTTCCGTCAGAGATGGCGGGCAAGCCATATTCATCTGGCGCGAGAAGATCTCACCTGCATGACGTCCGTCAGGTGTTGCACCGGTTCTCTGACCGAACCACGAATACTGATAATACGTAAACAGCGAAGTTCCCCACGGAATACCGCAGCCGTTGACAATGCCGTCGGTGACATGGGACAATGCATCGGCAAGCGACGCCGCAAACGCGTTTGCTCCTTCGGAATGACCGAAGCGGTTGTCAGACGACTTCAGCCGCAGACGGTATACCTCACAGTCGGCAAAATCGTTTTTGACCGCACCGAGAAGTGTTGCAATCGAACCGTCCTCATAAGCCGCACGGAGCGCGAGTAGGCTGTCGCAAAGCGTACCGAATCCAACAAAGGACAGGGTTTTATGGTTGTACCGCGCACCGCCCGCCGAAATATCGACACCTCTGCCGATACAATCGGAAGTAAACATCGACAGCATCGGTGCGGGATTTGCCATTGGATGCTGTCGCTCCAGCGGCGCATAGGTTTCGGCAATGACGCGGATATAGGACCGCAGATTGGCAAGGAACGATGCATACAGTGCATCGAAACCGGAGAGATCCGACTTGCCGTATCGATAAATAGCATCATCATCAGAGCCTGCACCATCAAGCGTATCCAGCAATACCTTGGGCAGATTCAGATAGATAAACGCACGGGAATGTACCATATTGCGGCAGATGACTTCCTGACAGCCATTGCCGACATAGGTTCTTGCGTCTTCGGGAGACAGTCCCATCCGCTCAAACATCGGAATGATGTAATCATCGTTTTCGACAACAAGATTGTTGTTGCCCGTTTTCATCAGCGCGGCAAGACGGTTGATGTACGCACGCGGACTCTTTGCCGATGCTCTGGCATTGAGCTTCGGATTGATCAGACGGTTTTCGGTATACGCATCAATGACCATATCGGTGACAGCGTTGTACACGGGATTGCCGTCCAAGTCACAGCCTCCGATCATCGCAGAAACACCGTTGTCATAGGTTTTGCGTTCTTCGTTGAAATGACAGTGCAGATCGGTCTTGTAAAGGAAGCACTGCAGAAGGAAGTATGCCTCCTCATGCGTCAGCGTGCCGTTTTCAATGTCCCGTTTGTAGAACGGATACAACAGACGGTCAACCTGTCCGTAGGCGTTCATTTCATAACCGTCCAGACCCGAAATCCACCAGGTTGTGCAGAGAATGGCATTCATCGCATCGAAAAATGTCTGCGGAGGCTCCCACGGCGTGTTCACAGAGCTTATAATGCGTTCCAGATTGTAACGGACATCCTCGTCAGCGGCTGTCGGAAGCAACTCTTTGGCACGATCGCGCAGTCGCTGACCCATCAGCTCTACCGCACGGCAGATGCGCATGACATACGCGCGGTACTGCTTCTTATCAGGGTCTGTCTCCGTTTCGTTGAGACATTCACATTTCTCGTAAATGCCGCGGAAGCCGATCGACAGCAGCGTATCATGGTCTGTCGTGTTGTGCAGGAAATCGGTGTAATTGCCGATGGAGCCGAGCTTTCGCTCCGAAACTTCCGACCGCAGTGCAGCAAGCCCCGTCTGGTCAAGACCGTTATACGCGGCACAGTGATTGCCGATGCCGAAATAGCAGCAATCCCGTCTCTCACCGAAATCAAGCTCAAACGCAAACGGATAGTGCGCAAACAGATGCACGTCACAAACACGCGCCGCCGTTTCAATGACCGCCAGCTTGCGCTCCCAGACACTGTCAGCCGCCGCGATGATCTCATCAATTTCGTGCAGATCGGTCGGATAATGGCATAAGATCTCATCAAAATCCTGCTGGATGATGGGCTTCATTTGCTGAAACTGAAAATTCATGGGATGCTCCTTTCCCTGAATGAATATATAAGATCAATAAATACCGACAAAGGAAATGATCGGGCAGACACGGGAATCGAGAATGCGGATGCGGATTTCATCGGTTTCGACCGCGTCAAACTTGGCAATCTTCTTATAGCCGACGGTCGTTCCAGCGTTGACCTCGATCCATTCACCGTTGACCTTTGCATCAATGGCGTACTTTTCAATACGCTGGCTATAGGGTATACATTCCTTGATGACAACATGCGTGACAGTCTTTTCCTCGGGCAGCTTGATGTTCAGCGTAACTGCATTTTCGCCGTCAAAGGGTTTGTAGAAGCAGTCATAGCAGTCGCACTTGACGTTTTCGGGCAGATCATAGCCGTTGTCGGAGTCAGCGGTGATGACAGCATCCTCGGCATAGTTGACAGCAAATGTCTTTCTGATATATTCACCCATACCGCGCAGGCGCTCGACATCAACCTCATGGAAGAGTCCCCGTCTGTCCGGCGGAATGTTGAGAAGCAGTGTGGAGTTACCGCCGACGGTACGGTACCAGATGTCAAGCAGGGTTTCGACAGAACGAACCTTATCGTCTTCGTGGTCGTGATAGAACCAGCCGGGACGGATGGAGGTATCGGTTTCCGACGGACGCCAGTTCAAGCCGTTTGCATGCTGCATCAGAGAACGGCTGCCGAGGTCGCGATCCATTTCGCTGACCTTCTTTTCACGGAACGAGGTATCGTCCGAGGTCTGGCTGTTTGCCGCAACCTCATCCTGCAGATTCACCGACGTCGGAAGCACAGACCATTCGGATTCGCGGGTATCGCCGGCTTCGTTGCCGCACCAGCGGATATCGGGACCGGAAATGGCAATGGCAGCATCGGGCTGCAGCTTGCGGATCAGTGCATAATAGCGATCCCAGTCATAAACCTGCTTTTTGCCGTTGGGACCCTCACCGCATGCGCCATCAAACCAGACGGTAAACAGCGGTCCATACTGTGTGAGAAGCTCGGTCAGCTGATTGCAGAAATACGTATCATACGGCTCGCCCTGTCCGTAGACCTGTGCATTTCTGTCCCACGGAGACAGATACACACCGAACTTGATGCCGCCGCGCGCACAAGCATCGGCAACCTCGCGGACAACGTCACCCCGGCCGTCCTTGTAAGGGCTGTTTTTCACGGAATGCTCGGTATAAGCGGACGGCCACAGACAGAAGCCGTCATGGTGCTTGCAGGTCAGAATCAGACCCTTGATGCCTGCGGACTTGAGTGCATCGACCCACTGATCGGCATCCAGCTCCGTCGGATTGAAGATCGATTCGGGTTCCGTACCGTCGCCCCATTCCTTATCGGTGAAGGTGTTGACGGTGAAATGTGCAAATGCGTAAAATTCCATTTCCTCAACCGCAAGCTGACGTGCCGACGGATGACACTTGACGAGTTTTTTATCAAGTTCAAAATGTTCGTACATGGTATTGTTCCTCCCATATATTATTGATTGGTTTCATTATAACATATCCCATTCACACTGTCAACTGTTTTTTTCAGCATCACAGATTCCGATTTCACCGCATAACCTGTATGGGGATCACTGATTTTATACTGCTTATGGGAGAATACTGTTATGACAAAACCGCTCATTTTCCGCGGATGCGCAACTGCGCTCATCACGCCGTTTCAAAAAGATCATCCCGACAAAATTGATCTTACCGCTCTGCACACGCTCCTTGAACGACAGGTCACATCCGGGATCGATGCGCTTGTTGTCGCCGGTACGACAGGTGAAGCATCGGCATTGTCGGCGGAGGAGCACCGCTGTCTGATCACGGAAGCCAAAAAGCAGGCAGGCAGCACCCCTGTCATCGCAGGATGCGGCGCACCGACAACCGCCGGTGTCATCGCACTTGCGCGTGATGCCGCCAATGCAGGTGCCGATGCGATTCTGGTCGTCACGCCATACTACAACAAATGCTCGCAGGAGGGGCTGTACCGCCATTACATGACGATCGCGGATGCATCCGCTGTTCCCGTTATCCTCTATGAAGTTCCCTCTCGCACCGGCATGAAGGTCACGCTCGACACATATATCCGTCTTTCACAGCATGAAAACATTGCCGCCCTAAAAGACGCAACGGGCGATCTGGAACGCGCCGTACTTCTGCGGCAGGAGGTCGGTGACGCACTTCCTCTGTACGCGGGTTCTGACGGCGTGACAGTACCGATGCTGTCCGTCGGTGCGGTCGGTGTCATCTCCGTTGTTTCCAATGTGCTGCCCGAAATGACCGTGCAGATGTGCCGCGCATGGTTTTTGGGCGACACCCTGCGTGCAGCAGTCCTGCAATGCAGCATGGCACCGCTCATCCGCGCGCTGTTTTCCGAGGTCAATCCGATTCCCGTCAAGGCGGTGCTGGCATCCCTTGGGTACTGCTCTGATACGTACCGTCTGCCACTGTGTGAAATGGATGCGGGGGCGGTCGATGTCATGGTCCGCATGGTCGGACAGCTGAATCAACATCCGTAACAGAACATGGGGAACCGCATAATACGGTTCCCCAAAACAAGATCAATCAATAATCTCCAGAATCTCATGCACATCGACACGACCGACATGGAGCAGCACTTCCCCATCCTCAACCGTCACAGGTACTTGTACTCCGCCGGGATAGCGCACCACCTGCTTCGGTTGTGTGACATTGCCCAGTGACAGCACAAGATCCACAATCGGCGGCAGGAAATTCTCGTTTGCGACAGCGCGGTTTGCATGCTGACCGTTGGCGTTGAGGATCTGAATATACCGATGTCCGTTCTTTTCCGTCAGGACAAGCTCGGCAAGACCGATACCCTCTCGGATGCGAACAGTCGGTGTATACAGCTGATCACATACCGCAGTGATGAGATCGCGGTGGACAAACTGCGCAACCTCGCTGTACAGCGCACCGAGGTTGGTCGGAATCACGCCGATTTTGCCATTACCGAACGGCAGAACCGCGGCGGCTGTCGCATGGGCACTCCGTTCTTCATTTCCGACAAACGCCGCACTTTCCATCTGCGGTGCACCGATCGAGCAAACGCCCGGCATCGCCGTGACAAAATCGCCGCACCGTACCCAGCGCCATGTATCGTGTGCCGTATCGGATACCGTCAGCGGAACGCCGGCATCGGCAAACATGCGCGCGGTCTTTTTTCCGACAAGCAGCAGACTGCCGCCCCTGTTCGCATAAGCCAGCAATTCTTCCACAGTCTTTGCGTCCAGCCCGTAATGCATTTCAGGCACAACGATGCACTTATATTCATCATATCTGCCCGCAAGCGTATGCTCACTTGCGATTTCCACAGAATATCCCGTATCACAGAACAGCGCAGTCAGACCCGCTGTATTTTCATGTCCCGAGCGACTGAACAGACCGTCGGAGCGCAGATGACGGTCATAGGTTGACAGAAGAATCGCACATTCGGCAGCGATTTTACCGCGGACGCAGTAGTCCTGACGCGCACGGACAAAATCTGCAACCTCCTTCATACGTCGGATTTCCTCCATACGCGGAGCACCGTCGGGATACTGGGTGATATAATTCTGGAATCCGCCGCCGACGGAGATGACCGATGCAGCCTCCTGCATCATCTGAACCGGGTGCTTCGGAATGTGACCGGGGATACGGAAATTCCATGCCATCAGATCCCATGCACCGCCTGCCTTGGGAGCGGTATATATCTGCTGTGCGATCGCACGGGCAGCATACCGCGCAACACGAAACGAATTGTTGGGATCAAAGTCACCCGAGAGAAAATCGACATCGGAGGTAACCGCTTCCGGCATGTGGTCGGTATAGCCCCAGTTGGTCGCAATTTGGAAATCGGGATATTTTGCGTGCACCGCATCAGTATAATGGCGCACATAACGGCGAAACAGTTCACGGCAGTAGTCACGGTATTCATCAAAATATGCATCGCCTCTGTTTGCGGGAAGCTTGCCGCCGAGATCAATACCCGTTTCTTTTTCAAATGCGGCAACCGTACGCGGATCAAAGTCAGTCTCGGTACACCAGCATTCGCCGTCGATCCAGATGCCATCCACGCCGTACTTGCCTGCAAGCTCACACATCTGCGGGATCAGAAGACGGTCCGCATAAGAGAAATCCTGTGTGCGTGTTGCATTTTCCGACCGTGTTCCGTCGGCATGCATCACGGCATCCTCGGGATACTTGGTGATGTAATTGCTGTCCCAGACACCGGAATAATGCATGTACAGTGCGACATCCTCTTCCTTTGTCACGCGCCGCCACAGTGCCAGCGTGTCCTGTACCTGTTCGGGCATTCCGTTGCCGCATTCCGTCGGGTACGATGCCCAGCCGGGATGGCCCTTGCAGTCGATCTGAATGAAATCAGGACGGATGAGCGTACAGATTTCACGGATGTCTTCCTCTTTGAGGGTCAGACCAACAGGCGGTCTTCCGGGATACGGTCTTGCGTGGAAGTCAAAGTGCAGACCGAAGGAACTTTCAGAGCGTCGTTTCATATTGTTTTCCTCCTTTTTGCAGAAATGGGGCACAAACATCGTACCCCATTTGATTTATCATTTTATGCTTTCAAAATATATTCGTAAACACCGCCGCCGACATGCTCGGTGTTCTCACCGACCGTAATGTCAGCCGTCGCGCATGCGGGAATTGTAACGGTGATCTTGTAACCGCCCTCGCACTTTTCCCAGCCGGAGATGACCGTGCCGTACTTGGTATCAATCATCGCATTTGCCCAGTCAAGACGTGCATCCGGAATCGGCTTGATCTTGATGTTTTCATAGCCCGGCTTTTCCTCATCGGGCTTGATGCCGCACATCGTACCGTACATCCAGGAAGCGACCGCACCGTATGCGTAGTGATTGAAGGAGTTCATATCACGCGACCAGACAGAACCGTCGGGCTTCAGACCGTCCCAATGCTCCCAGATGGT
>JAZTZC010000199.1:0-3735 GCA_045637265.1 Eubacteriales bacterium | reverse complement strand
CGCATTACCATCTTTTTCGCGTAATTTTTTGCAATCGCGCAAGCATATGCACCAAATTTACTTTGCGATGTCAATGCTTTCAACTGAATCCACACCGCAACAAAAGCCTCTTGTGCGGCATCCTTTGCCATGTAATGATCGCAGGTAATTTTGTATGCGGTTCCTACCACCGCCCTCTCATGCCTGATCACCAATTCTTCAAACGCAAGGTTGTCGCCGCATAGAGCCAGTTCTACCAAACGCTTATCGCATTCATTTTTGTAAACAGACACGTAATCACCTCCTTGCCAATCGACCGTCAAATGCACACATCTCAACCTTATCATGAATCAGTCGCGATCGTGTCATAAGTAAGTTCACCTATATGTTACCGAAATTTGGAAAAAGGTTGGGTTGAATGAAAAATTTTCTGTTTTTCAAATATCCATCGCAAACAATTATAACACAAAACTATGAATGATGCAATTCACATAACAGGACTCGCTTGAAAGTTTTCCGAAGTGCAGGGTCGAAAATTCGGAAACCGTAACTGAACACAGGAGTATGCCATGAAAGAACACCAAATCCCGCTCACGCGCGAAAACATTGAAAACCAGCTTTGGGAATACAGCGAATTTGATTTCAAGAAGGCTGTAATCGATATTGCTCTGACAGTTTTGTTCTGTGTTCCGATGACATTTCTCATGTATTTTATCGTGAAAGATAACCATCACCGACTTTTCTTTGACATCATCTGTATGCTTCTGCCAATCTTTCCAATCGCGATTGTGCTTTATCGGAGCTGCCGTGCGTTCGTTGAGCGTATCTGTCTGAAGCGCGGCGCATTTGATATCATTGACTCCGCTCTTTATTACAAGGACGAAGCGTACAATCGGCACGGCATGCATTATTACCTCTATTTTGAGAGTTTTCCGAAGTGCGAGGTCGGACATAGCACATATCAGACAGCCTCTGCCGGAGATCCGTACATTCTTGTTCTCTACCGAACAAGAAGACAGCGTGTCAAGCTGTTCTTTCCCGCAAAAATCTATGAATATCAGAATCCGTAATTGAAACAGGGAGACTACCGCCATGAAAGAAACACAAACAAAAGAGCGCATCACACGCAATTCCATCGAGCAGGAGCTTTGGCGCACCAACGCCGCCGAAATCAAGGGCAACATATTTTCCCTGACTTATACGCTCTTCTTCGGAGGACTGATCTCGCTGGTGTTATGCTTTGCCGGCAGTCAGTTACATTTCTATCCTGTGATTTACGTGATTTATATTCCGCTTGCACTTCTTCCGATGGTTCCGTTTTTCGCAATTCTGCGGCTTCATTTCATTGTATTACAGGAACGCAGACTCTTGCAGGACGGTGCGTTTGACATCATCAGTACCACCCTTTTCTCCAAAGACGAAAAGTACAACCATGTCCACCGCAAACTCAATCGCTATTTTTATTTTGAGAGTTATCCGCCGTGTGAGGTCGGTTATACCGCATATCAGATTGCATCACCGGGCGACTCCTATTACGCTGTTTTGTACAAGACAAACAAGCCGTATATCAAGTTCATCTACGCCGCAAACATGTACGATTTTCGGGAAACATAATTTTCCAAAATAAATTTCAACTTTTTTCAAAAAATCTATTGACAAATGCGATGCGCCGTGATATAATATATACTGTTCGAGAGAACAAACAACATTGGGATATTGTGTAACGGTAGCACAGCAGACTCTGACTCTGTATGTTGGGGTTCGAATCCCTATATCCCAGCCAGAAAAAAGCACGCAAAGGCGTGCTTTTTTCACTTATATTCGCCGTCAGCGCGTGATATGTACAAGTGCGTGATATTGCCTATAGCAGTAATATGCGCTTCGAGCGTTGAAAATAACAAGGCGAATATCATACCACTGCGAAACGAAGTGGAGCAATATCACTTTTGCGGAGCCAAAATAGCACGCTGACGTTTTCAGCATCTCATCAACATCACACACCACAGAAATAACACAACCATGAAAAAAAAGACTTACCTTTACAATCTCCTCTTCCCCGCACTTGTCTACGCAACCCTGACCGGTGTCTGTGTCGGCACGTGCATCGTTATTTTCAAGTTCTGCGCATCCCACATCATTCATGCGTCCGGCACAGTCTATGCACTGCTCCGCGAACATCCGGGGTATCTGCCGATTGCCGTCGCCGTCCTGTTTGCATGTGCCGTGCTTTGCGCCGTTGTCTATCGCTTTCACTCCAACCTGCGCGGCGGCGGTATTCCGACCTCGATCGGTATTCTGCGCGGACTGATTCCGTTCCGCTGGATCTACAATGTCTGCGGCGTTTTCGCAATGTCCATGCTGACGTTCTTTCTCGGTGTTCCGCTGGGAACCGAAGGACCCAGTGTCCAGATCGGTACTGCACTCGGACGCGGCGTTACCCGTATGGGTTCCCGTACTGCCGGCAAGAAACATGCCGCATGGGATCGCTATCTGATGACCTCCGGCGCGTGTGCCGGCTTCTGTACCGCAACCGACGCACCGATCTCCGGCATGATGTTCGCCATTGAGGAAGCACATCAGCGCATTTCTCCGATGATTATCCTCGTCTCCACAATCTCCGTTACCGCGGCAAAGGTTACCTCTAATCTGCTCTCCCCGCTCCTCGGCATCAATACCTATCTGTTTGCCCCGATGCGGCTGATCACACTCAAGCCGGGCGAGCTTTGGCTGCCGATCCTCATTGCAATCGCCGTTGGTATGTTCGCAGTGCTGTTTTTGAAATACTACCTGCTTCTGCGCACATTCTGGCAGAAATTCACCGCTTTTCTTCACAGAATGATGCCGAAGTTCATGCAGACCACGCTCGGTGCGGCGCTTCCGCTGTTTGTAGTCTTTCTGATCACACTGGTCGCCGGATGCATATCCGAAACCAACCTTTCCTCAGGTCATCATCTGATTGAAGAGCTGATACACGGTCATCTCGCATGGTTCATGCTGATTATATTTGTCATGGTCCGTATGTCCGTCATGATCTTTGCCAACTCGGCCGGTCTGACGGGCGGTATGTTTCTGCCGATCATGGCGCTGGGCGCAATGATTTCCTCAATCATCGGCGGCTATCTGATCACACACACTCCGCTGACCTCAGGGTATTATCCCGTCGTCGTTGTTCTCGGCATCACGGCGTGCATTGCATCCATGATGAAAATGCCGCTGACCGCGATCGTCTTTGCAATCGAGGCGCTCTCCGCACATGATAATATCGTTCCCGTGCTGATTGTTTCCGTGCTGTCCTATTTCATCACAGAAGTTTTCGAGGTCGAGTCGATCAATGAGGTCGTTCTGGAGCACCGTCTTGAGGACATGCGTCACAGAAAAGAGCCCGTCACCGTCGATACGACTGTCACAGTCGGAGCCGATACCTTTGCGGTCGGCAAGCAGGTGCGTGATATTTTCTGGCCTGCCAATCTGTTTGTGCTCGCCGTCCGCCGCGATACAGAAAACAAAGAAGAGATGGACGAGCGCGGTGACAAAACCCTCCGTGTCGGCGATACCCTGCACGTCCGCTATGAAACCTACGACCCGGACGAAACCAAGCGTGAGCTTTACGCCATCGTCGGCACTCAAAATTCGCCGGAAATGCCTGAAAATTGACGAAATTTCAAACAAATTGCGTCAAAGGTATTGCTTTTTTTTCCAAAATATGTTAAGATAATTCCAATGAAAAGAACAGATAGAGGTGCGGCAGATCAAGAG
>JAZTZC010000198.1:0-2323 GCA_045637265.1 Eubacteriales bacterium | reverse complement strand
GCGCCGGTGCAGTTTTCAAAATCCGTGTTGTACATGCCGAGCAGAAGTGCACGGTCATTCATACGGTCGACGAAGGCTTCCTCCGAACCGCATGCGGCAATGGCGAGCGCATAAGAGGCTTCCGCACCCGATGGCAAGGCGGAACCGTAGAGCAGATCACGAATCGTGATTTCCTCTCCACCCGCAAAGCCGGCAAGAGAAAGACCGTCCAGATACAGCGGGTCGATGATTTCCTGCGTCATGCGGAATGTTGCGTCAAGGTCGGCGATGCTCTCATAGGCGACGAGTACCGTCATCAGTTTTGTCATCGATGCCGGGAAGATGATATCTTCTGCGTTCTTTTGGGCAACAACAGCCCCGGTTTTCGCGTTGATCAGAATGGCATGTGAGCAGGAGACAGTATCGCCAAGCGTTATGGTGCGTTCGCTCGATTCCGGGCGGAGCGCGGTTCCGTCTACCTTATTCGGAACGGGATAGTCGGGCAGGGGTGGTTCGGTTTCGGCAGGGAGCGGTGCGGCGGCGGTGTCGGCTATCTGATCGGAAATGCCCGGAGGGGTAACGATGTCGCCGGGGATATCGGTTTCTGTCGAAATCGCTTCTTTGATTGCAAGTACCGCGGCGGTGATCAGTCCTGCGAGCAGAAGCAGGCAAAGCAGAGTGACGGCAAGCAGCAGAAGAATGCGTTTTCTGCGCTGTTTTTGACGCTGTTTCATTCGTATCATCTGACGGCGGCGCAGCTCTGACGGGGGATAGGGAACCTTTTGACCGTTTGTGCGCGGCGGTACAGTATATGGAGCAGCGGAGCGATAGGGCGAAGGAGACGGCTGATTCCGTCGGGGGTTAGGTGGTGCGGCTTTCTGTTGCTGTGTCGGATTTCGTTTTGCAGTCGGTTGTTTGCGAGGGTCCTGCTGCATGAACATGTTCTCCTTTGGAGTGAGATGAGGGACTTGAAAATCCCTGTGTTTATAAAATATCTACTTATATATCATATCACATTCTGCGCAAAATGTCAATGTGCAAAAAAAGAAAGCCGTACAACGGTACAGCTTCCTTTGAAAATTATTTCAGAATCATTGCGGTATTGAGAATGTGTGTGCTGTATAAGAACAGAATATCCTGATTCTCAAAGTCGATATAATCGGCAAGGACGCCGGATCCGAGATAGCGCAGATCGACGAGCGTGACCTTTGCATACTGTTCACAGAAATACGGCGCAATGGAAGAACCGAACGAATCACGGAAGATGATCAGCTCGCGGTCCGTCTTGGCATTTGGCGACTGTAGTACCTGCAGCGGCATGGGACCCGACAGGAACAAATCGTAAGTTTTCTGATCGGCGGTAATGTCCGTATTGTACAGAACGCCGTCCTGCGGAACACCGTTTACATAGTCGGTGACATGAACCTGTTCCAGCGTTTCGTTGGTCAGATAATAGAGCGTATCGGATTCCGCCGTTTCCGCAAGGGCTTCTTCTGTGTAGGAGCCGACAAACGGATGGGTCGTATAGGCGATACCCTCACCCTCGGTGTAGATTTCAACGCCGAACGCTTCGCCGAGCAGATGTGCCGGACCTGCAAGGAGCTCCTGCCGCCAATGCATGTCGGTGTAGTAGTAGGAGGACAGGGACAAGGATCCGGTCAGATCGACAAACTGCGCAAAATCATCGGTTTCTGCGCGAAGCAGAGCAGTCATTTCCGCATAATCGATGACAGGAACATCGGCAAGCTTTCCTGCGGCATAATCGTCGGAGGAGGTCAGATATACATTCTTGTCGGGAATGATCGAAACGGCAATCTGATGGTTTCCATCTTTGAGACAGCTGTCATAGATGGTCTGCATCAAGGTACCTGCGTATGTCACCATGTTTGCCTTGAGCGGATAGACAGCTTCAGAGAGGTGACCGTCCATGACAAAGACATCGCCGTTTTTCATGCCGGTTTCCTCGGTAACAGCGGAGGTATCGCTGGTTGCGCCATCAGTGGGCGTGTTGCAGGAAACGACACCTGTTGTCAGAAGCAGCAGTGCGAGAACTGCTGTCAGTTTTTTGGTAAAGCAAAGGGCACCTGCGTGCCCCGTAATTGCTTGTTTCATTGATTATTCCTCGAATGCCTTGGGAGCCATGACGAAGAAGACCTTGTTGCCTTCGTCATCGCAGACCATTTCTTCAGCTTCGGTGCAGATGTTCCAGCGGAGGTTTGCGGTGGAGGTCAGCTGGGTTTTGAATGCTTCGACGTCAGCGCCTTCCGGCAGGGTGAAGATATAACCCATGAATGCGATCGTGCCGATCATCGGAGCGAAGACAGCGCCTTCGGAGAAGCCGGTG
>JAZTZC010000197.1:0-2793 GCA_045637265.1 Eubacteriales bacterium | reverse complement strand
GATGCTTTCCTCCCTCAGAGGTCAGATCTCCGAAGCACTTTCGGAAATGAATCAGGCCAAGGCCGAGTATGAAGCCAATGAATCCGCCATCAAGCAGGCGGAAGCACAGCTGAAATCGCTGGCGATCACCCTGGAGGACAGAACCAGAGAATTGGACCGTGCCAAAGCAGACCGCGATGTCATCGTCCGCAAGCTCGGAGAGCTCGATGCATTCCCGAGTGTTGAAGAACAGAACGCGGCACAGGATGCTGCACGTACCGCGATGCGCGAAGCAGAAGATGTTCTGGAAGCCGCACGCGAAACACAGACCGATGCCCAGAGCGCATATACTGCCGCAAAGTCCGAATACGACAGCGCCAAGGCCGCATATGAAAGTGCCAAGCAGAACGGCAAGCATTCCGATACCGTTTATACACGCGAAGAGCTGGAAAAGCTGATCCAAAGCACCGAGCTTGAGCTGGAAAGCGCCCGTGAGAAGCTTGAGGATCTGCAGAACTCCGGCGGTGCATACTCCGACGGTTATGCAAATTACAACGCATACATCGAAGCCATCACGGCACAGCAGCGCACCATCGACAAACTCAAGGCGTCTCTTGCACGCACAATGGAAGAAAATGCTCTGGAAGAACCGACCTACACAGAAGCCATCGTCCGTGCCGAGGAAAGCGTCAAGCGCATTTCCGAAACGGTCGGAAGCAATGAGATCTATGCCAAGGTCTCCGGTACGATCAACAACATTGCGGTTGCCGCAGGTCAGGAGATCAAGGCGCAGACCGTTCTGGCGGAAATCGAGCAGGCAGACCGCGGCTACTCGGTCGAACTGACCATGACAGCCGAGCAGGCAAAGCGCATTGCAGTCGGCCAGGCAGCAACGATCCTCTACTACTGGGGTACGACACCCGAGGCAACCGTGGAATCCATCAAGCCCTCGCAGTCCGATCCGCAGAATTCCCGTATCGTTACACTCCTTCTGCGCGGAGACATCACCGCAGGCCAAAGCTTTACCTTCTCCCTCGGTGAACGTTCCGCAAACTATGACAACGTCGTTCCCGCCTCTGCAGTCCGCGAGGACTCCAACGGCAAGTTCGTTCTTGTGGTCGAGGCGAAGAACACCCCCATCGGCAACCGCTATACCGCTGTCCGCCGCGATGTCGAAATCATAGCGGAGGATGATATCAATGCGGCTGTCACAGGTCTGACCGGCGGCGAATTTGTCATCACGACTTCCCAGACCCCCATTTCCGCAGGTCAGCAGGTCCGTCTTTCCGACAACTGATGTCCGAGGATTTGCTATGATTCAATATTTCAGAACACCCCCGAACCGGCGGCGGCATACACATGCGATGTGGATCCTGGGCGCGGCAGCATTGCTGCTGTTTCTCCTGTTCTTCGCCGCACTCGGCGGGATCCGTTCCATGCGGGACAGTATCCCAGG
Source organism: Eubacteriales bacterium (assembly GCA_045637265.1). GTDB lineage: Bacteria > Bacillota > Clostridia > Oscillospirales > CAG-272 > RGIG3925. The sequence goes on along the minus strand of JAZTZC010000197.1, from coordinate 1,358 downwards.
TACGGATGCAGCCGAACGCTGGCGCGCGCAGGACAGTCCCTATCCATATGCACAGCTTGCCGTATACACGGATTCCTCCACCGCATTTGACCTTGATTCTGTTCAGCTGCGTCGGATGGAGATTACAAAAAAGCTGGAAGAAAACGCATTCTCATCCCCCGAGGGAGCCTCTCCCTTCATCGATGCCTATTCCGGAGAAACAACGATTTCTCTCCGGACAGACCGTGCGATGATCACCGCTGACGCCACCGTCTGCGGCGGGAATTTCTTCTTCTTCCATCCGCTGGAGCTTTCCCACGGCGGTTACTTTGATGAGGATGACCTGACATCACACTCCGTCATCATCGACGAATATGCCGCATGGCAGCTGTTCGGTGCGATCGAGGTTGCGGGAATGGATATCTCCATCGGCGGTCAGCCGTTCCGTATTTCCGGTGTCTGCAAGAAACCGACCGGAACGCTCGAGGCCATGACATGGGGCGATACACCGCGTATTTTCATCAACTATATCGGTTTGCGCATGACAAACGGCTTTGACCGTGCGACAAGCTATGAGATCGTCATGCCCAATCCCATCGACAACTTTGCAAATACCGTCATCGCACAGCAGTTTTCCATAGGAGAACGCTCAACGAATGCGGTTCTGTACGACTTTACGACGCGGTTCTCGTTTGAGGTCCTGGCAAAACAGGCGCCCTCCTTCTTCCTGCGCGCGATCCGCGAAAACCGTGTCCTGCCGCCGTTCTGGGAAAACAATGCAGCCGTCACGGAAACAAAGGCCATCGTGCTTGCGTTTTTCGGCGCGATCGCAGGTATCACCGCACTTGTCTGTACCGTATCCGCAGTCAGTCTGTGGTTCTTCATTCACCCCATCCGCATGACTGATATCTATCACTGGTTCAACGACAAATACGAAGCGCGCCGGATGAAAAAATGGCTGAAAAAACAAGCCTCTCCGCTCAACGCTCCCGAAAAAACGCGCACATAATGTATCCCCGAAAGGAAGGATTCCGCAAATGCATCTCAATTCCCCTGCTCATTCTCTGCGTACCCGTCTGACCGCGGCACTGCTCGGTATTCCGCTGCTGCTCGGCACAGTATCGATGACCGCCTGCAATAAAAAAGAAGCCGTTAAAGAAAAGCCGACCAACGTCTACCGCACCGAGGTTCTGTTTGAAAGCAGCTTCTCTTACAACGATGTCGGCGGCCGTCAGGAATTTCATTCTCTGCTGGGCATCGGTGACCGCCTGATCCTCTGCGGCTCGGAATACGATGAAAACTGGAATATGACCGAGCTGTTTTATGATGTCGACACCCAAACAGGCAATACAACAGATATCCGTATAAGTCGGAGGCCA
>JAZTZC010000196.1:0-2169 GCA_045637265.1 Eubacteriales bacterium | reverse complement strand
GCACGGTTCACATCCGTGAGGTCAAGGGTTCGAGCCCCTTCATTTCCACCATCCCAAAGTCGGAACGGTTCGTTCCGGGTTTTTTTCGTTCCAATACTGCCGTTTCCTTGACATTTGAGTGCTGCTGTGATATAATGGATGTACTATATTTGGGAGGTAAACTATGAAATATCTGCATTTTCTGCCGGTTCTGCTGGCGTGTTTTCTGCTCCTTATGCTGCCGATGACCGTATCCGCAGCGGAGTCTGAAATGAACATCGAAGTCATCGTCGACGGAACGGAGCTCGTTTTTGACGTTCCGCCCGCGGTCGTCAACCAGCGTACCATGGTACCGATGCGCTACATTTTTGAATTTCTCGGCGCCGCGGTCGAATGGATCCCCGAGGAAAACGGCATCCGTGCAACGACTGACACGCTCGATCTGTACATGCAGCTCGGCAATCCCGAAATGACCATCAACGGTGAGGTCTATGTCCTCGATGCACCGCCGTACGCAACCAACGGACGGACGCTCGTCCCGCTCCGCGCTGTCATGGAAGCATTTGACGCGGAAGTACAGTGGGATCAGAAAAACACCGCCGTCATCATCGAGACACCCGACGGAAAATACGCTGGGGCACTCGACCGCACGGCAGATATGGAATATGATCCGTATCATCTGCGTACTTCCTACAATGAGGTCGAATCCATCGATCTGACGCTGAAGGACAACCGTCTGACGGTCACGCTCACAACGACCGACCCGCGAATGCAAAAATTTGCAGTACGCATGAACAGCGGAGAGCTTGTCGGCGTCACCGATGTAAAGACCGGGAAGAAGTGTACGGTCACCGTGGATCTGTCCGCCATGAACCTTCCCGATACCGCAGTACTCGATCTTTACACCAAGGACACAGACGAGGAATTTTACTGGTCATATATCTACCGCTGTCTGCAGATCGAAAAGGTCGGCGGTACTTACCGCTTTGCCAAGTCCATGATGTGGGACCACAACCGCACCTTCCTTGACACATGGATCGATCCGCGCAGCTATCTCGGAAGCGAACTTCCGGAAGCCATCGTCGCGCTGTCCGAAGACATCTGTGCCGGTGTGACCGACGACTATCAGAAGCTCCTGAAGATCCACGATTGGGTCGCGGAAAATCTGTATTACGATATGGATGATTACCGCAATTCCGGTTCCCATTCATATGCGGGTGTTGAAAATCTGCTCGACGAGAAGCGTTCCGTCTGTCAGGGCTATGCCGATCTGCTGACGATGCTGATCCGTGCACAGAACATCCCCTGCAGACAGATCTCCGGTTACGCGCTCGGTATGTCCGCTGTCGGCAAATGGACGCAGGACAACATCGGCCGCAGCGATATCAACCATGCATGGAATCAGGCGTACGTCGATCACCGCTGGGTCACGATCGATGCAACATGGGACTCCGATAACGTTTATGAAAACGGCGAATACGTCTATGGCGGTATCGACTACCATCTGTATTTCGACATCTCCGACCTGTTCCTCTCCTACAGCCACAAGATCATTTCCATCGACTGAAACAGCAAGCCCGAGGGTCATCCGCACAGCGCGGCCCTCGGGCGTTGTTTGTTTTTGGCCCCCGGCAAGATCATACTCTCAATACCCGAATCTCCGTCTGCCGCGCACAAGACAGAAGACAGAGATCACAGCCGACGCAAGCTCCGATACAATGACCGACCACCAGATTCCCTCCAGTTCAAAGAAAAGCGGCAGAAGCAGAACTGCGGCGATCTGAAAGACAAAGGTTCGCAGAAACGAAATGACCGCGGAGGTCACTCCGTCATTGAGCGCGGTAAAAAAAGAGGAAATGAAAATAGAAAAGCCGGAAAGTATATAGGAAAGGTTAAAGATCCGGAACGCATGCACCGTCAGATCACACACTGCCGCATCATATCCGACATAAAACGAAGACAACGGTTCCGTCAGGAGCTGTGAAGAGACAACCATAACGATCCCCGTCATCCCGACGAGAAACAGACTCTTGAGGCGAAGATTGCGAAGCTCCTCCCTGTTCTGTGCGCCGAAATGGTAACTGACAACAGGTGCGATCCCCATGGAATATCCGATGTAAACGGCAATGAAAATAAAGCTGACGTACATGATGACGCCGTATGCCGCGATCCCGTCCTCACCGATATAGT
>JAZTZC010000195.1:0-2908 GCA_045637265.1 Eubacteriales bacterium | reverse complement strand
CGGAAGCATTGTTTCGGCGGTGTGTGACATTCTTCAATAATTGCATAAAAATCAGACAGCACCTCCGACGGGGTTTTATATACCCGTCGGAAGTGCTGTTTTTTCATGTCAAAGCTGATGATAACATCAGAATATAAAATTAAAATGCAGACCGAACATAAGAGAAATCACCGCCGATGTAAGCAATAGCACGAGCGGTACAACCCGTATCTCCTCATCGAGGTGTTTGTGCATAAGCATACAGCAGCAATACAGAACCGTCTGAACGATCACAAAAACAAGTGAAGGATAAAAGAGAATGATATATGCATCACCCGTTCTCGCAAAAACAACCGCTGTGACAGCAAGGTTCCAGACGGCCGCCAGCACAGACATTATGATGGGAATGTTATGATGCTTTCGGTGTTCTTTCCCGCCGCCATCCGATGCATCGAAGTCAGAAGTATGCAGAATCGCATCAATGGCGGTAAATGTACCAATGAGAACCGCAGAAAGAAAAGGGATTCCGATGATGAGCCCAATGAGTACTTCATTGAGATTGTCAATATGAGAATTGCCTGCAACGGAAATCAATGCCAAAAGTGCTGTGCCGGCGACACAAATAGCGGTATAGGTTCTTGTTTTTGACTGCATGGATACAGCCTCCTCTCAATGCCGCAAATTCCATCTCATATTGTAATCATAACAGTTTTCCGGGCAGAAATACACCCGCATCCGCTGTCCGTCCTCGTGAAAGGGCGTTCCGTCGAAGTGCTGTGTGCGATTCCAATCAACAATATCGTAAAGCACAGCTTCGTAGATTTTTGAGCCGCCGTCGTTGTAGGAGCCGGCGGGAGATGGTACAAGCAAAACCAACGCCATGATTATGGAAACAACACAGATCGCAGTTGTGCGAAGACGAAACGGAAGACGCGTTCTGTCATCCGAGCGGAGCTTTCGAATCATTATGCCAAATACCGAGCCAATCAGTGCTGATAATATGCCGAGTGCGGCAAAAGCGAAAAACATTCTGCTGAACACACTGCCAAGATACGGCATATCAAACATCGGCGAATCAAACTCATCAAGTATCGGCGGCAGAACCATGGAAATTATCGCAAGAAATCCGAATACAGATGCGGCTATGACGGTGAATCGCGACAGAATCCGATCGGTTCCCTCCTTTGGGGCAAGGATTCCGCGGATAGATCCGAGGATGCACAGGATTCCGATCAGGAAAATAGCGGAATACGGCAGGAGGATAACAAAACCGAGCATACCCCATGCATCATCCTGCGCCGCGATGTAAATGCAAACGATGGCTATGAGCCACAAAACCGTGACGGTAATCATCGAAATTGAAATGATCTTTTTCGCTTTTTGTTTCATGTGGGATACCTCCTTTGCGGCGTTGTCCTGTTGGTGTGCGGCGGGAGATACGGTGTATTTGAAACGTCCTTCTTTAGTTTCTCTGCGCTTCAATACACGCATCGATGACGAGCACGACGGCAAGTGCGGTGACAAAATCAGCCTCAGGTGCGATATCAATACAGTATGCATCGCCGAGGGTAAACCATTCTTTTTCCACCGATGCGATATTGTGTCCGTTTGTGTCTGTCACTGAATAGTCATGGTCAAAGAAGTCGCCCTGCACATGCCAGCCCGGACCTTCGACCGTATATTCGGGATGGAAGAACGTAAACTCTTTGACGACCTCGGCGACAGCGGTGTCTGCCCGATAGATGACATACCGCGGCAGAAACGCAAACAACTGCTGTTCAATATATGCAATCTCGCGGTTGCTTCGGTCATAGAGGTGCAGTTTCTTGCCGAAGGTGAAAACCTCGCCTTCAACGGTATACTGCGTATCCCCGTTTTCATCGTAAACCGAGAAGCTGTCACCCCACGAAAAAATCTTCTGTTTGATATATAAACGCATAACACGATCTCCTTTGCGGTCATTCTTTTTTTTCAGTATAGCATACAAATATGAACAAATATAGTTTACCATAGTTTTTTACAAATCGTTCATTTTTTTGTTGCAATTCGAGCTTCCTTGTGTTATAATGATGAAAAACAATCTTTAACAGCACGAGAGGATTATGACTATGACAATTGTATCTTCTGTTTATTTTCCTGAAATCAAGCGGTTTGACCGTCTTTCCGATGTCTTTGTCTGGCAGAGACAAACCTTTGCGGAGGACGGCAACTGGTACAACGGTCCGACCGAAAACGGTATGATCGTTTCGCCGTATGTGAAAATGAAGCTGAACAGACGATATGTTCCGGTTTATGCGGCAAGAGCTGCATTTTCGACACACTCGTTTGCCTATGCCGAAGTCGAGGGAGAGGGCGATTTCTCCATCAACGTCGAGCTGACCTTATCACAGAAGCGTAACCGCGTCGTTGTCCTTCCCGAGCAAACGAGTGTAAAAGCCGAAATCATCGGTGACAATACGGTACGTACCACGATCGACAAGACAGGTTCGTTCACGTTCGTCTTCGATTACGGCGTGGAAAGTGCCGTCACGCTCGTTGTTCGCCGCAAAACGCCGCTGTCAATTCCCGACGGCGCATCCGTGAAAACCATTGTCCCCAGGCAGTACACCGCGGACGAAATGAATTTCACCGACGAAAATACTGTTTATTACTTCAAGCGCGGCATTTATTATCTTGACTGTGTGACAATTCCCTCGGATTCTACCGTGTATTTTGAGGAAGGTACGGTGATCCGTGTATACGGCGCCACGACCCGTTCTCTGTTCCGTGCGCAGCCGAACGCAAAGAACATCAACGTCTGTGGACGTGCGGTCATCGATGCGTCGGCACTCGAAAGCAGTGCACAGCAGACATTCAACTTCTGCGGCGTTGACGGTGTGACGGTTTCCGATATTACCGTTGTCAATTCCTGCTCATGGACGGTCTGCTT
>JAZTZC010000194.1:0-2677 GCA_045637265.1 Eubacteriales bacterium | reverse complement strand
CCTTGAATTCCTTGTCGTACGTCATTTTTCTCACCTTTCCTTTTTCTTTTATTATATCATCTTTTGGTGAGTTTGTCGACTGTACTTTTATTATAGCATACCATATATTGCCTCAGCCTTCATCCATATATAGTCCGCAATGATGCGCAATATCAAGACATATCATATAAAAATCGGTATGAATCAAGCGATTTGGATAACGAAGCACCCTGATTCCCAACTCCAACAATTCTCTGTCTCGTTTTTCATCATTTTCTCTGTGCTCCGGCGTCAGGTGCTGCCGTCCGTCGAGCTCTATTACGAGTTTGTGACTGTCAATATAAAAATCAACAATGTAATTCAGAATCACTTTTTGACGGCGAACGGTATATGGAAATGTTTTCAGGTATTGATACCACAATTTATTCTCTTCCGGTGTTGTTGCCCGCCGTAATTTTCGCGCAGTTTCCGAAAGATTCTTGTTGTGCGGAAGCGGCATACAGATCATCCTTTTGTAATGAATAATTTTGGGGTATCGTGATATGACCCTCATCCGTCTTTCGACAAAATCGCAGGGGCGATTTTATCGAAATCCACCTTCCCCCGGGGGAAGGTTTTGGTGTGTGCGTACCGCCAACTTAACTGTCGCACCATTGCCGTCTGCGTGAAAACGCTGATTACAAAATTCCCTTATCCAGTGCCGATTCGATGAACTCGGCAAAGATGGAATTCGACCATGCAAACCATGCGCGGGTGAATTCTGCGGGATCGTTTGCGTCAAAGCCCTCGTGCATGTAGCCGGTGTCGGCATCGGTGGAAACGAGCGTATCAACCAGTGCGCGGATTTCATCGGTATCGAGTGCGGTCAGACCCTGCATCGACAGGGCGATGTGCCAGATGTAGCCCTCGGGCGTGTGGGGAGAGCCGACACCCTTGGCCGCCTTGCCTGCATAGTAGAACGGGTTGTCCTCGCTCAGAATGAACGCACGGGTATTGAGGTAGATCGGATCATCGGGTGCGCAGAAGCCCAGATACGGTGCGGAGAGCAGGCTCGGGACATTTGCGTCATCGGCTAAAATGTGGTTGCCGAAGCCGTCGGTTTCGCATGCGTACATTTTGCCGTACTTGGGATGGATAACGATACCGTACATCTGGATACCGTGCTCGATTTCCTCACAAAGCGTATCGATCTTGGCAAGGAGCTTTGCAATGCGCTTATCGTCACCGCCTGCCATCGGGTATGCCGCAAAGATTTCATGCAGCTGACGCAGGGAAACGACGGCGAACATGTTGGATGCGATCGGGTAGCCGAAGGTACAGCTGTCGTCGCTGGGACGGAAGCCGGACCAGGTCATGCCGGTATAGTTGACGGGATAGCCGCGTCCGTCGTTGTGGAGCGTATCGATCCAGCGGCAGTCGGGACGCTTAAAATAATAGGAAGATTCTGTCATGTGGTGCTGCTCGGTGATCCACAGATCGACGATCGTTTCGATGGATGCGACAAACGCCGTATCGAAGATGGAATCGTCGCCGCAAGCCTTCCAGTAAAGGTAAGCAAGGCGGATCGGATAGCACAGGGAGTCAACCTCATACTTGCGCTCCCAGACCCAGTCATTGCAGACGGGACGGTCATCGACATAGTGGTGACCGACAGGCTCCAAATTGAAGGAGTTTGCGTACGGGTCACAGCGGACATAGAACATCTGACGGACGATCAGACCGCGCAGAAGCGAACGGATTTCGGGGTCGTCCCCCGTCAGCTGCAAATACTGGGTGACCTGTGCGGTGGAGTCGCGCAGCCACATCGCGGGAATGTCGCCCGTGTAGAGGAAGGTCGAGCCGTCGGGCAGGACTTCTGCGGTCGTGTCAAGGGTGTTGGGATAGCAGTTGCGGTAGAGTTTTTCAAGCTTGGGGTACTTCTTCAGCTTTGCCGCGGTTTCTTCAATGTGCGCGGTCACGGATGCGGGAATGTTCTTCATGGGCATGAATCCTTTCATTGCATAATTTTTATCATTATATCATATTGCAGGGGAAAAAGCAAGAGGGAATAGGGAAATGAGAAATTAGAAATGAGAAATTAGAAATGAAGCGGTTACGGATGCGTCGTTGGACAGGAATACTTATAATCACACAGGGGCAGGCATTCCCGCCTGTCCCTGCAAATACTATGGATGATGGATGGAAATACTTACAGCGCGTTGACCTCGTCCTGCGAAACGAGCTTGACGCCGTTTTCGGAGAGGATCCCTGCAATCGCGTCTTCATCCATCTTGTCGGAGGACAGACGGACGATCAGAAGTGCATTGCCACCGAGGTTATAGTTAAAGGAATACATATATTCAATGAAGATGCCGTTTTCCTCAATGACAGCAAGGACGGAATCCAGTCCTGCGGGCTTGTTCGGGACAGCGGCGCAGAGCACCTTGTTCTTTCTTGCCATGAAGCCTGCATTGATGAGTGCGGTGATGGCGCCGTTGAAATCCGCTTCACGGACAACGATGCGCGCGATACCGAAGTTGGCAGTATCGGCGATGGACATACCGAGCATATCGATATTCGCTTCGGCGAGTGTCTTTGTCAGGGTACGGAGTGTACCGTGGTCGTTTTCAAGATAAACAGAAATCTGTGTGATGTACATATATCATAACCTCCTTATTTGTTCTCTGTGAGTCCGCGTTTGTCAATGGTACGCTTTGCC
>JAZTZC010000193.1:0-2242 GCA_045637265.1 Eubacteriales bacterium | reverse complement strand
CGTCGGGTGAGATGAACTATGCGGTGCCGTATCAATCGGTTTCCGAAATCCTGCCGGGGCTTGTCCACACGTTTATCGGTGTCATGGAAGAAGTCGCAATTGCGCTCGGTATGATCATTGCGGCGTTTGTTGTCCTCCAGATTACAGTATTGCATCTGCCGAAGAAAAAACTGATCCAGATTGCGATCGGTATTCTGTATACATACTTCGGGCTTGTACTGTTCCTCGGTGCGGTCAACATCGGATATATGCCTGTCGGTTATCGCCTTGGCTGTGAGCTTGCCGATCAGGCACCGCAGTTCATCATTGGCTTTGGTTTTCTGCTCGGTCTTGTGGTTGTTCTTGCCGAGCCGGCGGTTCATGTCCTCAAAAAACAGGTTGAGGGAATCACGGACGGTCGTATCCGCGGTACTTCCATGATGCTTGCATTGTCCATCGGTGTCGGTATTTCACTGGCACTGTCGATGATCCGTATTATTTTTGATTTCAGCATCTTTTATTATCTGATTCCCGGTTATCTTCTGTCACTCGGACTGTCGTTCTTTGTGCCGTCCATCTATACCGCGATTGCCTTTGACTCCGGCGGTGTCGCATCTGGTCCGCTGACCTCCGGCTTCATTCTGCCGTTTGCGGTTGGTATCTGCGCGATGCTCGGCGGTGTTGACAAGGTGCTTGAAAACGCCTTCGGTATTGTTGCTATGGTTGCAATGACGCCTCTGATTACGATTCAGCTGCTCGGCTTCCGTTCTGTTGTATCGGCTGCTGTCCGCCGCAAAATTGCGATGCGTCGGATTCTCGATGCGGATGATGACCGTATTATTGAGTTTATGTGACAGGAGGAACGACTATGAACCAAAAGAAAACCGTATCCGGCGGCGATCTGCTCAAATGTAAGCTCCTCGTCACGGTGGTGGATCATCGAAAAGAAGATTTCTTTATCGACTATATTCAGGAAAACGGTGCCAATCTGCAGCTGACCATGCGCGGAGAGGGCACGGCAAAAACGGAAATGCTCCGTATGCTTGGTTTGACCGATTCCGAGAAAACAGTTTTGTTCAGCGTTATTCGAGAAGATCATGTTCGAGCGCTGTGTGACGGTCTTGCAGAAAAATTCAAAACAGTAAAGAACGGACAGGGGATTGCATTTACAATTCCGCTGTCAAGTGTAGTCGGTGCTCTCGTATATCGCTTTTTATCCGATCAGAAAACAGGAGGTACAGTTTGATGAGTCATACGCATGAATGTATTTTATGTATCGTCAACGCGGGTTTTTCCGACGATGTCATGGATGCCGCAAAATCCGCAGGTGCACGCGGCGGTACCGTTCTCCATGCACGCGGAACAGGTGCCCGTGAAGCGGAAACCTTTTTCGGCATTACTGTGCAGGAGGAAAAGGAAATCGTCATGATTCTCGTGGATGCCCAGATCAAGGCGGATGTGCTTCATACGCTGTATCACGCTGTGGGTCTGAACACACCCGGACAAGGTATCGCGTTCTCACTGCCGGTCGATGAGGTTGTTGGAATCGGTTCAGGCACACCTGCTCAATCCAAGGAATAACCAATGCTGCAAATTAGAACTGCCGTCGCGGTAAATTCGGTCTGCGGCGGCAGATGTGTCTCACTTTCATAGAACGGATGTCAATACGGTTATGTGCTTGACTTGATTGAATTTCTGTGGTATAATAGAAATATACGGAAACATAATGTAAGGCAGTACGACCTTACATTTTCTATGTACAGAAAGGAAGGGATACAGATATGAAACATTGTGATATCGTTATTGTAGGTGCGGGACCTGCGGGTATTTTCTCCGCCTTAGAACTTCTGCGTGCAGATGCGCCGTATAAGGGAAAGATCGTGATTGTAGAAAAAGGTCAGCCGATCGAGCGTCGCCGCTGTCCGAAAACAGTCACACGTCAGTGTGTCGACTGCAAGCCCTATTGCCATATCACGACGGGATTTTCCGGTGCCGGTGCATTTTCCGACGGCAAACTGTCCCTCTCGGCGGAGGTCGGCGGTGTTTTGCCTGATCTGATCGGTTATGACTTTGCACAGGAAATGATCGATTATACCGATAAAATCTACCTCGATTTTGGTGCTGACCCGCATGTGGAAGGTGTCAGCAACCCCGAAAAGGTCAAGGAGATTCGCCGCCGCGCCATTCACGCAGGATTAAAGCTCGTTGACTGTCCGATCCGTCATCTCGGTACGGAAAAAGCGCAGGAGCTGTACGGTGCGAT
>JAZTZC010000192.1:0-13274 GCA_045637265.1 Eubacteriales bacterium | reverse complement strand
AGATGGTTCCCAAGGAATCCAAGGGTCTGCTCCGCGGCGAATACGGTCAGGTTGCAGGCGTTGTCAACGAAGAAGTCCGCAAAAAGGCTCTCGGTGATGCTGAAATCATCACCTGCCGTCCCGCTGACCTCATCGCTCCTGAAATGGAAAAGTACAGAGAAGAGAACAAGGGCTTTGCAAAGTCTGAGGAAGACGTTCTCTCCATCGCAATGTTCCCGCAGGTTGCAACGAAGTTTATTGAAGAACGCGATAACCCCAAGCCCAAGGTTGACCCGAACGCTCCCCGTGAACTGTTCATTGAGGACCTCGGCAACTGATTAAAAAATTGTATGAGAAAAGGATGAGTCATTTACGGCTCATCCTTTTTGTTATGCTGTGATTCAGATACGCTTCACATTTTTCAGTTTTGCTTCACATGCAATATAGAAATACTCTCTTGTCATAACCCACTTTTTGCAGTATAATAAAAGCACAGAAACGCATCTGAATTGATTCATTTGGAGGATTTAACATGTCCATCGGTAGAACCATCAAAATATTGCGCCGCGATCGGAATATGACACAGGAGGTATTGGCAGAATATCTCGGTGTTTCCGTTTCTGCGGTATCCCAATGGGAAGCAGAAAAAACGTCGCCCGATTTGTCTTTGATCGCACCGCTGTGTCATCTGTTCTCGGTTTCCGCCGATATTCTGTTTGAGATTGATCTTGCGGAGAAAAAGGAACGGATCGCGGCAATCATCGCCGAAGCCAATGACCTTGGCAGCTACGGATACAATCGTGAAGCATATGACCTTTTGTCAGATGGTCACAGGCGCTTCCCCGATGATTTTGAAATCATGTACTATCTGATGTATAATGCATTTTTTCTGATCGATTCTGACTGTACCGTAGAAGAAGAAACGCAGCATCAGAATGAAGCAATTCAAATTGCAGAACACATATTGGAATCCTGTACCGTTGATTCCTACCGTCACGGTGCCATTCAGATTTTATGTTCTCTGTATCCACATATTGGAAAAACAGACCGTGCAATTGAGCTTGCCGAATCCATGCCGCCGATTTATGCGTCCCAAGAAGCGCTGCTTTCGAGCATAGGTACAGGGGAAAAAAGATATCGTGCAAAAAAAGTAGAACTTGATACATACATCCAGTTTCTGTCTATCAGCATGTCTGATTGTTATCTCACAGACGATGCAGGAAACCGCTATTACACGGAAGACGACAATGCAGCTCTGCGTGACAAACAGATTGCATTTTTGACATTGATGTTTGAAGACGGAGATTTTGGCTTCTATCATACACATCTTGCAGATACACACAGACATCAGGCACAGTATTATGCAGAACGCGGTGATACCAAACACGTATTACAGCATTTATCCAAAGCCGCCGATCACGCCACCGCGTTCGTCGAATGGACGGAATCAACACCCTATCAGCACACTTCATTATTATTCCGCGGTTATATCGATACCATTTCTTTCAGCACATCATCCAGCAGCAACGATGCGCAAAAATTACTTGAACAGATAGAACATCCCGTTTTTGACAACATCAAAACCACACCTGAATTTTTAGAAATCCAACAGAAATTGACCGCTTTCTCCGCAAAGTGGGATCCCAAATTATCCAGATAAGACAAAACAGCCCCCGCACGATCTGTTATGACCGTCGGGGTCTGTTGTTTCCTATCGAATTGTCTTAACTTTCCGTTTTCGCCATCACCACACAGCAATCGGCACAGTAATACGCCTCTGCGCGGTACCCGCCGATGCCGGAGGTCGGCTTATGCCGCAGACTGATACTGCCCCGGGCGGTACCAAAGGCAAATGCGGATGGTTTTCCGTCCTCGGGTATCCATTGCAGTGGCTGTCTGCCATTGTGGATATATCCCTGTGCCATTTCCTTTTTGCAGTACGGACATTCCATATGTTCAATCCTCCTCATCTGGTTTTCCTATCAAACGGAACAACTCAATCCACCAGCTCCGACTTGAGAACCTTAACAATCTTATTGGAATTGAGCGGCACGCCCGAGCCGTTGGAGTGATAATAACCGACGAGCAGATAGTCGCCGCCATCGAACACTGCGGGATAGCAGTAGCCGTTTTTCGGGTCATCCTCGAGAAGATACATTCTTGTAAAGGATTTACCGTCGTTCTCGGAGACAGCCAGTGCCAGCGGAGTACGTCCCCACGTTCCGGTCTGGTCGCGACCTGTATAGTTTGGAATCGGATTCCAGACGGCGACGGTATAACCACAGGCGCGTTTCATTGTCAGCGGTGAAGCCGGCGCGGAGAAGTACGGATTTGGATAGATTTCACCCCATGTCTCGCAGTTGTCAGACGAGTGGGATTCATACTGACACAGACGGTCGGTGCGGGACAGAGAAAGGATATCGCCGTCATCATGCTGATAGACACACGTTTCCTGCAAGCCCGTTCCGCTGTTTTCGGAATGCGGCAGCTCATATTCCTTGGAGATGATCTTCCAGCTTGCGCCGTCATCGTCAGACGCAATGAAGAACATCTTTGCCTGACCGCGGACGACGAGCTTTCCGTCTTCCAGATACGAATGCTGGTTGGCAGGCAGGATGATACGACCGTTCTGCAGTCTGACCACGCGGTCATTTTCGATCACAATATATTCTCTTGCCGTTGTGACCTGAATCGGCTCCGACCATGTCAAGCCTTCGTCGGCAGAGCGGACAAACAACACTGTATCGAGAATCGGCGCCGGAAAGAATCCGTTTTCCACGTCATCAAGATCATCGCGGTACTTGCGCAGATAGACAAGACCCACATCCCCGTTTTCCATGCGGAGCAGGGACGGACACATAAAGTTGGACGACTGCGCATCGTGCGCCTGCAGAATGCGCGGCTCGGACCACGTCTCGCCCTCATCATAGGAAACGATACCTGCAATATCGGCATCTGCGTGGTCATCCCAGCTTGCGCCGAGATACCGGGAATATGCGTACAAAATACCGCCGTCCTTTAAGCGCAGGAATGTACCTTCACCGTTGCGCGGGTTGTTCTCGCCCGGTGCGAGCATCGATACTTCATAACCGATAGTTTTCATGTCAGATTCTCCTTTGACTGTTTTTTCGATGGATATCAAATAGCATTTCTGTTTTTATTATAGCACATCTCCCCAAAAAATGCAAGTATATCCCCATCAAATCTGTTCTTGACACAGAGAGTTCAAATAACGTAGCTGTATGCGTTTCGGAAAATGAATGAAATTCAGAAAATCTATTGCATTATTCATGTGATTATGGTATAATTATAAAGAAATGAGCAAAAAAATCAATCTGTATGCAAATAATCCTGTATAAATTACGGAGGATAACATTATGATTCTTGACAAAATCCATGAACTCTCTCTTTTTGATCCCGAAATCGGTGCTGCTGTTGAGGCGGAATACAACCGTCAGCGCGACGGTCTGGAGCTGATCGCCAGCGAAAACGTCGTTTCCGAAGCAGTTCTGCTGGCGGCAGGTACGATTCTGACCAATAAGTATGCCGAAGGTTATCCCGGCAAGCGTTATTACGGCGGATGTGAAAAGGTCGACGTTGTAGAGACCATCGCCATCGAACGCGCAAAGAAGCTGTTTGGCGCACAGTATGCCAATGTTCAGCCGCACTCCGGTTCGCAGGCAAATACTGCCGCTTATGTCGCACTTCTGCAGCCCGGCGATACCGTTCTCGGTATGAGTCTTGCGTGCGGCGGTCACCTGACCCATGGCAGCCCTGTCAATCTGTCCGGTAAGTATTACAACTTCGTTCCCTACGGTCTGAATGAAGAAGGCTTCATCGACTATGATGCACTGGAAGCACTGGCGCTCGAGCACCAGCCGAAGATGATCGTTGCGGGTGCATCCGCATATCCGCGTGTCATCGACTTCCCGCGTCTGCGTGAAATTGCTGATAAGGTCGGCGCATACCTCATGGTCGATATTGCGCATATCGCAGGTCTCGTTGCTGCGGGCGAGCATCCCTCCCCCGTGCCGTATGCAGACGTTGTTACCACGACGACCCACAAGACCCTGCGCGGTCCGAGAGGCGGTCTGATCCTTTCCAACAATGAAGAAGTCGCAAAGAAGCTCGATAAGGCGATCTTCCCGGGTATCCAGGGCGGTCCTCTGCTTCACATCATCGCGGCAAAGGCTGTCTGCTTCGGCGAAGCACTCAAGCCCGAGTTCAAGGAATATCAGCATCAGGTTGTGCTCAACTCCAAGGCTTTCGCAGCAGCACTCAAGGAAGAAGGCTTTGACCTTGTTTCCGGCGGTACCGATAACCATCTGGCACTGATCGATCTCCGTCCGATGAACATCACCGGTAAGGAAATGGAAACCCGCCTTGACCAGGTTCATATCACCGTCAATAAGAACGCCATCCCCAACGACCCGCAGAAGCCCTCTCTGACCAGCGGTATCCGTGTCGGTGCACCGGCAGTGACCACCCGCGGTCTGAAGGAAGACGATATGCGTCATGTTGCCCATCTGATGGCATTGACCGCAAAGGATATCGAAGCCAACGGCGATTATGTCCGCGCTGAAGTTGCAAAACTCTGCGAAAAGTATCCGCTGTTCAAGTAAGAATTATGGCAAACAGAGAAAAACGCTTTCTCACATATGACAATCAGATTACCCTGCTGAAACGGCAGGGTATGATTGTATCTGATGAGAATGCCGCACGAGATATTCTGGAGCAGATCGGCTTTTATGAGCTTATCAACGGTTATAAGGCAATCTTCAAGCGTAACGGACATGGCAATTATCTGCCGGGAACGACATTCGAGGAACTGTATGCCTTGTATAAGTGTGATGAAAATCTGCGTCAACTATTTTTGAAATATATGCTCCGTGTGGAGATCCATATGCGATCACTGTTGTCATATGCTTTCTGTGAACGGTTTGGTCATGAACAGTCAGCATATCTCAACCGCGAAAGCTACGATACCGAAGGTCCTGCCGCCAATGAGATCAACCGTTTGATCGGCGAGCTCGATTACGGGGCAAACCGCGCGGATAAGGCGGTCTATGTCTGCCACCACAGAAAGCAGTACGGCAATGTGCCGCTGTGGGTACTGTTCAAGACACTGTCAATCGGAACGCTGATCCGTTTTCTGCGCTGCTGCAAGCCCGAGATCCGTGAAGAGATCGCCGCACACTTTCCAGATCTGCGTGAGAAAACGCTGTGCCGCATGCTCGATCTGATGCAGGATTTCCGCAATGTCTGTGCGCACAATGACTGTTTGTATGCCTATCACGGTCAGGATACCATCCCGTTGATGCCTGCCGTCAGCTCGACCTCGCATCCGGGCGTGCAGAAGCGCGATGCATTTAACGGCAGTGATCTGTTTGCGCTGCTGGTCGTGTTCCGTTATCTTCTGACGGAGGAGGATTTTATGCGCTGCTGTGATGCCATTGAGCGTATTATCGCGCATTTTGATCTGCAATGCAGCACCGTCGGACGGGAGAAGCTGTATACAGCCATGGGATTTCCGTCGGACTGGAAGAAGCTTTCATTGCATTGAAATACGATCATGAACCGCATCGAACCGTCTTTGTGTACGGCGATGCGGTTTGTTTGTAAATTTATGTTGTAAACCATTGACAGATTTTCGTTTTCATGGTATAATCGGAGTGATATCAAAAAGATATCATAATTCGGGGAGGAGAATTCATTATATGCTTCAAATTGAACATTTTTCGAAATATTACGGCGACTTTGCCGCAGTCAGCGATCTGACATTACACATCGCGCCCGGGGAAATCTACGGATTCATCGGTCACAACGGTGCCGGCAAGACAACCACGCTGAAGGCGGCGTGCGGACTTCTGGACTTTGCAGACGGTGAGATCCGCATCAACGGCAAAAGCATCAAGGAGCATTCTTTGAACTGTAAGCGTGTGCTTGCATATATCCCCGACAATCCCGATCTGTACGAATATCTGTCCGGCATCAAATATCTGAATTTTGTTGCCGATATCTATGGTGTGTCTTCCGCTGACCGTGCAGAGCGCATCGAACGCTATGCAAGCCTGTTTGCCATTCGTGACGATCTTGCCCAGCCGATTTCCGCGTATTCCCACGGTATGAAGCAGAAGCTGGCAATCATCGCCGCGCTCATTCATCAGCCGAAGCTGATACTGATGGATGAACCGTTTGTAGGACTTGACCCGATTGCCGCACACCATCTCAAAACGATCATGCGCGAGCATTGTGATGCGGGCGGTGCGATTTTCTTTTCCACCCATGTACTGGAAGTCGCGGAAAAGCTCTGCGACAAGGTCGCCATCATCCGCGGCGGTAAGCTGATTGCGTCGGGAACCATGGATTCTGTGCTCGGAGACGGCTCACTTGAGGAAGTGTTCCTTGAACTGTCGCAGACGGAATCCTCCGATGCTGAATGAGAGTGGGTGACAACATGAAGCAATCTTTGACGCTTCTGCGCGCACTTCTGCGTGTACAATTGCCCGCACTCGGTCTGTGGATGACCCGTCAGACATCGACGGCAAAAAAGAAAAAACGTGGCTTTGGCAGTGCCGGCACGGTTGGCATGGCGATCCTGTGGGTATTTGTCGGTCTGTCGTTTATGGTGATGTTCGGGTCTGTCTTTGGTATGCTTGCCGAGCCGTTTCATGCGTTGGGGTTTGACTGGCTGTATATGACGCTTGCTTTCCT
The DNA here is from genome assembly GCA_045637265.1 of Eubacteriales bacterium. GTDB lineage: Bacteria > Bacillota > Clostridia > Oscillospirales > CAG-272 > RGIG3925. The sequence continues at coordinate 6,581 of JAZTZC010000192.1, read as the reverse complement.
GATGTGCTCAATGTTCATGCTGCTTGGAACCGTGTTCCTTGCCAAAAGTATGCTCTTTGAGGCAAAGGACAATGCACTTTTGCTTGCAATGCCGATTCCGCCCACAATCGTTTTGTGCGCGCGTATGATCTCACTGTATTTCATGAATCTGCTCTGGGGCTCGTTTGTACTGATTCCCGCACTCGTATGCAGATTTTACATCGTTGGATTTTCGGTTGGTCTGCTTCTGCGCGGTTGTTTGCTGTTTTTGCTGCTTGCGTTGTTTGTGCTTGCACTGTCGTGTCTGCTCGGCTGGGGACTGTCCCTGATCTCTGCCAGAATCCGAAACAAAACATTTGTGACGGTATTTCTGTCGCTTGCTTTTATTGCAGTATATTATTATGTTGTCGGTACCGGCTCCACCCGTATGATGGAATTGCTGGTAAACGAGAGCGATCAGCTTGCCGAACTGCTCGGTGCGGTTGTACCGCTGTACTGGATCGGTGACGCTGCGGCGAATGGCTCTATCGGTGCATTTCTGTTCACGGCGGCGATGTTTGTTGTGCCGTTTCTTGCGGTATTTCTGCTTTTGTCCTCCACCTTTATCAAGACCGTTACCGCTTCTCACGGCGTATCCCGCATCCGATACAATGCCCAAAAGCATCGCGGTGCTGTCCGCAGTCCGTCGTCGGCTTTGTTGGCACAGGAAAACAAACGCCTTTTGTCCTCCTCCATTTATCTGCTCAATGCCGGTATCGGTCTGGTATTCCTCGCCGCAGGTGCTGTTGTGATTCTGTTCCAACAGGAAACATTGCTGCCGACCCTTGCCATGCTCGGTATCGATCTGATTCCCGCGATTTTCTGCGGTATGGCGGCAATGATGCTGTCGACCGTGCTCTTTACGCCACCGTCGGTATCGCTCGATGCAAAAACCTTGTGGCTGGTACGTGCGATGCCTGTTTCCTCGGCACAGATTCTGCTGGCAAAATGGAAGCTGCATCTGATCTGGTGCGCCATTCCGATCTTCCTGTTCTCAATCGTCGGCACGGTATTCTTTGTCACGTTTGATGCATCCGCGTTGATGGCAGATCCCATGTTTGCCGGTCTTCTGCCGCAAGTGTCGCTGACATCTTTTGATTACATCGCAGGTATTGTCGCGCTGTTTGTTTTGCCGCAGCTGTTTTCCGCAGTATCGGGCGGGCTTGGACTTCTGTATGGACTGCGTTTTCCGAACATGCATTGGACCAACGAAGCGCAGATTGTCAAGCAGGGTATGGCGGTCTTTGCATCCATGTTCGTCAATCTGGCACTTGTCGGTATTCCCGCGCTGACGGTGTATGCTCTGCGGGCGTACCTGTCGGTATCGGTTTTGCTTCTCATCTGGACGGCGGTATTTGCCATCGGTTTGTATGTCGTGTACCGTCTGATTCTCGGATGGGGTGTCCGCAAATATGAAAAACTGTCTGTATAAAAGGAGAGATATATCATGACCGAAGAAAAAATCGTGATATCTGCTGATCCTGCCTATCCGCTGAACGGGATGCTGACCCTGCCTGACGATTTCACGCAAAAAGTTCCCGCTGTGGTCTTTGTTCATGGCTCGGGATCAAGCAATATGGATGAGAAAATCTATAAAATCACGCCGTTTCGTGATCTGGCACACGGTCTTGCGGCACGCGGCATTGCTTCTGTCCGATACGATAAACGGTCTTATGCTCACCCGATGAAGCTGCTCCGTGCGGCGAAGGGCAGGCTGACGGTCAAAGAAGAAACGATTGACGATGCGATTGCGGCGGCAGAGCTTCTGCGCGGCGATGCACGCATTGACCCTGACCGCGTGTTTATTGTGGGTCACAGCATGGGCGGTATGCTCGCGCCGCGTATCGATGCGGATGGCGGAAACTTCCGTGGACTGATCATCATGGCAGGAACACCGCGCCGTCTGGAGGAGGTTGTGCTTGACCAGTTTGCCGCAACGGAAAAGACGGTTCCGTCTCTCCTCCGCGGGATTTTCAAAAAGCAGGCTGCAAAATATGAGAAACTGTTTGACGGGCTTTATGATCTGGCCGACGAGGAAGCCATGAAGAAACAGTTTGGCGGCGGTATGACACTGTATTACTTCAAGGAAATGGGACAGCGTCAAACCCCGGAGGCTTTGCAGGCGTGCAAAAAGCCGATGCTCATCATGCAGGGCGAAAAGGACGTACAGGTCAGCGTAGAGCGTGATTTTGCGCTTTACAAAAAGCTCCTGTTTGATCGTGAGGATGTACAGTTCTGCCTTTATGAGGGACTCAGCCATGCATTTGTGCCTGCGATTTACGGCACGATTGACAAGGCGGCAAAAGAATTCAAGGTCGAGCAGCATATCGGTGACACGGTTTTGAATGATATCGCGGACTTCATTCGGCGGCAGTAAACCTTGACTATCGTCGGAAAATATGATATAATCAATCATGAGGAACACCGTTCCAATTTTGTGATGGGAGGATTTGTATGAAGAACTACTTTATGGTCAGCCTGGTAAAAAACGGCATTCTGGGCGGCGGTATGACAGCGGACGAACAAGCCATCACCTATCATACGGGAAAGCTGACAGTCCCGAAAGAATACCGACATCTGGTCGTGCGGTATGATGAGATCAGCGAGGTGATCGGAGGATGGCTGTTTTTGCTGCCGACCGTCACGGTGACGAAAAAGAATGGGGATTCGTACAAGTTTGCCGTTTTTTTCGGCAGAAACCGCTTGATTGAAATGCTCCGTGCACATGGTGTGAATGCCGCATAATACCAATGCCAATTTAACACAACAGAGAGGGGATACTGTACACTTTTGCGCAGTATCCCCATTGCTTTTATAAAATTTTCAAAATTTGACGCAGAATCTGAACTATTTGCGTTTTTCCATCGACTATATAGATGAAATCGATTTCAAGTAAGCGAGATGAGGTGAGGCTGTGACAGAATTTGAAGCACTATTGCAGGCGCATTTTGTGCCGCTGCAGCGATATATCCGCTATAAGATTGCCAATCTGCACGATGCCGAGGATGTCATGCAAGAGGTCTGCATGACCGCATCGGAGAAATTTCCGACGCTCAAGGATCGGGCGGCGTTCAAGGCGTGGCTGATCGGAATTGCAGGACATAAATGCACGGACTACTACCGCAAAAAGGCGCATCTGATGGAAATCCCCCTTGACGCGCTGTCGGAATCGTCTCTTCGTGTCGGCAGATGCGGCATCACGGAACATAGCGCGGTGCGTGAGACGCTGGATGCGCTCGGCGACAGAGAAAAGCAGATTTTGTATCTGTATTATTTCAAAAATCTGCCGCAAGAGGAAATTGCAAAACGGCTCTCCATCCCCGTCGGCACGGTCAAAAGCCGCCTGCATTATGCAAAGGAGAAATTCAAGGAACAGTATCCGTATAAACCGAGAACAGAAGGAGAAATGAATATGATGAAATTACCTGAATATTTGCCGGAATATAAAATTGAGGTATCCGATCTTACACCATTTACGGTGAAATGTGAGGAACTCATGGGATTTTGCATTATTCCCAAATTAAATGAAAAGGTCACATGGGGAAGCTATGATATTCCTTCAAGAAAGATGAACGACTATACTGAGGCTTCTGTCAACGGAAAGGCAGAGATCCACGGCATTGAGGGTGTAGAAATTATTGCAAAACAACACGACTGCAAGTCAAAAACCGTGACCGAACGATATTTTGTTGCCCAGCTGACGGATACTCATTGTCGTTATCTTGCGGAAAGTCATATTGAAAATGGCGTACGCAAAACCTTCACATTTCTGGACAGCGACATTTTTATGAATAACTGGGGATTCGGTAAGGATAATTGCGGTTGTCCGACCGATATCACCACATATGGTACAATCTGTCGTGCAGGCAATGAGATTAAGGTTTTGGAAGCGGAAGAAACAGTAGATATTGTCGGAAGATATCATGTTACCATCAATGGCAGAACCTTTGACACGGTCTGTGTTATGGATATCGGTCATTTCAACCACAAAATTGCGATTGAACAATACCTCGACCAAAACGGCCGCACCATCCTTTGGCGTCGATTCAACAAAAACGATTGGGCATTCTCCCGCTACGGCAAGCTGTGGACAGAACTGCTCCCCGACAACGAACGTCTGACGGTCAACGGTGAGACGTATGTGCACTGGTATGACTGCGTGACGGATTATATTTTCTGAATAACAAAGCCATTGACAAAAAGTACCGAGGTCAAAACCGCCTCGGTACTTTGTATTTAGTATGGAATTTTGAAATAATCGAGATATCTTTTGAACTTATCCTGTGCCGCAAGACACGTATCGGTCAGATAGCCGCGTTCCCGTGTCCATTCCGAAAGCCCTCGGTAATAGAACATTTTGAGTTCGTCATCGATGATAAACGGAACGATGTTGTTTCGCAGACATTCCTTGAACAGAATCAATCTGCCGACACGACCGTTTCCATCCTGGAACGGATGAATCCTTTCGAATCGATAATGGAAATCCAGAATTTCTGCAAAGGTCTTTTCCTTTTTTGCATGATAATGCGCCAGCAGTGCTTTCATTTCTTCAGCGACATCTTCAGGAGCAGTGGTATCTCTGCCGCCGACTTCGTTTGGCAGTTTTTTGTAGTCGCCGACCGCAAACCAGGATTGACGGCTGTCGGATGTCCCGTTTTTCAAAACATGGTGCAGTTCTTTGATGAATCCCTCGGTCAGAAGATTTGAGGCATTCTCAATCACAAGATCAATACAGCGGAAATGGTTGGAGGTTTCCACAATATCGTCAACATTGATATGCTCATTTGTCAAGCCAATCGTATTGGTTTCGAAAATATAGCGTGTCTGGTCATGAGTCAGGCGGCTGCCTTCGATGTGGTTGGAGTTGTAGGTCAGCTCAATCTGTATCTTGTGATAGATACCGCCTGACAAAGATGCCGCTTTTTCTCTTTGCAGAATGCTGAGCAGGGTATCGGGAGCAGCATCACTGCGTGTTTTGCGCTTCGGCTTTTCCGCTTCGGCAGGAATCATCCATGTGGTTCCCACGAGCATTGCGCCGGATACACGACCCTCTGCGCAGTAGTTGCGGACACTGCGTTCCGAAAGGTTCCACTTTTTTGCGGCATCACTGACGGATATATAAACCATGAGAATTCCTCCTTGAGGCTTGATACCACTATTATATCACATTTGCGGCAAAATATCAATGAAAAACGAAAGAAAAACAAAGATATTTTGCCGCAAACGGAAAATTTATTATGAATTCGTCCCCGCAACCCACGTCTGCGCCATGTCGGGATCGTCATCAAGATCCCAGCCTGTCGCAATTGTGTACTTGTGCATATTATTGTAGGAAATACCGCCCACATGACAGAGCAGATCGGGATTGTCGGTGTTGTAGGTGTTGTCGCAGACCGACATCTGTGCCTCGGCTTCGGGTGCGATGATCGAGTAGATCGCGGCACCGATGGGCGCGGACTCAAAGATGTTGCGCGCAATGACAAGAGAACCGCCCTCGGTCGCATGCTCAATGCGCCACAGGAAAACATGGTGTCCCATCGGCTGCGGCCAGATCTCCGAGCGGCGGGGAAGCGTCTCGCCGTAGATCGGGAAGCCGCATCCTGCATTGATGCAGAGATTGTCGGTAAATTCCGAGTCGATTGTCATCTTGTCACGGTACTCAAACGCCGCCATGCCATAGGTATTGAACGTGTTGCGGCGGCAGATGAAGTTGCGTGCGGGAATCGTCTTCTCGCCCGGTCCCTGATGGGTTACGCAGGAGTCATAAACGCCGTAGAAATCATTGTCTTCAATCAGAATATCGTTGCCCGATTCCCAGAACTCAACCGCGTTGCCAAAACGAATGAACAAATCCCGACTCCAGACACAGCCGCCGATCATGCGGAACGTACAGCGGCGCACAGTCACATTGTCGGCATGGTCACCCGCCAAAGCGTGTACACCCGATCCGAAAAATTCAATGTCTTCAATGATGATGTTGCTCTTCAGCCAGCCGATGCGCCGACCGCCCCAATGCGCAAGCTCAATGTGCGCATAGACCTCCGCGGGATTGCCAACGGAATAGAGCAGCAGCTCCTGCGGCGTCGGTACTTCCTTTGGGTGATTGGATTCACCGAAGCGGCTGTCCCAGAAGTCGCCCTGTGCGATGAGTCCGTCCCGTTCCCAGCGGAGTGTCGCGCCGTCAAGCCGTGCATTGCGTTCGTGCTGTGTCAGTGCGTTCCACGGACGGGGATCGTCGGATTTCTTTGTGAAGATGATGTTGCCGACATCGCCCATCGTCGGGTGACGGTAACGCCAGATGTTTTCCTCAATTTCTTCCCAGTCGGAAGGGGTGGATGCGTTCAGCGAGCCGCAGAAGACGGGTCTGTCGCCGTCACCGTATGCGCCGTAGGTGATCGGTGCGTCAGGCGTACCCGCTTCCGTGCGGAACATCTCACGGTAGATGCATCCGCGGCGGTAAAGTACGGTGTCGCCGGGGGAGAGTGGAATTTGGCTTGCGGAGGACAACGGTGTTTCTGCACTGTGACCGTCATTTTCGGGGATGTTCTGTGTCGGATCAATGT
>JAZTZC010000191.1:0-2286 GCA_045637265.1 Eubacteriales bacterium | reverse complement strand
CTGGAAGCCCATCGTCTTGCCGCCTTCGCGCTGTGCGATGATATCGGAGAGTCCATCAAACGCACCGCCGCAGATGAACAGGATATTTTCCGTGTTGATCTGGATGAAGTCCTGGTTCGGATGCTTTCTGCCGCCCTGCGGAGGAACATTGGAGGTTGTTCCTTCCAGTATCTTCAGAAGCGCCTGCTGGACACCTTCGCCGGAAACGTCACGCGTGATCGAGCGATTCTCACTCAGACGGGAAATCTTATCGATTTCATCGACATAAATGATACCGCGTTGTGCACGTTCGATATCAAAATCTGCCGCCTGAATCAGTCGGAGCAGGATATTTTCAACGTCTTCACCGACATAGCCGGCTTCCGTCAGCGTCGTTGCGTCTGCAATGGCAAACGGTACCTTCATCGTCTTTGCCAGCGTCTGTGCAAGATAGGTCTTACCGACACCGGTCGGACCGAGCAGAAGTACATTGCTCTTCTGAATCTCAACGCCGTCATCGTCGTCGGTCTTCTTGGTCTTCTGCAGAATCCGTTTATAGTGGTTATATACCGCAACGGACAACGCGATCTTTGCCGCGTCCTGACCGATGACATATTCGTCCAGCTGTGCCTTAATCTCTGCAGGCTTGGGAAGTTCCGCAAGCTCAAGATTCACACCCTCGGATTCGCTTTCAAACTGTTCTTCAATGATCTGATTGCACGCATCGATACAGACATCACAGATATAGACCCCGTTGGGACCCGGAATCAGGAAATTGACCTGCTGTTCGGTGCGTCCGCAGAACGAGCAGCGGCGCAGTGCACGGCCGCCCTGTTTGGTTTCGGACATATCGTTCTCCTTTATTTAAGCGCGATGCGTGAACACTTCGTCGATCAGACCGTATTCCTTTGCCTGTTCGGCGGTCAGGAAATTATCACGGTCGGTATCGCGTTCAATGATTTCCAGCGGCTTGCCGGTGTTGGCAGCGAGGATTTCATTCAAGTGCTTCTTGGTGCGCAGAATATGATCGGCATGGATCTTGATATCGGATGCCTGACCCTGCATACCGCCGAGCGGGTGATGGATCATGATCTCGCAGTTCGGAAGTGCGATTCTCTTGCCCTTTGCACCGGAGGAAAGCAGGAATGCGCCCATGCTTGCCGCCATACCGATACAGATGGTGGAAACATCACATTTGATAAAGTTCATCGTATCGTAAATTGCCATACCCGCGGAAACAGAACCGCCGGGGCTGTTGATATACAGGCTGATGTCCTTGTCGGGATCCTGTGCTTCGAGGAACAGAAGCTGTGCGACAACGAGCGATGCGGTCTGGTCGTTGACCTCATCGGCTAAAAAAATGATTCTGTCATTGAGCAAACGGGAATAAATATCATAGGAGCGTTCACCGCGGCCGGTCTGCTCCACTACCATTGGGATTACTGCCATATGGGTTTCCTTTCTTTGCATTGCGGCAATCGGATGCCGTCTGTGCGGTTTGGGTGTCACGTGTAAATATCAAAATCGCGGGCGGCTGCATGATGCCCACCACCCGCGATGATATGTCGGAATGTCTGATTGTTATGAAAACTTATGCTTCAACAGTTTCAGCAGCGTCGGATGCTTCTTCCGCAGCTTCGGTGATGACAGCAGCTTCCTTTACAAGGTCAATTGCCTTGCGGACACAGATGTCCTTAGCAACGGAGTCATCGTCAATGTACTTCTTGACTTCTTCGACATCCATGCCGTAAGCCTTTGCCAGTTCGTCGTATTCGCCTGCGATTTCTTCGTCAGATGCAACGATACCTTCTGCTGCAACAACACCTTCGAGAGCGAGGCGAGCCTTAACCTGGCGTTCAGCCATCGGAGCGAACTGTTCTCTCATGCCGTCGAGATCAAGACCGGTGTACTTGAAGTAGGTCTTCAGGTCCATACCCTGCTGACGCAGACGCATATCGAAATCTCTGACCTGGTTTTCAACTTCGTTTTCGATCATGGGCTGGGGAATGTCACATTCCATGTTTTCAACGATGTTTGCGATGAGCTGTTCCTGGATTGCGTTGTCAGCAACCTTCTTCTGCTGCTCTTCCATTTTAGCCTTGAGATCAGCCTTATATGCATCGAGCGTATCAAATTCGGAAACGTCCTTTACGAATTCGTCATCGAGTTCGGGAAGTTCGATTTCCTTCATTTCATGCAGCTTGCATGGGAAGACTGCTGCCTTGCCTGCGAGCTCTGCTGCGTGCTAGTCTCCCGGGAAGGTCACATTGACGTCCAATTCTTCACCGATGGACTTGCCAACGATCT
>JAZTZC010000190.1:0-1587 GCA_045637265.1 Eubacteriales bacterium | reverse complement strand
ATTACAAGTACGCAATGGAAACCGCTGCAAACGGCGGCACCATCGATACCAACTGGGCAAAGGGCTACGAAGCTGACGCTGTCGGTATCACCGCTCTCGGTTCTGCATGTGCTGCAGGTACCCAGGAAAAGGTTGACGAAGTTGTCAAGGGTCTGAAGGACGGTTCCATCAAGGTCTTCGATACTTCCAAGTTCACCGTTGGCGGTGCAACGCTCACCGAATACCTCGCTGACGTTGACGGCGACTTCGCTCCCGATACAAACGCAATCTGGGACGGCTATTTCCACGAATCCGAAATGCGTTCCGCTCCTTACTTCGATATCCGCATCGACGGTATCGTTGAAAACAACAATAACTGATTCTGTCAGTTCTAACGGAAGGAAAGCTGCTTTCGGGCAGCTTTCCTATTCGTGTTTCTCAAAATGATTCACTGTTTGCCGGTGTGCTTTACATCCATTGCAAGACAGATTTTGGTAAAGTACAGCGGCAAGCAGTTACGCTTTTTATGATTTCAACCACAGAAAGGAAGAATATCTTGTCAAACGAATATAAAAGCGCGATTCGGATGGAGGGCGTTACTAAGACGTTCGGCTCCGTCATTGCAAATCAGAATATCAATCTCGATATCCGTTACGGGGAGGTTCTCTCGCTGCTCGGTGAAAACGGTTCCGGCAAAACTACACTGATGAATATGCTGTCCGGCATCTATTTCCCGGATGCAGGTCAGATTTACGTCAACGATGAGCCGGTTATGATCCGCTCACCCAAGGATGCATTTGATCTTAAGATCGGTATGATTCACCAGCATTTCAAGCTGGTCGATGTGTTTACCGCCGCTGAAAATATTGTTCTCGGTCTGAACGAGGGCAAGCGTTACGACAAAAAGGAAGTTGCACGCCGTGTTCGTGAAATCTGCGCAAAGTACGGCTTTGACATTGACCCGGAACAGAAGGTCTACTCGATGTCCGTTTCCCAGAAGCAGACGCTGGAAATCGTCAAGGTTCTGTATCGCGGTGCCGATATTCTGATTCTCGACGAACCGACGGCAGTTCTGACATTGCAGGAAATTGAAAAGCTGTTTTCTGTCATCCGCAACATGCGTGCCGACGGAAAATCGGTTGTCATTATCACGCATAAGCTCAACGAGGTGCTCGCCGTTTCCGACCGTGTTGCGATCCTCCGTCACGGTGAATATATCGCAACGGTGGAAACCAAGGACGCAACCGAGCAATCGCTGACTGAAATGATGGTCGGCAAGAAGGTCGAGCTTGACATTGCCCGCGATGATATTCCCGATAAGAAGCTGCGTCTCGCGGTCAAAGATCTGACCGTTGTCAATGGTGACGGTATTACGGTGCTCGATCATGTTTCCTTTGATGCGTTCTCCGGCGAGATTCTCGGTGTTGCGGGTATTTCGGGATGCGGTCAGAAGGAACTGCTCGAATCGATTGCTGGTCTGCAGAAGACAGCGGACGGTGCATCCGTCGTGTTCTCCGATCCCGAATCGGGTGAGGACAAGCAGCTGATCGGTACCAATCCGAAAAAGATTCGTGAGCTCGGTGTCCATTTGTCATTTGTCCCTGAAGA
>JAZTZC010000189.1:0-5550 GCA_045637265.1 Eubacteriales bacterium | reverse complement strand
AACACAAGCATACCACATTACACCGTCAATGTCAAGTAGGGGAAACCCATATGATAACGCGATGGCAGAAAATTTTTTCTCAATTCTCAAAACCGAATGTATTCATCGGGTTAAAATTAGGACATATCCGGAAGCGCGTCTTCTTATTGCTGAGTACATTCACTTTTATAATCAGGAGCGAATTCAACTAAAAACAAAACTGACTCCGCTCGAAAAACGAAGTCAGTTTGCTGCTTAGAATTTTATATTACCTACCTTAGGAGACTTTTATGTGCTGTCCGCACAATTTGGGGCAGTTCAACCCGACGCGACAACATGAGCGATGATTTTTTTATATCAGTTTTTCTCGATTTTTTCAAGTTCTTCCATAAAGCGTTCCGCCTCATCCCTTGTTTGACAGGAAACCTTATGATACGCATTCTTTGTATGAAGCACATTTTGAAGCGCTAACACACTGCCGGTATTTCCTCCGGTAAGAACCGCTTTTCCGAGCGATATGATTTTTTGGTAAAGCCATGTCCAATCCTGCTTCTGTGCATTTCCCGCTCCTGCAACCCATTGAACCGTGTGCAGTTTTTCGAGCGCGCAGAGGTCCTCGAGGTGATGGATCGCGCCGGGACCGTCGAGATGATATTCGGCATAATCGAGCTCACTCATCTCGTGTGCAATTGAATCGAGCGCAAATTCGCGGAACATTTCGCTTGAGATCATACAGGAAAAGTCGCATTGCGGAACACCGATGCTTCCGTTTACATACATACCGTGGCGATTGATGCTTCCGTACTTGTCAAATTCAAATACACGGCGAACCTCCTTCATGATTTCCGTAAAGGCGGTGTTGATCTGTGCAAGCGCTTCTTTGACAAGTTCGGGTTCGTCGATCATCGTTATGATCAGATCCTGCGCATTATACAGTCCGACAAGACCGTCAAGACCGGCGCTGAGTGTGGGCGCGGCAATCATCACGTCATCACCGAGCGTGCGTCTGAGAACATGATAAAATTCCACGGTTTTCGTCCACCATTTGCCGTTCGGGTCGAATCTGATATTGACATTTTCGAGGGAGTCCAGAATATGATTCGGCCACGAGGTTGTTCCGTCATCAGAAAGCTTCAAATCTGCACCGATGTATGCCGCAAAATCATCCGAGCCGAACGAAAGCGCATAATACGGAATGGAGCCGTAAAGAAACTCGTGCGTATCATACCACGCTGCAATCTTGTCGGCAGCCTGCTGATAGGTATCGCCTCCGTGAAAGGCTTCAAGATAGCGCGGCGGCTGTTTTTCCTCGACACCTGCCTTCGGGATCGTAATCGATACCAGCGGCTGTTCGTTGGTCTTTTCCCAATAGTTTTTCCACATCCGTTGTTTTTCCGCAGAAACCATGTCATAGTCCTCCGTTATGTTCAAAATATTTTGATGAGATGATATGTCATAATTCCGATTTCTTGTTATTATCAGCGTAAGAAATCGGAGGTTTGCTGAAATGATAGCAGTAATTGCCGTTTTCGTATTTGACCGCAGTGCCGAACAGGTCTGAAAGGATATCCGATGTACAGATCTGGATCGGCGCTCCTTTTTCTGCAATTCTGCCATCTTTCATGACCCAGATTTCGTCACAGTATGTCATTGCCATCGGCAGATCGTGCATGACCGCAGCTATCCCTTTTCCGCTGTCCCGCAGACGGCAGAGAAGATGCATCAGAGACAGTTGATTGGCAATATCAAGATAGGTCGTCGGTTCATCGAGCAGAATGTAGTCCGCTTCCTGCGCAAGTGCCATTGCAAGATATGCGCTCTGCCTCATACCGCCGGAAAGTACGGACAGCGGGGTATCCGCAAGGGATGCAATACCGAGTGTTTCCATTGCGGAGGATGCGATTTCCCGGTCGTGATCGGAATAGCGTTTCGGAAAATGCAGATGCGGAAACCGACCATGCAGAACGAGCTGTCCGACGGTCATATCGGGCGTACGATGTCCTTGGGAAAGGTAAGCGACATGACGTGCGCGTGTATCCGTCGGCATCGATGTAACCGACATACCGTCAATGAGGATATCTCCATCGGTGTGTGGGTGAAGCTGTGCCGCTGTTTTGAGCAGGGTGCTTTTTCCGCATCCGTTCGGTCCGATGATCCCGACGAGACCGCCGGGATGGATTTCTGCTGTGATATCGTATAAAATCTGATGGGAGCCATAGCCCGCATTGACGTGAAGCAGTTCGATCATACCATCCCTCCTTTTCCTCGTCTGCGGAACAGCAAAAACAGAAAGAACGGTGCGCCGAGGAACGCAAGCAGAATACCGACGGGAAGCTCATACGGTGCAAACAGTGTCCTTGCCGCTGTGTCGCACAGCACTGTAAACGCTCCACCGAAGATGGCACAGAACGGAAGAAGGTGTGCCGCATCTCCTCCCGCAAGGCGGCGGACAGCATGCGGTACAAGTAGCCCGACAAAGGAAAGCAGTCCCGCAACACTGACAGCAGTTCCCGCAAGCAATGCCGACAGCATCAGAAACAGAAGCCGCAGTTTGCCTGTATGCATACCGAGGGAACATGCATGATCCTCACCGAGCGTCAGGATATCAAGCTCGTTGGAAAGAAGAAACAGGAGGCACAAGGTCGGCAGAACGATTGCTGTGGCGGGAAGGAGCTTTGCCGTTGTTGCTGCGGAAAAATCTCCCGAGCGGAACTGGCTGTTCATGATGCTGACATCGGGGAAGAGTGCTGTCACCGTGTCCGTACATGCGCCGAGCAGGCTGTTGAGCGCCGCACCGATCAGAATGACGACACCGTCAGAAGCACCCATGTGCTTTGCCGCTGTGCTGACGGCAATCGACGTACCGAATGCGCCGAGAAATGCGAACAGTGATAACTGCCATCCGCCGAGAATCCCGCATGCGGCACAGACAGTGACTGCCAGAGCCGCACCGGCGTTGATGCCGATCATACCGGGAGACGCGAGATGATTGGAAAGAACCCCTTGGATGACAGCGCCCGAAACTGCCAATGCTGCGCCGCAGACTGCCGCCATGCAGACACGCGGTATGCGTACATACCACAGAATCCGTCCCGCCGCGGTGGTTCTGTCATGGTCCCAAAGCGCGGTAACGATCTCTGACAGGGAAAGCTCTGCCGCACCGACCAGAACTCCCATGCCGATGGACAACAGCAAAAACAGAATGGCGCAGATCAGCTGTGATGCAGTTTTATGTGTTCGGATCTGTGAGAATTTCATACAGTGTCTGATATGCCTCCGCCCATCGTGCGTTCGGTTTTAAGTGAAAGAGTGATTTATCCATGATGTGGATACGGTTGTTCTGTACCGCGTCCATCGACTGCCATGCGGGATTCTGCGAGAATAGCTCGGTCAGGGACTGTATCGCCGCATCGGTATCACTTCCCATTGTAATGACGAAAATATGATGCGGTTCCTCTGCAATGACCGCCTCGACACTCAGGTTTTCCAAAAGAGAAGTGTCGCTGTCCGCAATGTTTCGGCATCCGAGATCGGCAAGCATCTCACCGAGTATAGTTCCCTCACTGCCTTTTGCCTTTACAAAGCCGGAGGATGCACGCAGAAGGAGGACGCTGTTCTCCGATGCCGGAATATCTGCGTTGGCATACTGCTGTTTTACGGATGCGATCTCCATGGAAAGACGTTCTCCGTACTGCTCCCAAAGGTCTGTTCGTCCTGTAATGTCCGTGCAGGTTTTCAGCATGTGCAGATAGTCATCAAAGCCGATAACATCAAAATAGGCAACGGTGATGCCGGAGGCGTCCAGCAACGGTTGAAGCTCCACATGGCTTGCGGTGGATGACGATGCGATGACAAAATCGGGCGCGGCTGACAACAAAAGCTCAGTGTTCGGAGAATGAGCACCGCCGATGTTGACCGCGTTCGGAAGATCGAGACCGAAGTCCTCCCATGCATCCTCGGCTGTGGCGCAGACATCCCCGCCCGCAAGCATCCATACATCGGCAAAACTGCCAAGCAGGCACGCGGTTTTCTGCGGCGGTGATGACAAAGACACCGTGCGTCCCAGTGCATCGGTGAAAACAATGTCAGCCGTGGTATCGTTATTCGCTCCGTTCCCACAGGAGCATAACACGCTCATATAGAGAAAACATGCGAGAAAAAAAGACAGGAACGAAAACAGAAGTTTATGACTTGGGTTGAAACGCATCTGCATTACCTCAAATTGCGCAAAAATGATTGACAGATACCGCATCCGATGTTATAATAAATCTGATAACGATATGTGGTATGCTTCATTATATCATATATTTGTGCGCATGTCAATTGGCGGGAATCCGCATATATGCTGACAAACAGAAAAACAGATCAGAAAAGGAGAACCACTCTATGAGTTTGACCAAAGAACAGATCGCAAGTGTAAAAGGAAGAGGATTTCTGCTGAATCGCGGGACCGATTGCTTTTCCGGCAGACTGGTTGCCGCGGCAGGCGTTTACACGCCCGAAGCACTGCACGCGATTGCCGAATGTGCCGCATTGTTCGGAAACGGAAAGGTGATTTTTACAGCACGGCTGGATGCGGAGATTGTCGGAATTCCGTTTGAGAAGATTCCTGCGGCGGAAGCATATATGGCGGAGCACGGGCTTTCCTTCGGCGGTACGGGTGCGAAAATCCGTCCGATCGTCGCCTGTAAGGGTACCACCTGTGTCTATGGAAATCTTGATACGCAGGGAATTGCGCAAATTCTGCACGATACCTTCTATCTCGGTATGCGTGATATCAAGCTGCCGCACAAATTCAAGATCGGCGTCGGTGGATGTCCCAACAGCTGTATGAAGCCGAGCTTGAACGATGTCGGGATTGAAGGCTGCAAAACCTTTGCCTTTGATGCGGATCTCTGTCACGGCTGTGCATCATGTGCTGTCGCAAAGGCGTGCCCGTCCAAGGCTGTTGCCGTGATTGACGGCAAGGCTGTCACCGATGCGGGCAAGTGTACGAAGTGCGGTGTCTGTGTCGGCAAGTGTCCGTTCGGCGCTGTTCCGAGAGAAGCGGAATCGGCCTGCCGTATCTATGTCGGCGGCACATGGGGCAAGACCCAGCGTATGGGAACGCGGCTGTCGGGCGTCTATTCCTTTGAGGAAATCCCGTGTGTCATTGAAAAGGTCATTCTCTGGTATAAAGAGAACGGTCTCGCAAAAGAACGTCTCGGTGCCGCCATTGACCGCATCGCTTCGGCCAGACGAATCATGGTCTACGGTATGCGCGAGTCCCATGCCATGGTGCATTATATCTATTCCCGTCTCATCACCGTCCGCAATGAAGTCTACATCTGTACGGGCAGCGCCGCCCATATGGTGGAATCCATTCTGGGTCTGACGGAGGAGGATCTCTGCATTTTCGCCATCTTCCATCGCTATTCCCTGCTCAGTATGCAGCTTCTGCCGCTGGTGAAAAAGCGCGGTATCGGTACCATGGTGTTTACCGACCCTCCCACGGAGCGGCTGCAGCCCTACGCGGCTATCCTGCTGTCCTGTCATGTCCGGAACGAGGGCATCAAGAATTCCTTTGTGGCC
>JAZTZC010000188.1:0-1607 GCA_045637265.1 Eubacteriales bacterium | reverse complement strand
AACCGACAATGCACACTTGCTCTGTGCGCAATGATCTGTGTTTATTCTTTTGTTGCGATTATTATACCATGGGATGCGGCATTTTGCAAGAGGTTTTGCGGATTTTCCGATAAAAATCACGATGTCCCCGACCATAGGATCTGCCGTCGTTCTCGATCACAAAATGACCATATTTTCTCACATTATTTACTTGCGTTTGTCTGTGAAAAGCATTATAATAATTACGAGATATCTGTTTTTCGTGATATTCCGCTGTGTCTGCAGTATTCCGTCGGCGTACAGCCGATGATTTTCCGGAACGCGCGGTTGAATGTGCGGATATTCTCAAATCCGACATGATATGCCGCTTCGGAAACGGACATGCCGCAATCCAGAAAATACTTTGCTTTGTAGATGCGGATCTGATGCACACTGTCCGAAAATGACATGATACTCTTTTCCGAGAATTTTCGGCTCAGCGTCTCCGGACGGATGCCGATATGCTTTGCAACGGTTTCACGGGACAGCGGCTTGCTGTAATTTTCCGTGATGAAATCGAGTGCCTGAAGATAGATATCATCATATTTTCGTTCTGCCTCTGTCCAGCGGCATCTGCTGTAGAACGCATGGCAGATCGGTGCAAGGATCGCATCCGTCAGCATCACAGGGAGCGGCTCGTCAGCCAGTCCCATCAGCTTCTCCTGCGGCAGCAATGACAGAAAAGCGCCGGGAAAATCCGGGATTGAAGCCACAGGTGTATCGGTACGGTGTGAGGACAGCCATGCATAAAACGGTGCATAGACTTCGCTTGAGAATTCGATGATGTAACAGGCATTGCGTTTGACACTTTCGAAGCCGTGCGGGGTAAACGGTGGAACGAACATCATCTCACCGGAGCGGACAGAATAAATGCTGTCACCGCTTTGCACACGAAACTCGCCGTCCGTCACCAGGATCAGTTCAATGCGGCGATGAATATGGGTACCCCATGACAGATCCCGATGAAAGCTGCTGATAAAATGAATATCCGCATTGGATCGGTCTGTAAGCGAAACGTCATATTTCAATATAACACCTCCCGGAACGGAATTCCCTTTTCAGTACTATATCATAATCCGGCGCATTTGTCAAGTATCCGACTCAAATTTACGGATATTCGGGGAATCCGAAGACGGTGCATGTATCATCTATCGAATCACAAGAAAGGAAAGCTTTTTTGAATAAAAGCAGAGGTAATCACAATGAATCGCCATCTGAACATCATCACACCCGCCATTCTGCTCATGCTTCTGATCACATCCTGTGCATCCGACGGTCAGAGTGCGGCCACAGACAGCATCGCCCGCGAAACAGATACGGAGGCTGTCACGAGCGTTGACCCCTACGAAAAGGATTCACTTCCCGACGATCTTGATTTCGGCGGTCAGATCATTCGTATCAGCGCACTGGAGGACGGCTGGAACAGCAACATTGCTCCTGAGGAATCTGTCGGTGAAACACTCAATGATGCGGTTTATGAAAGCAGCAGTACCGTCGAAGACCGCCTGAATGTCGATATCCGACTGATCGGTGCCAATGTCGGCTGGGGAGATTACCGTCAGTTTGTAATGAACTCGATCTCTGCGGCA
>JAZTZC010000187.1:0-2045 GCA_045637265.1 Eubacteriales bacterium | reverse complement strand
CAAGCGAAGCGCCGGAAGCAGCCGCTCCGGGCATTGCCTGTTTATCGCAGAGTCGCTGTATGCCGACATGATGGCATGGAGCTCCTGTGGCCTTTCCGCCGAGGTGGATGACCAGGCATCGTGGCAGGCGTACATCTCGCTGACTTTGAGCAGCATTGAAAGTATACTCAAGCTGCCGAAAAAAGCGATTCTTATCATCCCCGATCAGACCTCCGTTTTCAAAACACACGCCGTCTGCGTCCGACAGACCGAGGACGGCATGCTGACCGCGGCAGAGGAAGAAACCGAGGTCGAGAATGTCATCTGGGACGGCGAAGCGCTGATGGATGTCAGCGTATTTGAGGACAGCGGTTACGGCGAGCACAGCATGATGCTCCTGCGCAATCGGTTCTTCAAAACCTGTGCGTTCAACACCAATCTGCAATTATGGTTTCAGATAAACGATATCAAGCAAATCCGCCAGCTTGCGGCTTTTACCACCGCACGCAACGTGGAGGACATCAAGCTTGTCATCACCGAGAGCAGCCTGAAGTATCTGAAATTCCTGCCGAAGGAGATGCCGCTGAAGGAGAAGTTTAGGATGTGGCTGGAAGCGGCATATGAAGGAAAGGATACGTCCGATTTCGGTGTGGTAAAGACGGATCATCTACCGAGCACCATGGAAGGCAACATGGCGTACACCAGTTATCAGCTTCTCAATACGATCCCGTTTACACGGTTAGGCGTTGAGCAGTTCCTTGCGCCGTCTCTTGATTATCTGTCAAAAATGCAGTCCGATCCGCTTGTTCTGCGCTATCATCTGAAGCAGTCCAGCGTCAATATGTTTGCAGATGAAGTGACAGCGGATAACTATCGGCGTAAACTGGTTATCGACATGGCAATGTATACGCCGATGTTCCAGCACACGCAGATCTATAAGGATTTCCGCACGGAAATCTGTTTCTATTTCAAGGAGAAGATCAAAAAAGGAAAGGTTCTTGTTGACGGAAACTACCAAACTCTGTTTGGAAATCCCTACGAGTTTCTTCATGCTTTGACGGATAAACAGTACACGGCAGAAGAATCGCTCGTGCTGAAAGGCGATACGGTTTATACCAAACGCTTTGACGAAGGCGAATGTGTCATGTGCGTTCGCAGTCCGCATATCACGATGGGCAATATCTATATGGCGAACAATAATTGCTGCGAGGAGATTGACACATACTTCAATCTGAATGACAACATCATCTGCCTGAATGCCATCGGAAACAACATCCAGCAGCGAATGAATGGCTGTGACTACGATTCCGATGCAGCATTGGTGACGGTGGACTACGGTCTGCGCATTACGGCAAATGCACTGTATGATTGGTTCGGTGTACCGGTATGTAAGGTTGATCCGATCGGTAAGGCAAGCTATACGAATACGCCGGAAAGCCTTGCCATGCTCGATCATCGGATTGCAGACAACAAGATCGGTGATATTGTTAACCTCGCGCAGTTCCTCAACAGCATTTTCTGGGATATGGCGCAGGATGAACCGCCGCTCGACACGCTCAAACCTCTGTATCACGAGATCTGCATTCTCGCCGTTCTGTCGGGAATGGAGATCGACAAGGCAAAGCGTCTGTACGATGTCAACACCGCAAAGGTGCTGAATCATCTTCGGAAACGAAAAGATGAATTCAAGAAAGCGCACGGCGGAAAACTGCCGGATTTCTTTGTGTATATGACAGGCGGCGATGTGAAGAAGCATAAAGATCAGAACGCGATGCTTCATACACCGATGTCGTTTGTCTATGATACTATAGAAAACTTCAAGGGCAGAGGTGCATCCAGCCATCGCATCAATCTTTATGATCTGTTCCAGCTTGACATATCGGACAGAGACAGCAATGATTCCCACCGCAAGAAAAACGTGATTGATACCGTGAACAGCGCATATAAAATCATACACAGTCTGAAGATTCAAGCCAAAGACAGAGAAGACAATGAACGGCAGATTCTGCTGGATGAAGCAGACTGTATATTCAAAGAATGCCTGAAAACCGTATCGAAGTACATCG
>JAZTZC010000186.1:0-5784 GCA_045637265.1 Eubacteriales bacterium | reverse complement strand
ACTGGCTGGAGCGTCTGTGCAATGAGCATCATATCGCGCATCAGCCGGGTACGGTCGACATCGGTGTGCGTGTCGAAGTCCGCAATGAGATTATTGAGGACATCAATGAAGTCCTTTATGAATCGAAACTCATCGGATATCCGAAGCCCTTTAAGAACAAAGTGAGAACCTTCTGTCAGAATCCCGGAGGGTTTGTTGCGCAGGAAAACTACGACAACAATCTTGCAGTCGTAAACGGACATTCCTACAAGGAACTCAAATCCCAGAACACGAATCTCGCCATTCTGTGTTCGCACAACTTCACGGAGCCGTTCAACCAGCCGATCGCCTATGCGCAAAAGGTCGGTGAGCTGACGAATATGCTGGGTGCCGGTCACATCATGGTGCAGCGCTTTGGCGATATTTTGGACGGTAAGCGCACGTGGCAGAAGGAGCTTGCGTTCTCCAACGTCAAACCGACGCTGCCCGATGCTGTTGCAGGGGATATCACCGCCGCGATGCCGTACCGTGCCATGACGAACATCATCGGCTTTATTCAGGCGGTTGATTACGTTGTTCCGGGTTTTGCGTCCAATGAAACGCTGCTTTACTCACCGGAGCTGAAGTTCTATTCCAACCGCGTCAAAATGGATACCGATTTCAGAACCTCCATTGAGGGGCTTTACTGTCTCGGTGATTCCTCCGGCTGGACAAGAGGTCTGATGATGGCATCCGTTATGGGTGTGCTCATGGGCAGAAAGCTCCTGCGGGACGAAAACGGTCTTGTATAAAAAAATTAAAATAAAAAAGAGGAATCAAACATGAACAAGAGAACACTTTCCATGCTCCTTGCTGTATTGGCAATTGCCGGTGCGGTTTCCGCATGCGGTGACGCAGGTTCCGGCGAAACCAAAGAAACCAATGCCATCGGTACAACTGCGGCTGTCACAGATGCCGAAGAAATTGTGGAGGACAACGGTCGTTCCGGCGTGAAGGACAGTCTTCCCGCTGACCTTGACCTGGGCGGTCAGACCGTCCGCTTTATGGTTCGTGCCGGTGACCTTGATACCGCCTCGGAATTCATCGCTGAGGCAACCAACGGTGATGTCGTCAACGACGCAACCTTTGCCCGCAATCAGGCTGTCGAGGAACGACTGAACGTCAAAATCGACTTTATTCAGCAGAATGTCAACCGTCACGGTGGTTATACCGATATCATCCGCAAGTCGGTGATCGCCGGTTCTGACGATTTTGAAATGTTCGCAGACGGTCTTTACAACACGATTCCCTTGACGATGGAGGGTATGCTCCTTGATCTGCAGACGCTGGACTACCTCGACTTCAATCAGCCTTGGTGGAACCAGACATTCATGGATATGACGCAGTTCAACGGCCGCAACTATCTTGCCATGGGTGAGCTTTCCCAGACGATGATTTCCGGTACGTTCAGCATGTTCTTCAACAAGACCATGTTCAAGGAATATTATCCCGACGATCCCACGCTGTATGAAACCGTCAACGCAGGACAGTGGACGATTGAAAAGCTAATTACCTACTGCACACCGTTGTACAGAGACTTGAACGGTAACGGACAGGCGGATGAATTTGACCAGTACGGTCACTTTTTTACCGACACCAAAACACTGGCAGCAGACTCTTTCACGGGCGGTGCCAATATCAGCCTGATGGTCAAGGAATCGGACGGCGTTTATGTCTTCGGCGGTCTCAATGACCGTGCGGCGAAGTTCTATTCGCTGATGGACACACTGCTGTTTGAAAACAACAACACCTGCAGAACGCCCGACAACAATGAGGATGTCTTCAACACCATGAAGAACGGACAGACAATGTTTACTACATGGATGCTGACCGGTGTCAACTATCTGCGTGACATGGACGACGACTACGGTATCATCCCGATGCCGAAGCTCGATGAAGCACAGGATGAATACACTTCCTACTGTCACGATGCATCCTCCGCATTCGGTATTCCCGCAACGGAAAACGATCCGAATACCGCGGCGGCTCTGCTCGAAGCCATGGCAGCGGAAACCTATCGCGTTGTCACCCCGGCATACTTTGAGACAGCGCTCAAGGGTAAGTATTCCCGCGACTCCGAAACCTCGCAGATGCTCGATCTTATCGTTGAGGGCGTTTACCTTGATGTAGGCTACATTTTCGGCAACAGTCTTGGACATCCGATTGACCGCATGAGAACCATTCTCGCGTCCTCCACAAACTGTGACAAGGCCATTTCCACGATGACCAAGGGTGAGTCGATGTATCTGAAGAACATGGCAAAGATCATCGAAAAGTACGACGCACTGGATTAAGTCTCTATCAATACATACAGAAAACCGGGATCCCGATGCTGTTTCGGAATCCCGGTGATTTATTATTAGTTAATCTTCGTATTTTTCGACGTATTTGTCGATGGCTTTCTGTGCGCGTTTGGCAGAAGAAGCGATCTTCTTGACCAGATTGTTTGAGTGGTTGGATACCATGTCGCTGATACCGCGGTCAATTTCCGTGATGTCCAACTGCCAGTCAAAGTCGTACTTCTTGGAAGCAAACATCAAATCAACGGTGGCATGGGAGTCTTCGTCGCGCAAAATCTTTTCGTCCAGGAACACATCGTAGAATGCCGGTGTCAGTGTAAACATCGATTCATACGCCATGGCATCGGTGATGAGCGCGGTGACGTGGGCATCGGGAACTGTGATCGGAATGGTCACGGGAGCAGAGCCGCCCGTAACAGTACAGCAGTACTGCTTCTGTGCTTCGTTCCATTTTGGAATCGGAAGCAGACCGAAGTCGGATTCCATATCGCGCATATTGACTGTTGCGCCGAAGTTTCCGACCCAGAAAAGGGCACGGTTTTCGCGGAAGACACGGTTGATGGCTTCTCCGTCTTCGCCGAACAGATTGTCTGCGCGGCGGCTTTCACGGATGATGACACCGGGTGTGGAAATGGCAAAGTCGATGTAATCCGCCAGCTTTGTCATGACATCCTCGGATTCCCAGTTGGAAAGGTACGCGTCTGTCGCATCGTCGTAAATGACCGTATGCATATCGGCGCCGACTGCCATGAAGTAAGGACCGTCATCGAATGTAATCATACCATAGAGATCATATAGTCCCATTGCACCGTCACCGTCGAGATCGCTGTAAATGTTCTTGGTACGCGATTTCATCAGCTCCCATGTCCATGTGCCGTTGAGAACATGCTGATAAAAATCGTTATAGTCATACTTATTGGCAAGCTCTTTGTTAAACATGACGCACATCTGGGACAAATCGTCCTTGATGGTGATTGCACCGGTCGTGACAAACTGTTTGCCATAAATGGCAAGATCACGAATGGGCTGATCCCACCATGCCGCATCCAGTTTCAATTCAGGAAGCTCCGATAAGTTCATGAAAAGACCGATGGAACAGAGATCCGTTGTCTGGGACATGGAGTCAATGATCATCAGATCGGTAAAATCATCGCCAGCCATGATCGCGTTGCGGGCATCACGGTCATCTTCTTCTGCGGTAAGCAGACTGATTGTGCAGTTATACAGTTCTTCCACTGCGAGATTACGGCCGTAAATAGCATCATTGATGGTATCGCCGTTCTCTTCCTCGGTATCCCACTGCACCTGATTGTTGACAAGAACACTGCCCTGATCAACGGTCACGCGGAACGCATAACCATTGGTATCCTCTGGGATGGGTGCGATATCGGCATACTGTGCGCGCAGCGGATCTTCGGTTACAACGACCTCGGTTTCTGTAATTTCATCCGTTTTTGTGGGCTGCTTTGATGCGGAATCTTCTGATCCGCAGGAGACAATGGTGCCGAGGCAGAGAAGGGCGGTCAATGCGGCGGTCACATTTTTTTGTTTGGCGGTGTACATAGAGAAGAGCTCCTTTCTGTGTGAAAATCGTATTGTTGGTTACATTTTAGCACAATTACTTCAGGATGTCAATAATATTTGTACATTTTATGAATGATTCACAAACATGACATATGCGAAAGCAAAAGAATCACAAAAACATTGCGGAAATTACAGAAAGTCTCTTTACAAAAGACCATGAATCGGGTATAATAATAGTATTCAAAATAAAATAAGAGAGGTTTATCCCATGTCTGAAAAGAAAACCCTTCACATCATTCCGCACTCCCATTGGGACAGAGAATGGTATCTCCCCTTTGAAACGCACAGAACCCGTCTTGTCAAGCTTTTTGACACGCTCATTGAGCTGATGGAAAAGAACCCCGATTACACCTACTACCATATGGACGGTCAGTTTGTCGTGATCGAGGACTATCTGGAAATCCGCCCGCAGATGAAGGATCGCCTGCTGGCACTCGTCAAGGCTGACCGTATTCAGGTCGGTCCGTGGTACATTCTGCAGGACGAATATCTGACCTCCGGCGAGGCAAATGTCCGCAATATGCTCTACGGTATCAAGCTCTGCAAAAATTTCGGTGCGGATCCCGTCATGTCCGGTTATTTCCCGGATGCATTCGGCAACATCTCGCAGGCACCGCAGATTCTGCGCGGCTTTGACATCGACAATGCCATCTTTGGCCGCGGTCTGAACGATATGGGCGCGGACAATGTTGTTGTCAAGCAGAACGGTATCACCAAGAGTGAAATGCTGTGGCAGTCTCCCGACGGATCCGAGGTCATCGGCATCATGTTTGCAAACTGGTACTGCAATGCCATGGAACTGCCGACCGACAAAGAAGCGCTTGCCGCAAAGATTGAAAATGTTGTAAACGGCGCAGAACGCTTTGCAACCACGCCCGAGTTGCTCGGCATGAACGGCTGTGACCATCAGCCTGTACAGGTCAATCTGACCGAAGCCATCGCACTTGCAAACGAAGTGCAGGACAAGGTTACCGTTAAGCAGTCCAACTTCAAGGAATATGTCGATCTGATCCGTCCTTACCGCGATCAGCTTGCCGCATATCAGGGCGAAATCGCAGGTCAGCTGACCACCGGCCGCTGCCTGCTCATCAATACCGCTTCCTGCCGTATGGACATCAAGCAGGAGAACCAGCGCGTGCAGAACCTGCTCGAGCGCATTGCAGAGCCGCTGAACGCATACACATTCATGTACGGCGACAAGTACGACTCTGACTACTATCTGTATGCATGGCGTATTCTGATGCAGAACCACCCGCACGACTCCATCTGCTCCTGCTCTCATGACGACATCTATGACGAAATGATGACCCGTTTCCAGAAGTCCGGCAACACCGCACAGGCTCTGCGTGACGCATCTCTGGAATATCTTGCAAAGAACACCGACACAACCGCCGGTGCTGACCGCAATATCCTCGTCTTCTCCGCAGAAGCAGGCGTCGGCATGACCGAGATCGAAACCAAAGTCGATTTCCCGCTCGGTACGACCGATATGATTCATATCGAGGACATGCAGGGCAATGTCATTCCCGCTGACATCAAGGCGCTCGGCAGAACCTTTACCTACACGCTTCCCGATGACCGTTTCCGTCAGCCTACCTTTGTTGACCGTTTTGAGGTCAAGATGCAGATGCCTGCCGACGGCTTCATCGGTACCAGAATGTTCAAGGCTGTTCCCGGTGCGATTGACCGTATGACCACTGTAACCTATGAAAACGGCGTGCTTGCCAATGATAAGCTGTCCGTTGCATTTGCAGATAACGGTTCCTTTACCGTAACCGATCTGGTATCCGGACGCAAGGTTGGTCCCTGCAACATCTTTGAAGATGTCAAGGATGGCGGCAATACATACAACTTTGAACCCGTCGAGGGCGATGTCGCACTT
>JAZTZC010000185.1:0-2175 GCA_045637265.1 Eubacteriales bacterium | reverse complement strand
CTTTTCTTTGAGTATTTCAAGAAAGGGGGTAAGCAAAGCTGTCATTTCCGAAGGAGTTTCTGCTTTCATAATGTCCGCACGGAGTGCGGCGGAACCGGGGAAGCCTTTTGTGTACCAGGCAAGGTGCTTTCGCCCTTCCTGAACACCGATGTAGTCACCTTTCAGCGCAACCAATCGGTCAAGATGCGCCATCGCGGCACGCAGGCGTTCATAGTGGGTCGGCGGTGTATAGGGGATGCCGTCCATATCAGCGATGATCTCGTCGAAAATCCACGGATTGCCGTAAACGCCGCGTGCGATCATAACGCCGTCGCATCCGGTAACTTCGCGCATATGCCGTGCATCGGCGGCACAATAGATATCACCGTTGCCGACAACAGGAACGGATGCATCAACTGCCTGACGAACAGCGGTAATACAGTCAAGATCAACGGGAGGTGCATACAGCTGTGAACGTGTCCGTCCGTGAACAACGATGCAGGCGACACCGAGAGAGGCGGCGATTTTGGCGATTTCCACGCAGTTTTTGGAATTTGCATCCCATCCCGCGCGGATTTTGACGGTGACAGGAAGGTCTGTCGCACCTCTGACCGCTTCGATGATCTGTCCTGCCAACACGGGATTTTTCATCAGCGCGGAGCCCTCGCCGTTGTTGACAATTTTGGGCATCGGACAGCCCATATTGATATCGATTGCGGCGGGAATCCGCGTACAGGGCATGTCGGGCGAGGAAAGTGTTTTGGCGGCAAATGCCATGATTTCGGGTTCCGAGCCGAAGATCTGCACGGCACACGGCATTTCCTCCTCGGAGATATGTGCCAGCACCGCGGTTTTTTTATCGTGATACCACAGTGCCTTTGCCGAGATCATTTCCGTGACGGTGTAATCTGCTCCGTGAGCTCGGCAGACAGCACGGCAGGGAGCATCGGTGACACCTGCCATCGGTGCCAGCATCAAACCGTGGGAAAGAACGGTTTCTCCAATGGAGAATGATTTTTTTATAGGTTGATCGATCATGTTTGTGAATGATTTCCTCATTTAATAATACGGTTTTCCGATTCTATTCTTTTATTTTATAATATAATTGTGAACAGACTTTTAACATCGTGCAAAAAAGTATGGATTCCCATTGCAAAATCTGAAAATTTATGATAAAATGAGTCCAACATCCACAATCAAGAGGAGCGACTTATCCCATGGCCAACAATACAAAGAAGCCGGCAGGCAAACAACAAAAATCCAATCCGCTGATTACCGCCGCATATGTTGTCGGTATTGCCCTTGCTGTCGGCGGGTATGTCTTTGCGGACGCATCGGGCTATCTGATTCCGGGACTTTCCCCGTTTGCCCTTGCCGCTGTCATCGGTGTCTATACCTATGAGCACTATCAGAACAACAAAGCCAACCGCGACGGTATGCTGATACCGCAGATGATCATTCTCGGGATTCTGGCGGCGGTCAACGTCTTCTGGGGTGCTTTGCAGATTTATGCTTTCATCGTATCGTAACAATTGAAAATTCAGAAAATTCCGGTGAGAAACCGGAATTTTTTTATGTAACCCATTGCAATTTCAAAGGAAGTGTTATATAATATATATATTCGTATCTGTTTTCTATACAGCATGACAGAAATGCCAAGATACATTCCACAGAAAGGATTGAAAATATATGAAGAGAGTCTGTATTAAGGAAATCTATCGGGATATGGCGTCCTTCGACGGCAAGACCATCACCGTCGCAGGCTGGGCAAGAAATATCCGCGCAAGCAACGCGTTCGGTTTTATCGAACTGAATGACGGCAGCTACTTCAAGAATCTGCAGGTTGTTCTGGAGGACGAAAAGCTCTCCAACTATAAGGAAATTGCACACCAGAACATCGGCTGTGCACTGATTGTCACCGGTGTCCTCGTGCTGACACCCGATGCAAAGCAGCCGTTTGAACTGAAGGCAGAAACCGTCGAGGTTGAGGGTGCATCCACGCCCGATTATCCGCTGCAGAAGAAGCGCCACACGATGGAATATCTGCGTACCATCGCACATCTGCGTCCGCGCGCAAATACCTTCAATGCGGTTTTCCGTGTCCGCTCCGTTGCGGCTTATGCTATCCATAAGTTCTTCCAGGAACGCGGCTTTGTCTATGTCAACACACCCATCATCTCCGGTTCCGACTGTGAG
>JAZTZC010000184.1:0-4750 GCA_045637265.1 Eubacteriales bacterium | reverse complement strand
AACTTCGGGAACGAAGACTTCGTTTGCCTGGAACTTTGCACCGACGATATTCATGCCGGAGACGAGACCTTCATTCAGGATCTCACCTGCGGGCAGGTTTGCTTCCAGTGCCTGGGTGACGAGTGCGGCGACATCCTTTGCCTTACCGCGCTGGAGCTTTTCGGAAATTTCAGTATAAATAGCGTTGCTCATGATTGTTTCCTCCTCATATGGAACAAAATTGATTCATTGTTATTATAACATATAAGATGTGCATTCGTAAAGGGGTTTTTCGCATTTTATCAAAAATTTTTATGCATATTTCACGCCATTGCGGTGATGGCGGCAGTCAGCGCGCGCACGATGTCACAAAGGGGCATGGTCGGCGTGGTTTCGTTTTTTGCCTGCTCGGGCAGGAACGGAACGTGAATGAATCCGACCTTTGTATTGGTATCGGCACATCTGTGCAGAAGGGTGTAAAGCACATCGTTGCAGACAAAGGTTCCCGCGGAATAGGAGGTCTGCGCACGGATACCCGCTGTGGCAATCGCCTCGGTCATGCGCTGGACGGGAACGGTTGCAAAGAAAGCCGCAGGTGTGCCGTCGATGATCGGGGACTCGCGGAGGATGACTCCCGCGTTATCGGCAATCGATGCATGACGGTAATTGATGGCGATAAATTCCGGGGTGACGGCGGCGCGTCCTCCTGCCTGTCCGATGCAGAGAATCACATCGGGCGGGGTTGGCATCGCATCAGCGGTTTTCAGAACGGTGTTGGCCGCTTCACCGAAGACCGTTGGAATCTGCAGTTTGGTCAGTGCGTAATCGCCGATGGTGTCGGGAAGCTGTCTGACGGCTTCCCATGCGGGGTTGATGCTCTCACCGCCGAACGGGTCAAAGCCTGTGATCAGAAGTTGTTTCATCGGCTTATGCTCCGATCACAAACGTATGCGTACCGCCGTGGAGCGTCTGTCCGTCATACCGTGCGTCGACCGTATCGGGCAGGATGATCTCGACGTGGACGCCGTCTTCCTCACGCTTCCAGTCAACGGAAATGCGTCCGCGCGGCGAATCGATGTGACCGCGGGCGAAAGTAAGACCTTCAAAGAAGTGCGGATCAATGTCGACCACTTCATAGCCGTGTGCGTTGATGTTGATACCGATGATCGTCTTCATCATCCACGACATGAAGTCGGAATACATATGATGGTTGTGCGAGTCGCGCATGTGCCACATTTCGTAAAGGGTCGTCATGCCGTCGTTATACCAGTTTCTGTAGGACGGGAAGCCCTCCGCCGTGACGATCTTGAACGCGTAGTCATGCAGACCGCACTTGTTCAGCGCCCGATAGAGATGTGGCAGACCGACCATACCGCAGTCGTGGTGGAAGTCCTTTTCTTCGACCAAGCGTGCAAGCTGGGACGCAAGCGGTGCAAGATCATCGTAAAGATCGTGGCAGATCAGCATTGCCGCGGCGGTCTGCTTTTCGATTGTACAGGTGCCGTCGCCCCGCAGATAGTTTGCCTTGACATGGGCGATCTGACGTTCCAGCATCTCGGTGTACAGTGTAACATCCTTGTGTGCATAGTGGGCAGCATCACGGGCGATACGCAGGAATTTTACGCGCAGAACCGCGTTGACAAAGGGGGCGCGCACCATGTCATTGTAATCCGGCGGTGCCCAGTCGTCAAGACCGAAGGAGACGCTGCCGTCTGCATCCTCGCGTGTTTCCAGATATGCAAGATAGCGGTCAAAATAGGGAAGTGATTCGATGAGATATTTGGTTTCTCCCGTGTGCAGGTAGAGACGGTAGGGAACCTCGAACAGGACACCGTCCGATACGGGACCGTTGCCCCATCCGTAGCCCCAGCCGGAGGACGGGCAGATACCGGGCATTGCACCGTCGGGAAGCTGTGCGTCATAGAGATCCTGCAGCCACTTTGCAAAGAGGTGTTCCGTTTCAAAGTCGGTCAGCATCTGCTCGCACGACGATTGTGCATCATTGCACCAGCCGAGCTTCTCGCGCGTCGGGCAGTCGGTCGGCATCCAGAACAGGTTCGACCACGTTGCCATCTGACCGGCGCGGAAAATGCTGTTCAGAAATTCGTCGGAACATGCAAATGCGGCGCGTGCCTTGACTGCCTGATGGACGAACACACCCGAAACGGTCGACAGATCGGGGTTTTTCAGTCCCGTGACCTCAATGTATCGGAAGCCGTGGTAGGCAAACTTCGGCGACCAGACGAAATCTCCGCCGTCGCAGAGGAAGCGGTCATGTGCAAAGTCGGATTCGCGGTAGTGGTGTCCCATGTTGAAGTAGTTCATTTCGCCGTTATCATCGAGCTTTTCGGCGTAGTGAATGTCGAGAACATCGCCTGCCGCCTGTCTGCCATCCACGGTCAGACGGATGTAACCGGACATGTTCTGTCCAAGATCAAAGATATAGCGTCCGTCACCCCGGTCAAACATCTGAATTGCGGGATAAACGCGGTCTTCGCGGATCGGCTCACACGGTGTTTCGCGGAAGGTGCCTGTGGGCGGGGTGGTGTCGGAAACAGCATTTGTCCATGCGCTGTCGTCGAAATCGAGCGTGTTCCAGTTTTTGTCATACAGCCGCGCGTCAAAATATTCACCCGAGCGCAGCTGGTTGTAAATCACCGCCGAGTCATCGGTGCATTTCCAGTTTGCATCCGAGGACAGTACGCGGCGACCGTTGATCTCCAGCACGAGAATGAACTTCGGATTGTCGCGCCACGGGGCGATGTTGTGATCCCACGACGTTGCAAACGGCTCGTTGTACCAGCCGTTGCCGCACTGGACGGCGAGAATGTTGTCACCCTGACAAAGCTGTTCTGTGACATCGTATCGGTTATACCACAGCGTTTTGCGGTAGTCCGAGCACGGTGCGGTAAACAGATCATCCGAGACGGGTGCGCCGTTCAGATAATAATAGCCAAAGCCGAGTCCGCAGACGTACAGGGTCGCAGATTCGATGGGGTCTGTCACGGTGAAGCGGCGGCGGAACAGCGGTGCGGAACCGTTGGCTTTCGGGTCGTATTTGCGCGGGGTTTTGATGAAGTTGACAAGTGAAAAGGGATGGGACATGATATTTCTCCTCCTTATTTAGATGCATTGATGATGATTGGAATCGGACAGCGGATGATGTGTGGAAAATTTTTCAGACAAATTCCACTTCAACGAACATATTCCATGTATCGCCGCCGGTTTCCGCGGTTTCTCCGTTGATCTTTGCGGCATTGAAAAGATAGGTCCTGTCCCCGTCAAACAGTAAAAACGGTCTTTCACGGCGCTGCAGTGTCAGGACGGTGCCGTCTGTATAGAGAACGGAAAAATCATAAGCAGGGCGGGCTGTGGTACGATCCCAGAAAATGCCGTCATCCGAGCGGAATGCGACACCGCCCTTTTTCAGACCCGTAAAATACCCGGCATTGTCCTCGGCGATCATAGCAAAACCCGATTCTGTTTCGTAGACGAACATATCCTCGATCTTTGTTTCGGGAAACAGATCGTCATTGAGAATCGTGTAGGTTCCGTCGTATTGTTCCGCTTTTGCCACGGATACCTTCAGATTGCCGTCTCGGAAATAGAGCAGCACACCGTCTTTGGTCGGTACGGCACACGGATTGTTCGCATCCGGCGGCAGATCGAGCGGGGAATCGCTTCGTTCCCATTCGCCGAGCAGATCGTTTGTCCGTGCCCAGCCGATCTTTCTGGATGCGGATTGACCGTCGGGATTTCCGATATAAAACAAAACATACTCACAGCCAATTTTGGTGATATAGGGATTGTGAGCCATCATACTGTCCCAGTATCCGCCGTCGCGTTTTCCGATGATCACCTTCTGGAAAACGAACGGCTTATTAAGATCGTCCGTTGTTGCCAGAACGATTTCCGAATCGGTCATATACCCGGATGGGAAGCGTTTTTCCTTTTTCCAACGAGCCGCAAACAGATAGTATATGCCGTTTTCCTTGAGTACCGATGCGCACCAGACGTGGTATCCGTCCATGCGGAAGCCTGTTTCCCGCACAGCCGGCATCGTTTTCAGAATTGGATGCTCCATTGACAGTCATTCCTTTACTGATTGTTTTTCATTGAAATCATTATAGCAAATCGGCGGCGGAATGTAAAGGGTTTGATACGATTTTGTGAATAATTTTTCTCCTGCATTGACACACTGCTATATTTATGGTATGATTTATTTGACAAAATCAAAAAAGGGAGAACGAACCATGCATGTCACATTGATCTGCGGGAAACTGTGTTCCGGCAAAACGACCTATGCACACAAACTGCGCCGTGAGCGTCACGCGGTGCTTCTGTCGTGCGATGAAATCACGCTTGCCTTGACCGGTCTTGATGCGGGAGAAGCCTTTGATGGTATTGCCGCACGGACACAGGCGTATCTCTATGAAAAAGCGGCGGAGATTGCGGGAGACGGGATTCCTGTCATTTTAGACTGGGGATTCTGGACAAAGGATTCCCGTGCGGCGGCAAGATTGTTTTTTGAAGAACGCGGAATTTCGTATACCTTTGTTTATCTGGATGTTCCCGATGATGTTCACCGAGAACGGATCGCAAAACGCAACGCGGCGGTCAGAGCGGGGCAGGTACTTGCGTACTATGTCGACGAGGGTCTGGCAAAAAAGTTTGAATCGAAGTTTGAGCCGCCCAAAGATTGGGAGATCGACGAACGCATTACAACATAAAAAACGGAGCAAAACCGACGCATTTCGGGTGCGCGATTCTG
>JAZTZC010000183.1:0-1837 GCA_045637265.1 Eubacteriales bacterium | reverse complement strand
GCATGGCGCGGAACGTATTCGTGGGAGACTGTCAGCGCTCTCGGCATCGGTCAGGCGGTGCAGGCGGACAGTATGCATCCGCTCGATGCCGCAAACGATTTCCCGGAGGAGTTTCCCGTTTTGCGAGCAAAGGACGGGGATTCGCTGCAGCTTCATTTTGATGCAAAGCCCGACAGCATGAGCGTGCGATATTATCCCGATGGGTGGGATTCGTATGATCCGGCTGCGATCAGCTACACATCGGCATTTGAAGTGAAAACCGGACTTTACGAAATCATAGCAGAATGGAACAAATCAACCGAAAACTACAGCGGAAAAGTACATTATGCGTTCCGCGTGTATGATCCGTACCGCGTGGTCGGTATTGCTTATGAGACGGGATCCGCGGATCATCCTGTGACTGCATTTGAGAGGATATACGAGGATGCGGAATACAGCTATTATCTTCCGGATTCAGCAAACGGAGAGGATGCTGTCACCTATGCAAACGGTGAAGTCGGTCGTATCAAGGACGCAGTCACAGCAGGACACATTACAATGACCGATCTTTTGCAGGAACAGATTTACTGTTTTATGATCTCGAAAGCAATGCCGGAGCCGACCGATTCCAATGTACTGTATATCATCGACAGGTCGGAGGGGCAGCCGTTTCCGGATGTCAAAGATCCGTTTTTTGAGGATGACAAGTATATCTATACATTTGGAGTTCCGAAGATCGGATATGTCAATGTGGTGTATCGGGATGGCAGATCCGAGAATGTTCTGGATGCGCTGGATAGCGGCTCCATTTCCATATCCGATCTGGACAGATTCGGAATCCAATATTATGCAGACCCAAAGACTCAGTGATAAGCCGCAAATAAATAATATTTTTGAATGGGAGACACAGAACATGAACAAAAAGGTACTGATGATCACAGACCTCGAAGGCATTTCCGGCATTGCCAAGATCGAGCAGGTCATGGACACGGATTCGCCCGATTACATTCATTCCCGCGAATATCTGATGGCAGACACCAATGCGGCGATTGCGGGCTGTTTTGACGCAGGCGCGGAAGCCGTTTATGTCTGGGACGGTCACGGCGGCGGAAAGAATTTCATTCCGGGTACGCTTGATCCGCGCGCGACACAGATCGACAGCTCGACGATCATGGGTATCATTCGCGGCTGTGATGTTCTGATGCTCGTCGGCATGCATGCGATGTCGGGAACGGCGAAGGCATTCCTTGACCACACGCAGTCCTCGGCAACCATTTTTGACTACAAGTACAACGGTATCCGCCGCGGCGAGATCACGCAGGAGTGTATCTTTGCAGGATACTTCGGAATTCCGTGTGTCATGGTCACCGGTGACCGCGCGGCGTGTGAGGAAGCAAAAGAACTGCTTCCGGGCGTGATCACCGCGGAGGTCAAGTCGGCCGAGGTACGCAATGTCGCCGAATGTCTGCCCTTTGAGGAAGCGCACAAGCGCATTCACGATGCGGCAGTCGCCGGCATGGCACTGGAGGGCAGAGAACCGTTTGATCCCGGCTTCCCCTTAACCATTGAGGTCACCTTTACGCGCGCCGATTACTGCGATATGCACGACACCGACTGGCGGGAACGTGTGGATGCCCGCACCATGCGCCGTGTATCGCATAAAATCGAATCGTATTATGATATTCTGATCTGAAAAAAGAAAACGACGCACGGCTGTCGGGGTGGATCTCCGATCGGCCGTGCGCTGTGTTTATTTCAGTTGTTTGAGTTTGGGTCCTGCGAAACGGATGAGCAAGGTTCCGAGAACACCGCATGAGAGTATTTCACCGATGCCGACAGTCAGGAACAAGAACCATAA
>JAZTZC010000182.1:0-1558 GCA_045637265.1 Eubacteriales bacterium | reverse complement strand
CGGAAGGACCTGCTTATAGCCTTCCGCATTGAGCGCCTCGATGATCAGACCGATGTGGTCCAGGTTATCGACGGCCGTCGTCGGAACGACAAACGGACGGTCAAATGCGGCACCATAGTAACCATCATCCGAAGCATCAAGTTTGGGCATCGGCAGGATACCGTAGGACAGATCGTTTGCATCGGAGAAGTTCTTTGCTGCGTTTTCGAGCGGACCGTAGAAGAACAGGGATCTGTCTTCGCAGAAGAGGTTCAGAACCTGATCCTGATAGTCGGAATCCTTGGAAGGATACAGATATCCGCCCTCGCCGAAGATCAGATCATACATCTTTTCAACGACCTTCTGTGTACGGTCAAGATAGACCTCGTAGTACAGCGTTCCGCTTTCATCCTTGCGGTACGGTTCCACACGGAAGGGCTCAAAGATACCGTAGTAATACGGCATGCTGACATAACCGAAACGGTCTTCCTTGTCAATTTCGCTGTTGCCGTTGAGGTCGCGGTATGCCTGTGCGGACATCTCACGCATCGCATCCAGCGTCCACGTGCCGTCATAGACCATCTGATACGGCATCTCAAAATCGAGTTCCTGCATCAGCGTCTTATTGAAATACATCACGCGCGTCTGTGCCAGGTTGTTGTAGCCGATATTGTTGCACATCAGGTACATCTGACCGGCGACCGTCATACTTTCCGTTGTAGCGGCAGGCCACCAGGGCTTGGAAAAGTCCAGATGCGGGATCTC
This sequence comes from Eubacteriales bacterium, assembly GCA_045637265.1. Taxonomy (GTDB): domain Bacteria; phylum Bacillota; class Clostridia; order Oscillospirales; family CAG-272; genus RGIG3925. The sequence continues at coordinate 814 of JAZTZC010000182.1, read as the reverse complement.
AAGGACGTTGATAAACAGACCCTCCAATGCGGCATTTGCCATGTTGACGTCATGTCCCTGCGCCAGATCGGTGGAATCTTCGCCGGAAAGAATTGCCTGCTCGAGTGCGCCGACATGGTTTTCTTCCAGATAGCTCATTTCAGTCAGAACGATATCGGTATTGAAACGCTCCTCGACCGTACGGATCTTGGAATAAACGGCATCGTTGACGATATTGCCGTCCTGTGCATCGACATATGTCTGCGGACGGTTGAGGTCGGTGCCGAAAATGGTCATGCGGAACGGCTTACCGCCGAGGTCCGCTTCGGGCAGAGAATCCTTCAGCGCGGGGTCTTCCGTGACAGCCTCCGTTACAGGTGCCGTCGTGCCGATATCTGCACCCTCGGTAACAACACTGCCGTCTCCGCTTCCGCCGCAGGAAACAGCCGCCGCAGAAAGAAGTGTGAGCAGCAGCGCACAGGCTGTGATTCGGGTATTAGATCTTGTAAATTTCATCGTGATTCACTCCGTTTTCATATATTTTTCATTGGTTGTCCGGTCTTTGATATTACGGTCTGTGTTCTTCAAAGAATTCCATCAGCTTTTCGACGCGCTTGGTCTGTGCTTTTTCCGCTTTTGCACACCAGGAGGCAACATCTGCAGAGGGCGTACCCTGGAACAGATTCTCAAGCATGATGTTGTAAATGCTCTTGTAATCGCCGTAGAGGTAGGTAAAGGAAATGATGACATTTCCGTGGACGATATCGATCATCTTTGCGCCGTCGGTCTGCTCAGCATAACGTGTTTTCATTGCGATTTCGTAGTATGCCGGGAA
>JAZTZC010000181.1:0-9585 GCA_045637265.1 Eubacteriales bacterium | reverse complement strand
ACCTTTGCGCCGGATTCAGCGACGATCTTCTGGATGACCTTACCGCCGGTACCGATGACTTCGCGGATCTTGTCAACCTTGATCTTCATGGATTCCATCTTCGGAGCGAAGTCGGAAACTTCTGCACGGGGAGCTTCGATTGCCTTGAGCATGACTTCATCGATGATGTAGTCACGACCCTTATGGGTAACTTCGAATGCTTCACGGATGATTTCAGGAGTCAGACCGTCGATCTTGAGGTCCATCTGGATTGCGGTGATACCCTTATGCGTACCAGCAACCTTGAAGTCCATATCGCCATAGAAGTCTTCCAGACCCTGAATGTCGATCATCGTCATGAAGGAACCGTCTTCTTCGGTGATCAGACCGCAGGAGATACCTGCAACGGGAGCCTTGATCGGAACACCTGCATCCATGAGTGCGAGCGTAGAGCCGCAGATGGAAGCCTGGGAAGTAGAACCGTTGGAGGAAACAACTTCGGAAACAAGACGGATTGCATACGGGAATTCTTCAACAGAAGGAAGAACGGGAACGAGAGCACGTTCTGCGAGTGCACCGTGACCGATTTCGCGGCGTCCGGGGCTGCGGGAAGCCTTTGCTTCACCGGTAGAGTAACCGGGCATGTTGTAGTGGTGCATGTAGCGCTTGGGTTCTTCTTCGTCGATGCCGTCGAGCAGCTGAACGTCAGACATGGAGCCGAGCGTTGCGCAGGTCAGAACCTGGGTCTGACCGCGGGTGAACAGACCTGTACCGTGGACGCGGGGCAGAAGACCAACTTCTGCAGCGAGCGGACGCATCTGATCCATGCGGCGGCCGTCAACACGCTTCTTGTCAACGAGGAGCCAGCGGCGGACGATCTTCTTCTGAATCTTGTAGATCAGTTCTTCGTAAATGGTTTCGATTTCAGGATATTCTTCGGAGAACTGTGCGAAGATTGCATCGCGGATGGGAGCCATACGAGCGTCACGGACGTTCTTGTCGTCGGTGTCGAGTGCTTCCATAACATCCTTTTCGCAGAATGCAAAGACCTTATCAAACATATCGTGGTCGAGCTCACCGGATTCATAGGTGAACTTTTCCTTGCCGATCGCACCGACGATCGCGTCGATGAATGCGCAGAGCTTCTTGATTTCTTCATGTGCAAGCATGATTGCATCGAACATGTCGTCGTCGGAAACTTCCTTTGCGCCGGCTTCGATCATAACGACCTTTTCCTTGGAGCCTGCAACCGTCAGCTCGAGGATGGACTTTTCGCGCTGCTCGGAGGTCGGGTTGATGATGAATTCACCGTCAATCATACCGACAAAAACGCCGGCAATCGGACCGTTCCACGGAATATCGGAAATGGACAGCGCAATAGACGCACCGATCATACCGGTGATTTCGGGGCTGCAGTCGTTGTCAACGCTCATAACGGTGAGGGAGAGGTTGACGTCGTTGCGCAGATCCTTGGGGAACAGGGGACGGATCGGACGGTCGATGACACGGGAGGTCAGGATCGCCTTTTCGGACGGCTTGCCTTCACGGCGCAGATAACCGCCGGGAATACGACCGACAGAGTACATACGCTCTTCAAAGTCGACAGACAGCGGCAGGAAATCGATGCCGTCTCTGGGATGTGCGCTTGCGGTAGCACAGGCGAGGATAACGGTGTCGCCGTAGTGGATCATACAGGAGCCGTTTGCCAGTCCTGCAACCTTACCGGTTTCGACCCACAGAGGTCTGCCTGCAAGCTCGGTTTCAAAAACCTTGTAATTCTCAAACATGGATAAATACCTCCGTTTATAATATCGTTGCGGTGCATTTTCCGTGTTTAGAAGTTAACCGCATGTCAAAATGCAAAAGTTTGGCACACGGTTAACTGCTATACACAGACAGCACCTTCGGTTACATGGGGATGCTATGACACGGAAACGGTCGGAACTCTATGAAAAAAGCTCCGACCGATGATTCCGGTACCATACGTGACGCAAAAAACTGTTTAGAAAGATTACTTTCTCAGACCCAGCTTTTCGATGATTGCACGGTAGCGATTGATGTCCTTCTTCTGCAGGTAGCCCAGAAGGTTTCTTCTGTGACCGACCATCTTCAGCATACCGCGGCGGGAGTGGTGATCCTTGGGGTTCTTCTTGAAGTGTTCGTTCAGTTCATTGATACGAGCGGTCAGAATCGCGATCTGTACTTCGGGGGAACCGGTGTCGGATTCGTGGGTCTTGTTGGCAGAGATGACTGCCTGCTTGGTTTCCTGGTTGATCATGGTTGTTTCACCTTTCAATATATATTTTCCCAAAACGCAGCACACGGCAGGTGAATGACCGCGTAAGATCGCGGCTCTTTGACCCGTATACCGGGGATTGGGATTTCGCGGTATATGCAAATTCTACTCGCATATCCTTTGATATTATACCACAATTTCCGCAGGTTGTAAATAGGTTTTTCAAATTTTCATGTCAAATAAGCACAAAGTACAGCAGTTATCTTTGGTACTACTGCACAAAACCCATATAGCACTTTTGGGGATACCGACGAAACACCGTAGCCTGTATAATTTTCTACAATAACATATTGTTTTTTTGAAATTTATATGATATACTATATGTAGTATTATATAAGAAAATTATTACATACAGAAAATATGGTCATGTGGATGTGTATCAACATCCCGCAAATGGTCGTCGGACTTTCCACAAATATAGCTATCAGATTTACTGATTACATAACCTCCAAAACGGAAAGGAGTCCTCATGAAACAATTCGTCATTATCCTGCTCATATTTCTTCTTTTATGCGGATGTACCGTTTCGACCGACCGCAATCCGTATTCCGATACGCCTTTGCCTCCAGAGGACAAAGTTCATCTCACGGGGAATGCTCCGACGGATGGAATCATGCAGGAAATTTCCGAGCAGGAGCCTGCTGTTATCCGTGAATATCACGAAACGGTAATGGGTGATCCGTCCGATCTGCACTTATCTACGCAGCTTGTCGGGAACAGGATTGCATACATCAGAAAGGAATTCGAGGATGCGCACCACGAGAGTGCGATTGTCACATTTTATGATGAATACGGCAATCAGATCGAGGTATATTCGCTGCCGACTCCCGCGGATATCCGGTCAGCCAAAGAAATTATGATGATGGATTCGGTTTTTCTGCTGTCAGACGGCAGATGGTTTGCTGTGTATTGTGCCGTTGGAAACACCGAGTCTTACCATATGTATCTGCTTGCCGCAGACGGAACTGTATTGCATAACGGAATGCTGAACAGAAGCGCGTGTACGTATTATCGGAATAACCGGGAATGTCTAGAAACGGCAGACGGCGCATTCCGGCTGTTTCTGATCAACGGATCGGATATCTGGTGGTATGATGAAACATTGACAGAGCAGGGCCGCACTACCGTGAAGGACGCACTGCTTGGCGTAGACAATCTGCACCACATCGGCGGAAGCCGTTATTATTATAACGACGGCTTTTCACTGACCCGCGGGATCATCGACCTTGAATCCGGTATCTGCAGTCCTGCGGATGTCAGCCTTTCCGGGGATAAATACGGCGAAAAGAATATCTACAGTGCAGACGGCGCGGATTATATCATTTCCCAGCTTGGTATTGAACGGCATCATGAGGACGGAACAAGAACCGAGGTGTTTTCGTGGAGTGATGTCGGCATTGACAGCAATACGCTGGATTTCAGCGAGATTCTGGCGATCAACGACAATGCTTTTGTAGTTCCGCAGCTGAAAAAAGAAAATGGACGAGGTATCACCTCGCAGGTGATATACGGTACTTCTCTGCGCGCGGCGAACGGTGATGTACAGACAATCACCATAAAAGGCAGTTTGGCCGATACGGCATGGCTAAATCAGGCGATCTATGCCTTCAACCGACAGAATCCGTATTACCGTGTCAAATACAAGCAGGTCAGAGATAAAACATATGATGAGCTTGTCAGCGATACATTGCTGTTTGACAAGACAACCGACATGCTGATGCTGTCCCTGGACGGTTTCTATTCCGCACATTATGACAAGGGTGCATTTGTCGATCTAGCCCCGACGGTACAGCATCTGCTGCTGCCGAGTGTATATCAGGCAACCGCAGAGGACGACGGTGCACTGTACACCTTACCGACAACCATGGCGTTCACCGCGTTTGCGGCAAAGAAAGGTATTGTATCGGGCGCGCTGACATGGGATGCCCTGTATGCACTGCGTGACGGGCTGTCTGCGGATGAATACCTCATAGCACCGCAGTATACCGGCGGTATGGATGTTTTCGTAAGCAAAAACGGACAGCTTGTTCCGCTCGGATATCAGATGAACGATCTGGCATCGGTGCTGTATGCAAACACACTCTCCGACTTTGTGCATGAAGATGCGGCGGATTCCTCTTTTGACAGTGCACAATTCCGTGAAGCTGTGCAGTTTCTGCAGTGGCTTGATACCCATATGGATGTCAATGTCGGCGGTACGCAGATGTCAAACGGCGGAAATGACCGCATTTCCACAGGGGTATTCCCCAAGCGCCTGCGTGCGGGCAATATCCGTCTGGCTGAGGTTATGATTTCCGATATCCGTCATTTCACGGTGCTCGATATGCTGTTCGACGAGGAGGATTATACGCTGTTCGGCTATCCGGGAACAGACGAAGACCGGATCGTGCTGAATACGAGCGTCAGCAATTTCTTCCCTGCGGTACTTGCGGATACCGATGTCAAGGAAGGATGCCTTGCATTTGTGGAATTTTTGCTGTCCGATGCCATGCAGATCACCGATTCGCTTCCGGCACTTCCCGTGACCGTGTCGGCGATGGAGCAGTTGCTCGATCAGAACACCTATCAGTATTACAGCAAAACACAGTATGAACAACTGGAGCGCGGCTCTGACAGTGAATATCTTTTCTCTGAGATCGGAACAACGGCGGAATACCGGGAGGACTACGGTCTGCTGCGTGATACTGAAGCGCTGTACACGGTATTTTCACTTACCGATGAAAAAAAAGAAGAGGTTATGGCGTTCTTTGAAGACGCGAAGCTATGTACCTCTGTGGATCGGACGGTTCAGTCAATCGTCAATGAAGAACTATCTGCATGGCATGGCGGTGTACGGACGTTGGAAGAAACCACAAAGATTATTGATTCCAGAGTATGGATTTATCTTAACGAATAAATGCAATCACATCCCGCATGACACATATCGCGACGGGATGTGATACTTTTTTGTCAAAAACCACGAATTTACAGAAAAGACTTGATTTTCTCCCGCAAAGAGGTTATAATAAAGGATATCAATAAAAGAAAGGAATGATTTTTCACAATGGCTGAAAATTGTACCCATGATTGCTCGACCTGTTCTTCCAACTGTGCGAGCAGAAAGCCCGAAAGTCTGCTGGCTCCCGCCAACAAGGGCTCCAATGTCAAAAAAGTCATCGGCATCGTATCCGGTAAGGGCGGTGTCGGTAAGTCCATGGTCACCTCGCTCATGACAGTTCAGATGAATCGCCGCGAGTATAAGACCGCCATCCTCGACGCTGACGTCACAGGTCCTTCCATCCCGAAGGCATTCGGCGTTAAGGGTGAAATCTTCGGCAACGAAGAAGGCGCAATGCTTCCGCTCGTCTCCAAGATGGGCACCAAGATTATGAGCGTCAACCTGCTCCTCGACGACGAAACCACCCCTGTTGTCTGGCGCGGTTCCCTGATCTCCGGCACGGTCAAGCAGTTCTGGTCCGGTGTCTGCTGCGATGAAGTCGACTACATGTTTGTCGATATGCCTCCCGGAACGGGCGATGTCCCGCTGACCGTCTTCCAGTCCCTGCCGCTGTCCGGTGTCATCATCGTCACAAGCCCGCAGGAACTCGTTTCCATGATCGTTGCCAAGGCTGTCCGCATGGCAAAGATGATGAACATCCCCGTTCTCGGTATCGTTGAGAACATGTCCTATGTCCTCTGCCCCGACTGCGGTAAGAAGATTCACATCTTCGGCGAATCCAAGCTGGAAGCAGTTGCAGCGGAATACGGTCTGCCGATCCTCGGTCGTATCCCGATCGATCCTGCGCTGGCATCTCAGTGCGACAATGGTCTGATCGAGCTGTTTGAGGGCGACTATCTGTCCGACGCGGCTGACGCTGTTGAGGCGGCTCCCGTTCGTACCTTTGAAGAAAAAGCATAACAAACCAATGATGGCACTGCCGCAGGATGATTTCTGCAGCAGTGCCGTTTTTTTGACTCACACCGATTCGGGATGATCCAGATATTCACTGAGCGAATAGTTACGCTTCATCAGAACATGCATCGCGGCAAGCACCATATACGCTGCAATGCCGCAGTGTCCACTGATCTGATAGCCTGGCATAGCAGTCTCTCTGTGATCGGACACAAACGCGATGATGCGGTTTTCGGAAAACAGCAAAAGCAGTTCATTCAATCGGTGCAGCTCCAGTCCAGTTTCCGACAGAAGCTGCTCTTTCGGATGCGTTTTGTTGTCGCCGAGCGCCAGAATCAGCCGCTGTCCATCCTCGGAGCAAAGTGCTGCCATCACCTCGGTAATCATCGCAGGTGCAGTCTGCATCTTTTCCATCAACGCCGACTTTATGACGCACACAACTCCGTCATCGTCCCAGATTTTCATGCCGAACGGACCGCGAATGCGCAGATTGCCGAGTTCCTTGCTCTCCTGCTGCTTCCGACGGTCGCCTGTTTCCGCAAAATAGATGCCTTTCCACATCGAGAGAAGGTCTTCTCCAAGCTCGCAGTGAAAACGATCATTGGTATAGCCCCTTCCGCCAAATGCTGACCAGAGAAACTCTGTTCCGAGCTGTTCGATCTTTGCGGAAACCGCTTCAATGTCGCCGCTCGACTCCGTTTCCAGCAGGACATCGGCGGAAATCTGATAAATATCGGAAATCGCTTTCAGGTTAAAGCAGTCCGGAAGACAGTCGCCCGCCTCCCATTTGCTGACCGCCTGTGCGGAAACGCCGATCTTCTCTGCGACCTCCTCCTGTGTCATGCCAAGCCGTTTTCTGTGATTGCGCAGTTTTTCTCCAAAAATTTTTTGATCCAGCATTTTGATATCCTCCAAATGATTTTCGGATGGCCATCCTGTGATTTTATTATATCACAGCAATGTTCAACTTGCAATCGTATTTTCTTTGAGTTTTCTGTCATTTTCTCAACTGTAAGTTGATTTCTTCCGCTGCTTCTGCTGCGGCTGCCCCACAACAGTTCGTTATTGACAATATGATGAAAACATGTTACAATAGAACACATAATGATCAATCTGTATCGTTATATGGAACCTTGAAAAATCCGAAGGATGTACTCACAACGAATGTTTATGAGAGAAACGAGGTAAAACGAAATGGAAACAAGAAAGCCCATACCTGCGCCGTTTACAAAAGGTGTAAACTTTACAAACTGGTTAGAATACCGCCCCGCAGAAGAGATCAACGCGGAGTATTTCGTACGTCAGGATTTTGTGAATGCACGGAAGCTTGGCTGCAACGTCATCCGACTGCCCATTCATTTTGAAAAGCTCTGCTGCGAGGAGGACGGATTCAAAATCCCCGAAAAGATTCTGAATATTCTGGACAACGCCGTTCGTTGGAGCGAAGAGGAGGGAATGTATCTCATTCTCGATTTTCACAACGATTGTTCAGCGGATTCAAAGACCCCCGATGACATCGACAAGATCCTCATTCCTGTGTGGACTGCACTTGCATCGCGTTATAAGGATTATCCCGACTGTGTTGTTTATGAGATCATGAACGAGCCGCATGCGATAGACATTGCGCTTTGGAACAAGATCATTCTTGAGGTTTTCAACTGCATTCGTGCCATCGACAAAAACCACTGGATCATCGTCGGCGGTGCAGACTGGAACAGCACCGCAGCCATGAAAACGCTGCCGGATTTCAATGACAGCAAGGTCATTTATAATTTCCATTACTATGACCCGCATCTTTTCACCCATCAGGGCGCTTCGTGGACGCACATCGGCCGTATCCATGACATTCCGTTCCCGTATGACAAAGAAAAGATGCCGCCGCTGCCCCAGAATCCCACTGACGAGGAAGTGCATATTTTTGAAAGCTACGCCGTCAACGGAAGACTGGAAGCTGTCACGAATTACTTCGACCAGTATGCGGATTTCAGCCATGAACGCAGCGCACCCGTTTTCTGCGGTGAGTTTGGCTGCTTCAAGTCCGTACCGAATGATGCACGCGTCAACTGGTACCGCATTGTAGCAGGACTTCTGGCAGAACGCGGGATTGCCCGTACCAGCTGGGACTACTACGGTGGGTTTGGCATTTTCAACGAAGTACCCGGCAAAAAACCGCGCTTCCCCGAAGATCTCAACCGCCCGCTTCTTTCCGCTCTGGGACTGAATACAGATCTGTAAAACTCCAAAGACCTTGTCATCCGAATCATTATGGTTTCGATACAAGGTCTTTTTGTATGTGCGGTTGACACCGAAAACAAATTGTGATATACTATAATCATCCATTTATCTTATATAAGTCCCACGGAAAGGAACGCCTAAATGAAACGTCTCACCCTCATCCTGATTCTGATATTGACTGTTTTCAGCTTTACCGCATGCTCGGCAAAAACGCCGACCGATGCTCCTGCCATCGATGCCTCCGCAGTCTCCTTTGATGCCGAAGTCTATTACGCACGTGATGGACGGATGCGCTTCCTCTACGATCCCGAAACCGATATGCTCTCCGCAATGGAAGGCTATGATATGGCGGCAATTTATTCCGGCACTGTGTATTCGATGGTCGTCCAATATACCGAGGGAACGGTTTCCCACAGGGATGCCGATGCAGTTGTCAAATCGGAATTTACCGCAGAAGGTGTCATGGAAATCTCTGGCAAAACAAAATCCGTCACAGTTTCCGGTCACCCGTTCCGCCGTGCCGAAATTACAGCAGCGGACGGTTCTCACGGCGCGGTTCTGTATGGTTCGACCGATACGGGCTTTAGCAAAATCTATTATCTGCTCTCCCCGACCGCAACCGATACGGATGCCGCACATGTGGAAGAAATTCTGTCCACCGTCACTTTTACGGAATTTGAATCCTCCGATCAGGATGATGACATCAAAATCTACGTTGAATAAACGATATTTCAAGAATGAGAGGAACACATAATGAACAGACCCAACATCGTTGTTCTCGGCTCTGCCAATGTTGATATTTCCGCAAGAACAGCCCTTTTCCCGCGCGACGGCGAAACCGTCACAGGAGAACAGGTTCTCGTCGGTACGGGCGGCAAGGGCACCAATCAGGCAACTGCCGCATCCCGTGCAGGCGCCTCTGTCACCATGATCGCCAAACTCGGCTGCGATTTCTTTGCCGATTCCCCGACAAACCAGCAGTTCCCCATTTTCCCGAATACTGCACTGAAGAAGCTCGGTGAAAAGTACACTTACTCCACCTGGGCACTTGTAAGCGATACGCACACAGCTATCCGCTTTGCAACAAGTTGGGCAACAAAGGATGAAAACGTTGAGGCACTGTGTGCTGATATCGCCGCTGTAATGGCAGAAATCTGATCCTTTAAAGCAGAAAGGAAACACC
>JAZTZC010000180.1:0-11845 GCA_045637265.1 Eubacteriales bacterium | reverse complement strand
CCTTGACGCCTTCCATGATCTGGGAGGTGGTCTTCATGACGTCGCCAACCATCTTGGTGGAGTTGCCGTCGCCGTACATGACGATACGGTCGGTCTGTGCCAGCGGCATTGCGGCGTTCTTGACGACCTCAGGCAGGGCTGCGAGATACATTTCGAGGACGGATGCTTCACCCATCTTCTTCTGTGCTTCCGCCTTCTTCTCGATCGCTTCCGCTTCCGCAAGACCCTTTGCGCGGATACCGGCAGCTTCCTGTTCAGCCGCATAACGTCTTGCTTCCGCTTCTGCCTTCATGGCTTCCGCTGCCTTGATCTTTTCGTATGCTTCTGCTTCCGCTTCACGCTGACGGCGGATAAGGTCTGCTTCCGCTTCCTGCTCAGCCTTATACTTCATTGCATCTGCCTGCTTGCGGACTTCCGCATCAAGCTGACGTTCCTTGAGGGCGATTTCCTTTTCGGCAAGCTCTGCTTCCTTTTCGCGGCGTGCGATGTCGGCATTGACCTTTGTGACTTCGATCGTCTTTCTCTGGCTTTCTTCCTGAATGGAATATGCCGCGTCTGCTTCTGCGCGCTTGGTGTCGGCGCGTGTCTGCATTTCAGCCTGCTGGATGGAGAGTGCCGCGTTCTGCTCTGCGATCTTCTTTTCGGCTTCAACCTTGACCGCGTTGGATTCCTGCTGTGCGTTTGCCGTTGCGATGGCGATATCGCGCTGTGCGTTTGCCTTTGCGATCTGCGCATTCTTGCGGATCTGCTCAACATTGTCAATACCCATGTTTTCAATGGTGCCTGCGTCATCACGGAAGTTCTGGATATTGAAGTTGACGACCTCGATACCGAGCTTTTCCATATCCGGAACGACATTCTCGGTGATCTTCTTCGCAACGCCCTGTCTGTCCTGCACCATGTCCTTGAGACCTACAGAACCGACAATTTCACGCATGTTGCCTTCCATGACCTGCATACACAGCGTTACCAGCTCCTGCTTGGTCATACCGAGCAGAGATTCCGCCGCGCGCTTGAGCATTTCGGGGTCGGAGGAAATCTTGATGTTCGCAACACCGTCAACCGTGACGTTGATGAATTCATTCGTCGGAACGGCTTCCGATGTCTTGACGTCAACCTGCATGACCTTGAGAGACAGACGGTCGACACGTTCAAAGAACGGAACGCGCCAGCCCGCACGGCCGATCAGGATACGCTTCTTGCCAAGACCCGAGATGATGTACGCGGTGTCCGGCGGCGCCTTGAGGTAGCCGATGACGAACAGGATGATGACGAGTGCCGCGGCAATGATACCGATCAGCGGACCGATACCGATGGAGGAAATGAGTTGTTGCAGCATAATATGCTCCTTTCTATATTTGGGTTCGTGCCCTTCCTTCATAATCAAACGATTCAGCGGTTCACCTGATTTTGAATCGCTCTCTTATGATGTGACTATATTATATCACACGGTCACGTGATTGTCAATACCTTTTCGTAGATTTTTCAAAGTTTTTTATTTTGTGTTGTTTTTGGGCGGATTCGAATAATATTATGATGAACAGACAAGTTGACGGAAGATCGCGCACCACAACCATCCAACCACAAAACCGCCCCGTATCCATCCCGGACACAGAGCGGTTTCATTCTATTCCGTTTAATCAAAAATCAGCACCGTTTCGGGACAGTTGCCAAGATCACGGTTGTGCAGACCTGCGCGGATGGCACCGAACACAAACCCCATACACGGCGGCTCGTGCGGCATCGTCAGCTTCTGCTCGGGTACGCTGTCAAGATGCGCGGGAAACTTCACCCTGCGCGGGCGCAGATAGTCTCCCAGCGGCTCGGTCAGCGCATCGGCAATCTCCCTTGCGCACGGACGGCAGATGCGCGCAAAGAAATCATCCGCCTGCGCGTGGGTCAGACGCGGCACGTTGAGTGCAGGTTTTCCATCGACCATTTTGAGAAACCCTTCCTCGCAAAGTCCGGGAATGCCTGCCAATAGCTTTGGCGGATAACCGACTTCGCCGGGATCGATTCCCTTTTCGAGCAGATACGCCAGCTGCAAAAACGCTTCCTCATTGTCCATAAAGGTATGCCCGCCGAGGGAATACAGCTTTCCGAAACCATTGGGGTTCAGAGATGTATCGTAAGTCTGCATCACAAGATCGCGTCCGCCGGCATAGCGATCAAGGCTCGTGGAACGTACACCGCCCATCCCGTAGTTCTCTCGGGTTCTGTATGCGGCAGGCGGAATATCAATATCCTCCTCACAGCAGGAAATATCACTGACTGTACCAAATGCGATCCACCGCCCGCCGTTGGGACGCTCCGGGAAAATCTGCGGCTTTCTGTGCGGCTCTCCTGCCCACCAGACAGCAGCTGACGTGACATCGATCAGCAGAAAGCGCTCCAGCTGCTCCGAGTAGTAGTCGGTCTGTCGAAACAGCTCCAATGCTTTTTGCATCGGAGGCAGATACCGATCCATGTTGTCATCACAGAATCGCTCTTTGTCGGGATTGCTGATCCAGTGATCGCGCATCGTATAAATGATAAAATCCGTGTACACGCGCCCATCGCCCATCCGTTTCATCAGCTGCTCACGTACCAGCTTATCAACGACAGGCTCTACATACGCCGCCGCAACACCGACGGTTTTGGCAAGATCGGTCACCGAAATCGGCGATTCATAGGCGGCAATCAGCAGATTCTGACCGAGAACATCATGCTCCACAAGGTTCATCGGCTCCATGTTTGCCCCGCACGAACCGCTGTTGCAGATTTTCAGAAACTTGGGCATGTAGGACTGCTCCGAATAGGTTTTCATGTTTTCCATTCCTTTCTTCATCTGTTTCCGACCGAAATCGAGTCGGCTTTTGACGGTTCCGGGCGGAATCCCAAGAGACGCGGCTATGTCGGCGACCGTTTCTCCGCGGAAATAGTGGCGCACAAGAATCGTGCGGTACTGCTCACCGAGATAAGCGACTGCGCGCCGTACCTCCTCCGCTGTTTCCGAACGCAGAAGATCATCGTCGATCTCACATTCATCGGGAATGTCAAAATCCTCCCCGATCGTCACGGTGACAGAGCGGTATTTACGCCGCAGACAGTCGTTCCACCGCCGCCGCAGAACCGAAAACAGCCACGCGCGAAGATCGTCAATCATCCCGCCGCGCGCAAGATACGACAGTGCCGCCAGCTGGGTTTCGCTGACAAGGTCTTCGGCATCTTCCATGTTGTCGGATCGGCGAATCGCCCATACAAGCAGGTCTTCGGTATATTCCGAAACTGCATCAAAGGTCGGGTGCAAAGGGATTCCTCCTTTCCCGTTATTTTTTGTTGCTTGAAAGCGCTTTCACCTATAAAGTCGGAGAAACGATGATTTGGTTCGATGGAATGGCAAAATTTTTGAGGAATTTTGATTATTTTGGGTAGAAGTACACGTTGATGTGGGCACCGCGTTCCAAGCCTTCCCTGGTGAGGGAAGGTGTCAAACGCACCTCGGGCGTTTGACGGATGAGTCGTTCCCTTGTTACTTCTTTATTTCGATGATGCTATGCATTACAACAAAAAGGAGACATAATTCTCATCACTTTATGTTCTACAGACTTGCCGCCTTGCTGACGACTCATCCGTCTTTCGAGAAAATTGCAGGGGCAATTTTCTCGAAATCCACCTTCCCTCACCAGGGAAGGCTAAGACGCGAGTGCGCACCGTTACCACCTGCGTCAATCCTTACCTATTCAGCGTCCCTCAAACCAGCGCTTCGATTCGCCAAGCTGATCGACACCCTCACGGATGCGCTGGCGCTGATGACCCCATTCATAGGTCATCATCCAAGGTGCCTGCATAAAGCCCAACAGATGGTCATCGGAGATATGCTCCGTGCAGTATTTTGTCAGCGCAAGCATGTTGTCGGGCGTGGAGTAATTGCTGCCCGTCGGCACCTGATCGTAGCCGTGGCGGTCGAGCACATCAAAACATTCGAGAACCTTTTTGTGCCATTCTCCGGCATCCTCACCGAATCCCATGGAATAGTACCAGTTGGACTGAATGACATCGCGCGGCATCTTTTCAAGGAATTTCTCGCGGTGATCCCACATATAGTCCGACCAGATCCAAGGTCTTGCACCGCCGCGTTCCGTACATTCGATGAAATAGTAAAGATCGCGCCACCACAGATCGTGATTGCGGATGACGCAGTAGTCATAGTTGCGCTGATGGGCTTCCGTTTCCTCATCCATGCCGAGATGGAAATAGCGCGGCTTGAAAATGTCGCAGACCTCGGCAATCAGATCGGCGCAGACCTGATAATAGACGCGCGTCGACAGCATACGGCTGTACTCGCCAAGCCAGATGTCGTGGCAGGCGGAGAAGTTGAGCTTCGGAATCAGCTCAATGCCAAGCGATTTTGCGTAGGCGATTTCCTTTTCCACATCTTCTCTGCTCCAAGAACCTTTCACCGCAAGCTCGGGATGCGATTCGTAGCGCAGACCCTCTCCGATGTCTAAAATGATCATGTTGACGCCGACCGCCTTCTGCTGTGCAAGCGTCTCGCGCCACATGTCAAAATCGAAACGCAAAGTCGATGATGCCACCGCACCGGGTTCGTTTTCGCGTCCGCGCGTGTTGCCTTCTTCGTTCCACATGTTCGTACCGAAGTGAATCAGTGTTGACCAGATTTTTTCTGCCATGATATTTTCCTCTCTTAATCATTATGTTTTGAAAAAAGAAGCCGCGAGGGCTTCTTCTTTCGTTTTATGTTCAATGATATTATTCAAACGACGAGAACACTTCAACCGCCTTGCTAAGACGCTTGACGGATGCGGATTCGTTGGACTTGTAATAGGATGCCCACGTATTGATCTGGCTGCGGCCGATCATGTGGTCGAGCGTGTAGACAAGACCCCATTCGTCGTAAAGGTCGGCAAAGTCACCGGTTCTGCCGTTGTAGATGAGGTCGATCATCTTCGCGGAGTCCTCGTCACGTGCGCCCTTCTGCTTGATGGCAACGTCATAAACCGCCGGACGGATGGTCTTGTAGCCCTCTGCCGCCATGGCTTCGAGAATGATGGAGCAGCGCTCGAAATCTTCGTTGATGACGGGGATGGCAAAACAGTCGGCGTGTGCGGACGCATGAGAGTAGTAGGTTTCCTGCGCTTCGTCGTACTTCGGCAGCGGAATGATACCGTAGTCGTCTTCCATTTCGCGGAACTGTGCACTGACACAAGAGGTGATCTTGTCGACATGGAACAGCGCACGACCGTCAAGGAAAGCCTGCGACCCTGCGTCGTTGTTGACCACGGAATAGTCATACGCACAGACCATATCGTACATCTTGTTGACGATGTTTGCCATCTTTTCGGTGTTGATGCAGAGCTCGGGCTCACCAGCGTCGTTGATCTGCGTCGTCGGCTGATCCATGGCAACCTGGAACTGGAACATGAAGCCCGCGTTGCCCGTAAATGCCAGCTCGTCGTTTTCAAATTCGATCTTGCCGTCACCGTTGAGGTCCGCACCGAACGACTTGACGATTTCCGTCATCTTGTCGATCGTCCACTTGCCTTCGTTGACGAGATCATAGAAGTTGACATCGAGCTGATTGTTTGTCAGGGTCTTGTTGAACAGAATGACCGAGACCTCGGTGATGTTGTCGACATTGACCGTACCGTTGATGACAAAATACTTGTCAAAGATCGAGTAGTTTTTGATCAGATAGGTATTCCACCAGGGCTTTTCAAAATCGAGATATTCCAAGGTATTGGCATCGGCACACAGCTGCTGCAGTGCAAGGTCACCGAGGAAGCGGAAGTGGTGGATCGCAAGGTCGGCAATCGCGTCGCCCGCCATCAGAGAGTTGGTCAGAACGGAGATGTCCTCAGCCTCCGCCATTTCGGGTTCACGGATGACGATGTTGAAGCGATCCTCAACCACCTTGTTGCGCGCAAAGACCGCGTCGTCGACAATTTCACCGGATTCCTCGGGCTGCCAGACGCCATCCTTGTGACCGCCCGAACAGCATCCGCGCGTGTAGATTTTGTACACGTAGCCGCCGTAGTCACGTTCGGGCAGATTGTCCATCAGCGCCGGATCTTCCTCTGTCACAGCTTCTGTCGCGCCGCCGGTCACAGCCTGCGTACCGTCCGTTCCCGTTGTCGCCGAGCTGTCACCGCAGGCAGAGGTCACACCCATCGCCAGCAGCAGAAGTGCCGCCATACACAGACGTACATGTTTTGCGTTTTTCATAAGAATTCTCCTATTCATCAATATTTTTATGTTTTCATTATACAACGATTTCGGGAAATTGTCAATAGGATAGCAATGTTTTTATCCGATCAGAACAGATTGCGCAGCCGTACCGCCCGCTCATACGCCTGTGCAAGAAATTCCTCAAAGCTCCATTTCGCATAGCGGTCATGTGTATTGCGCTGCGGCTTGTTCTGCGAGGTCAGCTCAAACGTCAGCTCACCGCAGTATCCGACAGCACAGAGCCGGTCTGCAATGCCCTGCCAGTTTCCGATACCGTCAAACGGAAGCAGATGTGCGTCGTCCAGCCACGTGATGTTGTTCTCATCCGTAATGCCCATATTGTCGTTGAGGTGCGTCGCAATCAGACGGGAGCCGTACTTGGTTATGAGGTCGCGGCTGTGATTGTAGCACATCTCGTGTCCCGTATCGATGCAGAAGCCGACGGCGGGATTGTCAGACAGTGCTTCCATCAGCAGATCAAGATATTCCTCGCCCTCGGTGTTTTCCAGCGCCAGTCTGACACCAACCCCTCTCGCGTATTCCGCAACACGTCCGAAGCGCTTGACACCCCAGTCGTTGGGATTGTGCGTGTCAAAGCCGATAAAGGCGTGCGCGACCATGATCGGAATCCCGTTTTCCGCACAGGCATCAAGACAGCGGCATAATTCGTCCGTGACCTCCTCCCCGGCATCTCCCGGCTCCCACATCAGATTCGCACGGGTAAACGGTGCGTGCAGAGACTGATAGATCATGCCGTTGTCGGAAACGATCTTTGCCCACTCGGCAATCGGCGCTGTGTCCGACCAGCCCGTGAACACACCGTCAAATCCGGCTTTTTTGATCAGGGGAATCTGTTCCTCTGTGGATACGGGATATCCGTTGCCCGTTGCCAGAATCAGTTTTGCGTTTTTCATGGTGTTTTTCCTCCTCAACAGATTGCGTTTTTTTCATTATAACATATTATGGTGAGAATTTCCATAGGTTTGAGAAAATTGGAGAAGAAATCAGGTATTGTGCCTTCCATTACGCGTAGGGCGTGAGGCACACCTGCCCTACGAGTGATTGGACACACCATCACCTTAACTTTTCCAAACCCCTTGACAATCCCCCGAAAATCCTTTATAATGAAGACAATCATAATTAAGAAAGGAAACCAACATGAAACTTTCCAGAAAATTCATTTCCGCAAATACCGCGATGTGTAACCTCACCGAATGGGTCGCATCCCCGTATCTTCGCAAAACATTCACACTTGAGAAAACGCCCATCAAGGCAGAGCTTTCCGTCTGCGGTCTCGGCTTTTACCGCTTCTGGCTGGACGGCGAGGAGCTGACCCGCGGTCACATGTCCCCGTATATTTCCAATCCCGACGATGTCATGGACTATGATGTCTACGATATCACCGATAAATTTGCTGACGGCAAGCACGTGCTCGGCTTCCAGCTTGGCAACGGTATGCAGAACTGCTTCGGCGGCTACGTCTGGGACTTTGAAAAGGCGGCATGGAGATCGGCACCGAAGCTGGCAATTTGCCTTGCGCTGACCTATGATGACGGTACAACCTGTGAAATCGAAGCCGACGAATCGTTTGTCTGGGCACCCTCTCCCGTCATTTACGACGATCTGCGTCAGGGTGAATGCTACGACGCAAATCTCGAAATTCCCGGCTGGAACCTGCCCGACTTTGACGACAGCGCATGGGCACCTGCTGTCAAGGCAGAATGTCCGCGCGGTAAGTCCGTTGTCTGTGCCGGCAATCCCATCAAGGAATGGACGCGTCTGTCCCCCGTTTCCATCAAAGCAGAACAGAAGCTCACCTATGCACATTGTGAACAGGTCGATGAAGGTTACCTCTTTGACTTCGGTACGAACTATGCAGGTATTCCGCTGCTCCGCATCAAGGGTGAAAAAGGACAGAAGATTTCGATGATCTTCGGTGAATACATTGACCAAAACGGCAATTTCAAGGTTGACAATATCCGCTTTGTCCGTCCCGAATACTACAATCTGCCGCTGTACATCCAGCGCGACGAATATACCTGTAAAGGTGAGGGCGTGGAAGAATGGTCTCCTGCGTTTACGTACCACGGCTTCCGTTACTGCCTTGTTACCGGCATCACCGCAGAACAGGCAACAGAAGGTCTGCTGTCCTATCGTGTCATGAACACCGAGCTTGCAGAACGCGGCTCGTTCTCCTGCTCCGATGATACACTCAATAAACTCCAGTCCATGGTTCGTGTCGCAACGCTTGCCAACTTCTACCACTTCCCGACCGACTGCCCGCACAGAGAAAAGAACGGCTGGACGGCAGATGCTGCCCTTTCCGCCGAACACGCACTGCTCAACCTCGCACCCGAAAACAACTATTATGAGTGGATGCGTCATATCCGTGCTTCCATGGACGAGCGCGGCGCAATCCCCGGTATCGTTCCGACCGGCGGCTGGGGCTTTGCATGGGGCAACGGTCCCGCTTGGGATAACATCCTCATCACGCTTCCCTATTTTGTCTACCGTTATCGGGGTGATGAGAAAATCGTCGAGGAATCCCTGACCGCACTGTTCCGCTATGTCAACTATCTGACCACGCGCGTCGATGACCGTCATCTGATCGCCATCGGTCTTGGCGACTGGTGCGCACCGTACGGTCCGCGCTCTCCGCTGATCTTCACCGACTCCGTCATTTCCATGGACATCTGCGAAAAGACCGCGTATCTGCATGAGGTCTGCGGCAAGACGGCACAGGCAAACTTCTGCCGTGAGGTTGCAAACAAGTTCCGCGCCGCTGTCCGTGAACATCTCATCGACTGGTCGAACATGACCGCCATCGGGGAAGGTACGCCGACACCCGGATGCGAAACCTCGCAGGCAATGGCGATCTTCTATAACATCTTCACAGAAGAAGAAAAGCCCGCCGCATACAAGGTCCTGCTTGATAAGATTCACGAGCAGAACGATCATCTCGATACCGGCGTTCTCGGCGCGCGCGTCATCTTCCACGTGCTGACCGCGTTTGGCGACTCCGATCTGGCATACAAGATGATCGTCGATCCGACTTACCCGTCCTACGGTTCGTTCGTTGTCCGCGGCGAAACGGCACTGCCCGAGGACTTCTCCCGCGAGGATCAGGGCGTCAACTCCCGCAACCACCACTTCTTCGGCGACATCAGCGCATGGTTCATCAAGGCCATCTGCGGCATCAACTATAATCCCGACGCCAATGACCTCACCCGCGCTGACATCACCCCGCACTTCATCACCGCTCTGTCCCATGCCGAAGCCTATCACGAATGCCCGATGGGTAAGATTGAGGTCAAGTGGGCACGCGGTGAGGATAACACCCTCACGCTGAATGTCACCTATCCCGAAGGATTGCACGGCAAGCTCGTATTCCCCGAGAGTTGGGTCTGTGCCGCATGCGGAAAGACGGAAACGGATGCAAAGTCCGGTACGTTTGTATTGAAGAAGGCGTAAATCACGTCTCAAAACGTGTAGGGACAGTCGGGATGCCTGTCCCTGCAATTTCATTGAACCGCCATCGCCTATCGCAACCAACCACAAACACCATCCACCAAATAAAACACGGTACTGCCGCCGCCATCCTGCGGTTACAGTACCGTGATTTCTTATTTGTTCAGAACACTTTCAAGAGAATTATTCCTCAATCGCAGCCTTCTTTGCGAGGATTTCGTGAACAACTTCCGGCGGGAACTTCGGTGTACGGTCATAGAAGTACAGACCGTTCTGTTCCTGCTCGATGTCGGTCAGCTGGGTGTAGCAGTACGCCGTGATGCACGGATTGTCAAGCAGCGCGTCGGTCAGACCCTTGAGACGGGTGAGGAATTCTTCCTCGGTCTTCGGTGCATTGCCGTAGCTCCATGCCTTGTCGCCGACGGACCAGCCAATGCCGCCGTATTCGGAGACGAAGGAGACATCCTTTGTGCCGTGGATGTGGATGTACTGGTTTTCCTGCTTGGGCGGCAGACCTTCCTTGAGCGGCTCATAGTTGTCGCGCAGATGGTCGGGATCCTGATCGTAGTTGTGCTCGTCCACGACCTCGGTCTTGACGTGTGCCCAGCCGGAGCAGTCGATGAACATGCGGGTGGGGTCGAATGCCTTGGTCATATCGTAAAGCATCGTGACAAACCGCTTGTCCTGATCGCGCTGGGTTTCGTTGAGCGGACACCAGCCGACGATGGACGGATGGTTGTAGTCGCGCTGCAAAATTTCCAGCCATTCGGGGAGGAAACCTGCCCAACAGGTGGGTTTCGACAGATCCAGACCCCAGTTGCCGTGTTCACCCCAGACGATGTAGCCGAGGCGGTCACAGTGGTACAGGAAGCGCGGCTCAAAGACCTTCTGATGCAGTCTTGCACCGTTGAAGCCCATAGCGATAGAACGCTGAACGTCAGCAAGCAGTTCTTCATCGGTCGGCGCAGTCCAAATGCCGTCGGGATAGAAGCCCTGGTCGAGAACCAGACGCTGGTAAACCGCCTTTCCGTTGAGGATCATTGCACGGCCGTTGTAGTAGATGTCACGCAGACCGAAGTAGGACGCAACCGCATCTTCACCGAGCACCATGTTGACGTCATAGAGATTGCCTTCGCCGACACTCCAAAGGTGCTTTTCCTTCAGCGGGAGTACAAATCTTGCCATCTTGCCGACAACGACACAGCCGACAGAACCCATGTCCTCGCCGTCAAAGGATGCGGAACAGGTCAGCGTCATGCCGTCTGCATTTTTACAGAGCACTTCGTAGTAAACTTCACCCGTTGCGGCAGAGGGTGTTGCCTTGATAGATGCAATGTACGCATTCGGCACTTCTTCCATCCAGACCGTCTGCCAGATACCGGTGGTACGGGTATAGGAACAGCCGCGGGAGTAGAAGTCGTTGCACTGCTTGCCGACAGGCTGTGTGCCGGAGCGCTGGTCGTCTTCGGCGCAGACCGTGATGATGTTCTTGCCGGAGATGAGCTTATCGGTGACATCGTGGTCGATGGGCGAGGAGCCGCCGTAGTGGATACCGCAGGACTTGCCGTTGACGTAAACTTCACAGGAAAAGTCGCACGCGCCGATGTGGAGCAGATAGCGCATACCCTCGGTCATTTCAATTTCGACTTCGCGCTTGTACCAGACAGATGCCATGAAATCCTTGTATTCCACGCCGGAGAGCTTCGATTCCGGGCAGAACGGGACGATGATTTCGCCCGACAGGGTTTCTGCTTCGTTGAGCTTTCTTGCACGTCCGGACTTGCCGTGGTCGATTTCAAACATCCACTTGCCGTTGAGACAGAGATAGCTGTCACGGACAAGCTGAGGACGCGGATATTCCGCACGGGGGATCATGTTTTCCATAATAATAGATATCCTTTCTGAACATGAATTTAAGTTACTTCAATATACCATATTTAACTGATTTTGTCAAGAGGTTTTTGAGATTGGAGCAGGCGTTTCCAAAATTCCGCGTAGAGCGGTGGCTTGCTCCCGCCGTGCCCAAAACATATGATGACGTTTGCGGTATAAACCTCGATTCAATGAAAAATGAATAATTAAATTTTAACCACAATTCATTGGTAAAAAAAATCATATTTTCCTGTAATTGTTGTCGGAATATTGCTAT
>JAZTZC010000179.1:0-1518 GCA_045637265.1 Eubacteriales bacterium | reverse complement strand
ATAGTTCCAGATCGCTTCGAGGTCTTCGGCATAACCCATGTACTGTTCTGCCGTTTCCTCAAACTCTTCAGCCTTTTCTTTGATCTTCGCCATATTGTCTTCGATCTCTTCAATCTTGTCGAAGACATCGCCGACGGTATTCAGACCCTTGGAAAGTTCTTCGGGCATACCGGGAAGTTCGGCCAGCTTTCTGGGATCTTCTATAATGTCCTTAAACTGCTCCCATACTTCCTTATCTTCGGGTGCAACGGTGAAGATTTCGGCTTCAAAGGAGAATGCGGTAAAGCTCTTGATATCAATGCTTCCGCTGACGTCTGCACCAACGGGAGCGGGAATAAAGAAAACAACGTAAGGAATAACGTAACCCTTAACGCGCGGGTCGATCTCCACTTCTTGGATGAAGGTTGCATTCAGCTCAATGGCGATCTTTTCGTCATCTTCAAGCTCAACTTCAAACTCAGCCTCAACGCCGACAGCAAGCTGAGTACCGTTTTTATAGTGGAGCTGGTCGCCCTCGGTGATGAGTTCAACCTTGAGTTCAACATCATCGGTCAGCTCAAAGCTTGTGCCGAGATTCAGAAGCTGAATTTCCTCGGAAGTCAGCTCGTTGCCCTGGCTGTCGGTGATGAGCAAGGATTCAATGCCGGCATTTTTGAAGCCGTCAGTCTTTGTGACGAGATCAGCCAGTATAAATGCAGCATCTTCCGCAAAACCGCTTTCCGAAATCTGCTGAAGAAGTTCAGCTTCGATTTCCGCCTTTTTCTCATCTGTTACCAGATCATCGCCGGAGATTTCGACATCACGGTACAGATCCATACTGTCAAGAATGTCCTGTCTTGTGACCTTCGTATAGGTGATTTCTCCGGTTGCGGCATTGTAAGCCGTGATTTCACCGAAATAGAGATCATCTTCAGTTTCGATGGAATCCTGAGAAATGAACATCGAAATAAAGTCGCCAACCTCAATGGCATCCTTTGCTGTTGCAAGGGTGTAGCCATCACCCATCATAAGGGCGTACATATCGGCATCCAGAGCACTGATGTTCACGGTACCGGTAGTTCCGGTGGGCAGAGCGTCCACCTTAATGGGGAAGTTGTCGGGAATGTTATACAGCTTCAGAAAATCATTTTCGCCAAGCGCTGTAAACGTAACGGTGGAGCCGCTGATCGCCTTAGCAACGACATAGTACGCAGGATCAAGCGTATCAGCGTTCATACCACGCTGTTCGGGATGTGTGCCGGTGTAAATACAGATAATGTCACCAACATCAATCGCTGCGTCGCTGTAATGAAAACTACCGCCCTGCTCTGTGATGAGTTCGGAGGTGAGCATATCGTAAGACTGACCGCCGACCAGGAAATCGATAGCATCGGTGTTCTTAACGTAAACGATATCATCGTTCATGCGGAGGTTTTCGACCTGTTCTTTGTAAATGGAGAAGGAAGCGGTACGGATGGTATCGTCCTTGTCCTTGAAGCACCAGCCGTCAGCAAGGTGCAACTGATAGGAACAGCCTTC
>JAZTZC010000178.1:0-4033 GCA_045637265.1 Eubacteriales bacterium | reverse complement strand
TGGGTCAGACATCCCGCGCCGCCGATACAGCCGCCGATACATGCCATACCCTCGATGAAGTTGCCGTCGAGCGCGTTTTTGCTCTTCTTGAGCAGAGCCATACGGCATGCTTCAATACCGTCACAGACAACAGACTTGATGGTGAAATCGATGCCCAGTTCCTTCATTGCCTGTGCCGCAGCATCCGTCAGACCGCCGGAACGCGCAAAGATACGTCCGAAGTAGGAAGCGTTGTCAAGCACACCTTCTTCCAGTGTAGAAAGTTCCAGATCACGGCTGTCAAAGAGTGCCTGCAGTTCCTCAAACGTCAGAACCGCATCCACATATTCTTTTACATGCGCAAGCTGTGCTTCTGCCTTTTTGGCCGTACAAGGACCGACAAATACGACCTTCGCGTTCGGCGTTGTATCCTTGATATACTTGGCAAGCGTTGCCATCGGGGAAAGATTATGAGAAATATACGGAGTCAACTGCGGGAACGCAGTTTTGATGTACTGCACAAATGCAGGGCAGCAGGAGCTGGTCAAAAAGCCCTTTTCGGAAAGCTCCTTTGCTTCAGACAGCGCAACCATATCTGCGCCGAGTGCCGCTTCAATGACCGTATGGAAGCCGAGCACCTTCATACCGGTGATGACCTGACCGAGCTTAGCATAGGTGAACTGGCTGGAAATAGACGGCGCAACCAGTGCATAGACCTTATTTTCATTGCCGTTCTTGAGAAGATCGATGACATCCAGGATAAAGGACTTGTCCGTAATCGCACCGAACGGGCACTGATAAACGCAGGCACCGCACTGAATACACTTATTGTTGTCAATTTCCGCTGCCTTCTTTTCATCCATGGAAATCGCCTTGACCTTACATGCATTCTGACACGGTCTTGTGCGATTGACAATCGCTGTGTACGGACAAACCTTTGCACAGGCGCCGCATTCCACACACTTGGACTTATCGATGACTGCCACATGATTTTTGTCAAACGAGATTGCGCCGCGCTTGCAAACGTCCTCACAACGGTGCGCAAGACAGCCGCGGCAAGCGTTGGTTACTTCATAGCCGCCGACAGGGCACTCATCACATGCAATATCGATAACCTCAATGATATTGGGATTATTCTTATCGCCGCCCATCGCAAGCTTGACACGCTCACCGAGAATGGCACGTTCTTTATAAACACAGCAGCGCATTGTCGGTTCATTACCGGGAACGATCTGCTTGGGAATGTCAAAAATATTCTCCGTAAGACGGTCGTTCCATGCGTGACGCGCAACCTCACGCAGAACTTTATATTTCAAATGCTGAACTTTGGTGTCAAATTTCCGCATCTCACACCTCCTAAAAATAACTGACCTTGATTCGCTTTCCCATTTTACGCAAGCAAGAGGAAAGCTCCTCGACGAGATTCATCTTAATATTGAAATTGATCGGCAGATCCGGGTTCTGATGCGCCGGATTCACCGCACGTCCGACATAGAAGTTGATGTCGGGTGCCTCCTCAAAGAGAAGACGGCTGATCAGCGATGCACCGTCACGCTTGAAATTCCAATGCTCGTAATATGCATTTTCGCCCAGATAGTCCTTTGCGTACTGGATAACCTTGTTCATCGTGATAACACCCTCTGTCACAAGGTCAACACCTTCCAGCTCCGCAATCGGCGGTACATCCGAGCGCTCAAATGTCAGACTGGCGCGGATCGGTTTGCCGAGATACTTGGATGCAATGGAAGACGTTGTGCCGCCGCAGATGATGTGCTTGCCTTCCTTGGAGAAGAACAGCGCCATCATGCGATTGGCATCGTCACGGTTGGACGGCGGGCCGAACAAAATATTCATCGGCTCACGGCGGCGAATTTTTACAACACAGGATGTCGTATCGTCGCCGGGCTTGTGCCCATACAGACGGTCGCATTCATCGACCAGCATGGTTGATAAGTTTTTCGCGGTATAACCACCGGCAACCAACGCCTGCATATACGCCGCGATCTCCTCACGTTTCCAACCGAAATTATACAGTCCGCCAAGACCCGCATGCGGGCATCCGTCACTCATGGCTATGAATACGTCATCCTCGCACATTTTCAGTGTTGTTTTATAGATTTTCTTGCCGTCGATAGTCATTTCGGTTTTCGGATAATCATAAACCTCACCACCGCGAATCATGATCACATGCGGATTATCGTATTGAATGATCTCCGCAATTTCATTATTCTGCAGATGGATAATCGTAAAGGTAGAATATGCAACGCCTCTCACAGAACACACCGGCAAGGTTGCGGCGATGGTTGAAACACATTCTTCAATCGGCAAGCCCGCCGCCATCATCGTGGAAATGATCTTTGAGGTCAGTGTTGAGAGAATACTCGCCTTGACACCGCTTCCCAGACCGTCTGCGAGCACGATCACCGTGGAGTCTTCGTTTTCCTCAACGATATCCACATGGTCACCGCACAGCTCCTCACCGATATGGTTGATACTTTTATATCCGATATCCGCACACAGATCATTCATCGCCAATCGACTCCTTCAGCTTTGTCAGCGCGATCTTGGTTTCTGCCGCAGTTTCACCGAGCAGAGACGCAATCTCCTGAACAATGCGCATCTGTTTTTCAACGACCTTATCCGCGACCTCTACGGTCTGGCGGTTGATACGCTCCTTCTTTTCGCGTTCCAGCTCCTCATCTGTGACATCACGCATAATGCAGATCAGAAGATGAGAATCCGGTGCATAAACAACCGTTTGTTCAATATATCTCTTATATTCCGCGAGATATACACGCTGATCCGTTACCGTTCTTCCCGTTTGCTTGACATTGACAAAGACACCGGGATCCAGAATACGGACAACCGGCTCACCGAGCACATCCGAATCCGCACGAATATTCATGATCTTTTTTGCCGCCTGATTGATCTGTTGGACCTCAAGATTTTCATTGAGAACAAGAAGACCGTTGGGCGTGTTATTGACGATCGTATCGGAGAAGCTTTCAGCCTTATCCTTCAGGAACGGCAGGCACATCGACGGCTCTGCCTTACCCTGCCAGATCGCAATCGCCTTTTCACGGCAGGAATTGTAGCCGCAGGAACCGCAGTTCAGCTCGTCAGAAGTCTTAAATTTACCCATCTGACGCAGCACGGTCATGATTTCATGTTCCGACGGCATCTCCAGCTTATGTTCGATCATTGTGAAGTTCTTTTTCAGTCCCATCGGAGACGGCTGTTCTACCTGAAAATCACGTTCGCCCGCGTATGCTGCAACAGCAATATAATCACGTACCGGCGATCTGTCGTATTTTTCCATGATCGGTCCGTTGACGCAGCTTCCGATACATGCGGACATTTCAATAAAGCACTTATGAATCTTTCCGCTTTCGATATCCTTGAGTGCAGCAATACAGTTTTCCACACCGTCAATCGCAAGATAACGATATCCGGGTGCATCCTGTGCCATGGTTTTGAGAACGCCGCCGGTCGTCGGGAAAAAGCGTGCGCGACTTTCTTCGGTCTGATCCATATCAGGTTCGAGCGTGATGCGTTCTTCCTTGAACCATCTGGTCAGCTCCTCAAACGTCATGACGGCATCGACAAGTCCCTCATAATAATCCGCTTCATCTTTTTTAGCAACACACGGTCCGATAAAGACGGTCTTTGCGTTCGGCATACGTTTTTTAATATCGGCACAGTGCGCCTGCATCGGAGACATGACATCTGCCAGATATTCCAACTCCGCCGGGAAATACTTCTGAATCAGAAGATTGATCGAATGACAGCAGGAGCTGATGATGATATCGCGGGATTCATCACGCAGCATCCGTTCATATTCGTTCTTGACGATCGTTGCACCGAGTGCAGTTTCTTCAACACCTGCAAAGCCGAGCTTCTGAAGTGCACGGCGCATGGATGCGATTCCGACGCCCTCGTAGTTGGCAATAAAGGACGGTGCCAGACTGACAACGACCGGATCGCCCGTTTGCAGCAGAACACGAACCTTTTCCGTACTGTCGACGATTTCCTTTGCGTTCTGCGGACAAACAAC
>JAZTZC010000177.1:0-6422 GCA_045637265.1 Eubacteriales bacterium | reverse complement strand
CTCCTTGGCTCACAGAACGACATGGCTACGATCCGACTTCCCCAGACAGGTGAGGTCAGTATCAGCATGACAACTGCCCACACAGGCATTGAAATGTGTTTTTTCGGCTTCTTTTCGGGAATCGGGTTTTGCGGCTCTTCTGTGAAATCCTCTTTGATCGGTTCTGCCGGTTGTGGTTCCGATGTACGGAATTCATCAATCTGTGCGCAGATTTCCTCCCAAGTTCCAAGGCGGTCAACGGCTTCTTCCTCGGACAGGCCTTCTTCCATCGCTTCGTCGATCATTTCATTGTAGTATTCAAGCAGATGGTTGACCTCGGACTGCGGTAAATGAACGGTCTTTTCCCGAACCGCACGCAAAAACTGCATCTTATTCACGATCATCATCCTCCTTTGTCACGAATTTGTAGATTGCCATGATCTCTTTCCATTCCTCGGTAAAAGCGTCAAGGCGAGCACGTCCCACATCGGTAATGTGATAATACTTGCGCAGACGACCGTTGTGTTCGACAGAATAAACCGTCAGGCAGTCTGCGGCTTCGAGTCGTCGCAGGATCGGATAGAGCGTGGATTCCGAGATACTGACAAATGCTCCGATTTCACGGACGATGGCGTATCCGTAGGAATCCTTGTTTTTGATTGCGGCAAGCACACAGATATCGAGCAGACCGCGTTTGAGCTGAATGTCCACGACAATACCCCCTTTCGTCTTATATTATACAACGCATAGTATTGTTTGTCAAGTAGTATTTACAAAAAATTTGAGCTGTGATACACAATTTCGTATCACAGCTCTTTTGCTGTTATTTGGATGTTGCCACCGCAATATACCGCTCGTTTTGAGAATTGACGGCACAGTAGAAATGGTAATTGACGCCGTTGTGACGGATGAACCACGGCTTGTGTGCGTGGACATTTTCCCATTCCTCGGTCGGTGCGATCAGCGGCTCACCGTCCCAGACACGCCAGTTGACAAGGTCACGGGAGCATGCAAACGTATCGTAAGCACCGCGTCCGGCGGTAAAATGGAAGAAGAACATGACGTAGATGTCACCGATGCAGACAATCTGCGGATCACCTGCAATGCGTGTACCGGGATCGATCAGCGTCATATCAAGCACCGCACGATCACCGTAGCGTTCCCAATGCTCGCCGTCCTCCGATACCGCTAAAAAGATGCGTTCGGTATGATTCTGCGCCTTGCCGTTGTAGACATTGACATACGGATAACCCGTCACGCCGAGCACATCGCGGAACAGACAGCTTTTATAAAGCGTTTTGGTTTCCATGTCGCGTGCATCGTTATCATCTGGTCGAAGAATCGGCTCTTCAAAACGGGTAAACGCATCGGGATTTGTCGGATCGGCGGTGTACGCCTGACCCATATAGAGCGGATCCGGTTCATATCCGTCGCTGTTTCCGGCAAGATAGGTGATGTAATATCTGCCGTTGATCGATTCCAGCGCATTGGGACCGTCAAAGGCGATATCCTTGAACGCAGCATATCCTGCACACTGCTTGCTGTCCCAATGGTCAAGATCATTGCGGCGGAAGATCGACCCGCGATACTCCCAGTGAAGCAGATCGACAGAGGACGCAAGATGCGTTTCATAGCCGGAAACCTTGACATCCTTGGAAATGGCGATGAAATACATATAGAACATGCCGTCCCGATAAAACACCGTCGGAGAGTCGGTAAAGTCGTTCTCCCACTTGATGACGGCGCTGTGCTTTATGGGTGTTTTGATTTTTTCGTAAATTTCCGTCATTTCGGCATCTGTGATACCCGGAAGTGTGTTTTTACGGAAAGGAATCATGGGATTTCACCTCGTGTTCTTATACGGGAAGATGCAAAAGGTATCCGGCCGCAATACCGACAGCCGCCGATACACAGATGATGATGATCGGATGGAGCTTGACCTTGAAGGTCAGAAATGCCATGACCGCAAACAGGACAAGGGAGATATAGAACGGTGCGCCTGTGAATACAGCGGTTGTAAAACCGTTGGGGAAGAAGACGGTCATGCCGATCTTGTAAACCGCCGCGCCGATCAGACCGATAGCGGCTGGCTTCAGACCTGTCATCGCGCCCTTGACAGCGGTCGATGACTTGAATGCATCATAACATTTTGCAACGATCAGAATGATGATGAACGAAGGAAGGACAACACCGAATGTTGCACAAACAGCACCGATGATGCCCGCAAAGACGCTGCCGAATTCCTTCATGCCCATCTGGTTGCCGACATAGGTGGCTATATTGATGGCAAACGGACCGGGGGTGGATTCACTGACGGCGATGAAGTTGACAATCTGCTCCGACGGCAGCCAGCCCTTGCGTTCCACCTCAGCCTGAATCAGCGGAAGCATCGCATAGCCGCCGCCGAAGGTAAACGCACCGATCAGAAAGAAGGTATAAAACAATTCAAGATAAATCATTTGTTATCGAGCCTCCTTTTGTTGACGAGCGTTGTGATCAGACCAAAGAGGGCAGAGCAGACGATAACAACCATGACGTTCAGTCCTGTAAACGCAGAGCAGATGAACGCAAAGACCCAGACGATGTAGGAAACAATTCCCTTGGGGCATTTCTTGTACATTGTCCAGAACGCCTTGACGATCAACGCAAGGACACCTGCGCGGATGCCGAAGAACGCGTATTGAACAGCTTTGAGCTCCTGAAACTGCGTCAGAACAAACGAGATGAGTGTGATGATGACAAACGATGGAAGAACAACGCCGAGGGTTGCCGCCATCGAACCGAGGACACCTGCGGTTCGATAGCCGACAAAGGTTGCGGAGTTGATCGCAATCGGTCCCGGAGTCGATTCAGCGATGGCGATGATTTCGAGAATATCGTCATCGGTGATCCATTTCTTGACCTCAACGGTTTCCTTCTGGATCAGCGGGATCATCGCATAACCGCCGCCGAACGTAAAGCCACCGATCTTCATGAAGGTCAGAAACAGCTGCCAGATGCGGGATGCGCGTGTATCTTTGTTGCTCATATTGATAACGGTTTCTCCTCTCGATGGGTTTACTTGACTTCCTCAAACCAGAACTCGCCTGCAGTACCGATCCATTCGAGTTTATGGAAGAAGTTCAAGCCAACATTCATCAGACGTGCGCCGGATGCCGTCAGATTCAGTTCTGCACAGTAATACGTCTTTTCGGGATCAAGACCCTGCATACGAATCCAGAAGCTCTGGTTGAATGTGCGCTGGAAGGTCGCCGCTGTCAGCAGTGCCTTGGACTTATCGCGGGAGACAAAGCTCCAGACTGCGCGGTCTGCGTGTCCGTCGTACGGGGAGATCAGACGGTAGAGATCACCGTAGTGTATGGTGTCATAATACTTGTGGTAGTTCTGAACCTGCTGTTTGACGAGCGCTTTTTCTTCTTCAGTGAAGGTTCTCGGGTCCATTTCGTAGCCGAACGTACCTGCCATGGCGACACAGCCGCGCATGTTGTAATCACAGATGGCATCCTTGTGCGAAACATGCGCACCCATAGAAGATGCGGGATAGCACAGGGAAGTACCGTACTGGATACGGCAGCGATCGATCGGGTAGGTATTGTCGGAGGTCCAGACCTGCGGAGAGTATGCGAGCCATCCTGCGTCAAAACGTCCGCCGCCGCCGGAGCAGGATTCGAGCAGCAGATGCGGATACTTCTTTGTGAACTTTTCAAGGAACGCATAAAGACCGAGCATGTAGCGGTGGAAGAACTCCAGTCCGTGTTCGGCATCGAGCAGTGCAGAACCGGCTTCGGTGATGTTGCGGTTGAAGTCCCACTTGACATAGTCGATGTCGTAGTTGTCAAGAACAGACGACATTTGCTCAAAAATGTTGTCACGGACATCCTGACGCGAGAAGTCGATGACATACTGCTGACGGCCTTCCGTTGCGGGTCTGCCGGGAACATGGATGTGCCAGTCGGGATGTGCACGGAACAGATCGGAATCGGGGCTGATCATTTCCGGCTCATACCAGATACCGAACTTCAGACCCATGCCATGGACGGTATCGGTCAGACGCTTCAAGTCGAGCTTGGATTCATAGATGTACCAGTCGCCGAGGGAATCGTTGTCATCGTCACGGCGGCCAAACCATCCGTCGTCCATAACGAGCATATCAATGCCGATTTCCTTTGCACGTTCAGCGAACGCAATCAGCTTATCGGTATCGAAATCAAAATAGGCTGCTTCCCAGGAATTGATGAGCAGCGGGCGCTTGGTATATGCCCACTGTGCGGGAATCAAATGGTCAAGATACAGACGGTGGAACGTACGGGACATCTCACCAAGACCGTTTGCAGAGTAAACGAGGACACATTCGGGTGTCTGGAACGATGCGCCGGGCTTAACCTCCCACAGGAAATCGTGGTCGTTGATGCCGGCCATCAGTCTGGTCGTACAGCCTGCATCGACTTCCGCGGAAATGGTAAAGTTACCGGAGTAGACGAGGTTGACGGCGTATACTTCGCCGTTCTGCTCATCGGTACCGTTTGCAGCAAGTGCAGCGAAAGGATTGTGGAAGTGACCGGACGCGCCGCGCTTGGAGCCGATCATCTGGGTACCGTGCTCGAGCTTGGTCATGGACAGAGCGCGTTCCTGGCAGTGCTGACCCCAGAGGTGAATCCACTGATAGTCCATCGACGGCAGATCAAGGCAAAGGGAAGCAGCAGCATCGACCTTGAAGGTCTTCTCGCCTGCGTTTTCGATCTTGACAGAACGGACAATCGCATCAAGGTTCTTGAAAACGGTGTAGTACAGCGTCACACGCGCACGGGTATACGGGTCGAGCGCAATCAGCTCCAGCGTTTCGGCGGATGCTTCGTCTGCATACAGAGAGGGAAGACCTTCGATGCGGGGCTTGCCTGCGTAGATTTTGTGGCTCTCGTAGCGGATATCGGTAACGGTGTTGCCGTCTGCGTTCAGAATGGACAGGGCAGAGTTACGGAAATCACCGGCACCGTTGGTCGGATATTCCATCGGCGCATTACCGGGGTAGAAGGTAGGATAACCTGCACGACGGACTTCGACATTGTACGGGATGAAAGACGCCTGCGGTCCGCGGTAGTACATATAGGAAAAATCTTCGCCGGTGGGAATCTTTGCACCGTAATAGTAGTGCAGAATATAACCGCCTTCAAAAATGCCAATGACATAGCTTGCGGACTTGGAATCCAGCTGGAATACTTTTGTTTGTTCGTTATAGGAAATCATAATGTTACCTCAGATTGTACAGAGTGGATGATCGTTATGTGATTCATTGAATGAGTAACGTAACTGTATGGGCGATTCACGAATCGCCCGTTACAGCATTTCTGTTTTGGTTATTCACCCGCAACCGACATATCGGGAACGAGAACGTCGGGAGAGCCGATCTGGGAGAAGCCGGGAGACTTCATTTCCAGCACATTGTCAATGGCGGAAATCTGCTTCAGAAGCTCAAAGAAGTTGCCCGCTACGGTAAAGGACTTGATCGGCGCACCGATCTTGCCGTTTTCGATCAGGAAGCCTGCGGATTCGATGGAGAAGTCACCGGTGACTGCGTTTGCACCT
The DNA here is from genome assembly GCA_045637265.1 of Eubacteriales bacterium. Lineage (GTDB taxonomy): Bacteria > Bacillota > Clostridia > Oscillospirales > CAG-272 > RGIG3925. Next base: position 860 of record JAZTZC010000177.1, on the reverse strand, counting down.
GCATGGAAGCCCTTCATTTCGGTGACGTAAATGCCGTTGTCAGCCTTTGCAAAGAGCTCGTCACGGGTCAGCTGTCCCGGATTGATATAGAAGGAATAAGCGCGGGTACCGATCGATGCGGCACTGCGGGATGCATTGCCCGTGGTTTCCACGCCGTCCTTTTCGGCAGAGGTCAGGTTGTAAAGCAGGGTCTTGAGAACACCGTTTTCAATGACGTTCTTTTCTTTCGTCGGAACACCTTCGCCGTCAAAGGCGATCTTCATCGGGTTGGATGCAAAGAACGGGGTATCGGTGATTGTGATGCAGTCAGCGGCAATGACTTCACCTGTCTTGCCCTTGAGCAGAGACAGACCCTTCTGCGCGTTTTCTGCATAGAACGCGGAGAGGAACGTGGACAGAATCGCCTTCATCTGCTTGTGGTCGAAGATGATGTTGTACTTGCCCGTTGCAACCTTGCCGGCACCGAACTTGGCATTGGCACCGTCGATGACCTTGTCGGCGATTTCCTTCAGCTCATCTACATTGTCGCCGTACTTGTTGTACAGCATATCAAAATCGTACTGCTTTTCCTCGCCGTTGTCAAGCACTGCCTGCAGATATTCGCCGCAGTTGCCGACAGTCGTACCGAGGTCAAGACCGTAGGAATTGAACAGACGGATGGTGGACTGACCTGCAAACGCACCGCACTCGGTACCGTCTGCGATACGGTCATCTGCCGCATACAGGATATCGCGGCACTTCATTGCTTCTTCACGGATTGTGGCAGCGGTCGGCATTGTGAAGTCAATCAGGTCTACTTTCTGATAATCTTCGGGTTTTGCACCGCCGAAGATGATCGCACGGTCTTCCTTTTCAATGCA
>JAZTZC010000176.1:0-4524 GCA_045637265.1 Eubacteriales bacterium | reverse complement strand
TTCATAAGGCGTATATCCGGACGCGGGATTTCAACTTCAGCCTGAACGGCCTGACCGGGTTTGACCTGCACGGCAAGACCGTGGGCGTCATCGGCACGGGAAAGATCGGCGCCTGCTTTATTGATATCTGCCTGGGCTTCGGTATGAAGGTTCTGGCCTTTGACAAGTTTCCCAATGAGAAGCTGAAGGAGAAAGGCGTCCGCTATACCGGGCTGGAAGAGATCTGGAAGGAAAGTGATATCATTTCCCTGCACTGTCCCCTGACCGAGGAAACCTATCACATCATCAATGAGCAGTCCCTTGCCGCATGCAAACGCGGTGTTGTGCTCATCAATACCTCCCGCGGTGCGCTGGTTGACGCGGAAGCGCTGCTTGCCGCCATCAAGGCACGACAGGTCGGTGCGGCATGTCTGGATGTCTACGAGGAAGAATCCGATCTGTTCTTTGAGGACAATTCCGGTCATATTTTAGAGGACGATACCCTTGCGCGTCTGATTTCGATGCCAAATGTTATCGTGTCTTCGCATCAGGCATTTCTGACAGAGGAGGCACTTGCCAATATCGCAGAGACAACGGTGGAGAATTTGATACAAATTGAAACATCAAGAGTTTGTGAAAATGAAGTGCTGACAAAGGGTTGATAATTAAACCTCAAATACCCTGTAGGGCGGGGGCTTGCTCCCGCCGTGTTGGGCGCACAACATAACAAATTCGCACATCCAATTGTGGGAAACGTTATTTTTCTATCAATTATGGAATACAGAAACCGAAAACATCCCCGCTGTTCATCCTTTGATTACAGCAACAGCGGCGCATACTTTATAACAATTTGTGCTAAAGATAAGAAACAGTTGTTTTCTTATATAGAAAAACAGCCTGACCTATTACCTGCAATAAAATTGACACCTTGCGGTGAAATTTTACAACAGCAGCTTCTGCTTCTGGAAGACCGATATCCTCACGTGAAAATAGCACGTTATGTCATCATGCCGGAGCATATCCATATTCTTTTGCATCTGAAAAGCAAAACCGCTGAAGAACAGGATGCCAATCTATCACGAGCTGATTTGAATTCTGTCATTTGTACCTTCAAATCCTTGACAGTCCGAATGATAAAAAAACAGTTTCCTGAAATCGAATCGGTTTTTCAGACGTCCTTTTTTGAACATATTATCAGGAATCCGAATGATTACCGGGAAACAGAATATTATATTGTGAATAATCCGGTACGACGTTATTATAAAAATTTGAATCGTTAAAAACGGCGGGAGCAAGCCCCCGCCCTACAGATAATTTAATCCACCATCACCCGAAAGGAGCCATCTATCATGGAAACCATCCGCAAAATTGACATGCACGCCCACGTATCGGCGTATCCGACACTCACGCCCAAGTCCCGCTACAACGGGGAAACGTATCCGTCGGCGGAAGAGCTGATTGCGATGTACGATAAGCTCGACATCGAATACGGTGTCCTGCTTCCCATCGTCTGCCCGACCTCAATGCTGTTCACCTCTACGCCCGAATCATACAAGGTCATCGCAGACGCGCATCCCGACCGCTTCGTCTGGTTCTGCAACATTGACCCGCGTCAGATTGACAATACACCGACGGCGGACCTTTCCTATCTGCTCATGCACTACAAGAACCTCGGCGCACGGGGTCTTGGCGAGCTAACCCCCAACATGTACGCCGACGACCCGTTCATGGACAACCTGTTCCACCACCTCGAGGAATGTGATCTGCCCGTGCTGTTCCACATTTCCCCCTATCTCGGTCACCAGTACGGCATTGTCGACGATCTGCACCTGCCGAGACTGGAAAAGATGATCAAAAAGCATCCGCGCCTGAAGTTCATCGGTCACTCCCAGCCGTTCTGGGCAGAAATCTCCGCTGATCTCAAGGAAGAAGAACGCAACGGTTATCCTCAGGGCAAGGTCACCGACGGAACACTGGCGCGCCTGCTCCGTACATACGACAACCTCTACTGCGACTATTCCGCAGGCTCCGGCATGAACTCCATGCGCCGTGACCCCGAATATGCCGCAAAGTTTATGGAAGAATTCCAGGATCGTCTGATGTGGGGCTGCGATATCTGCGCTCCGTCCAATACCCATCCGTTTGAATTCCGTGATTTCATGGATGGTATGCGTGCAGACGGCGCCATTTCCGAGACGGTTTATTATAAGATCGCGAGAGGAAACGCGGAGAAGCTGCTGAAATTATAATCAAAAACGCAGATCGGATGTCCCGTATCTCATATTAGTTTAGAAATACAGCATCCCCATACCCATGCATAACATGGAATATGGGGATGTTTTTTGCGTAAAAGCCGAATTCAGCACCAATCGTGCATCGGCTCCATATCGTCATACGGCGCATGGCAGAAGGCGGCAGGCAGTGCGGCATTCGCTATGTCGGCGTCCATGTAGTCAAACAACGCGCGGAAATCGATCGGTGTATGACCGTGACCGCCCATGCGATAGTGACTGACACAGCCGCGTGCCTGACCATATCTGCGCCAGACCTCACATGCGGCAAGGTTGGAAAGATACGAACCGCGCGGATTTGCCCAGATGTCGCGGTAGCCATTCGTTTCAATCAGGCACTGCGGGAAAACGAGTGCTTTGATGAAGTGCGAGTCGTGCGGCAATTCTCCCTCACGTCCGATATAATCGCGCAGACCCTGACCCATCCAGAAAGGAAATACCTTGAACATGACGTCCAGCGGTTCGCTTTCCTTGGTTGCATAGCAGTCCGCCTCCTCACGCTGTAAGAAGCGGTAAGCGCCGCAGCCGTGCGTGCCGGAGCCGTTGGGGTTGACGTAGCGGATGCGGGAATCGGTCGCGCCTGCCAAAAGCACCGTCTTACCGCCGCGGGAGTGACCTGTCGCCGCGATGTAGCGCATATCGGCAAAGTCGGTCTGCTCCAAAGCATCGAGCACGCGGTGATAGCCCCACGCCCACGCGGAAATCGTCGAGAAGCGATGCTCGGGGTATACCGCATGAATGCCGTACTGCCATTCCGTGTCGTCATAGTCAGGTGCAAGCTCGGTGCGCGTGAATTTGACCACGGCATAGCCGCGCTTATGTGCTTCGGCGACGATCTCGTCATTGAAGCAGGAGGTATACATTGCGTCACCCGTAATGACGACGGGCATTCTGCCGTTCTTGTTCGGGACATATGCCGTCATGCAGAAGGTAAACGGATGCTCTTTGGTACCGCAGTGGATGCGGTAATGGGTTGTATAACCGCGGGTACGTCCGTCAAGATGCTCCACGCGTACAGATTCGGGCTTGGGCGGCATACCGTCAAACTCCAGTCCGACAGCGTCGCAGAGCAGCTCCTCACGGCGGCGATTCCAGTCATCAAGCGTCACAACGGGTGTCCCATCGCGGAAGGTAAAGAGGTTCGGAAGATTGCCAAGGCGTATATCTTGTCTCATGGTCATAATCCTTTCGTTGGTCTTTATATCTATCAGCTGTTCGCTGTTTCCAGATAAGCATCCACGAGCTTCTGCAGGTTCTTTTCCGCATTTGCCTGTGTTTTGGTCAGCGAGGAAACGACGTCCTTATTTGCTTTTGCAAGCAGCGTCTGCGCAAAGTTGTAGCCGGAAATGTTGTTGATGAAATGCGGATCAAAGACGCGGTTGGAAATGATGATGTCGACCATTTCCGCCGAGTCCTCATCGCGGGTATTTCTGCCCTTGATGATGATGTCGTACAGGGACGGTGTGATTCCGTCATACGCGGCTGCGGCAAGCGCTTCGGTGATCATACCGGTGCGTTCTGCATCAGCAGGATTGTTCGGAATGACAATGAAGTTGCCCGCACCGTTGACGCATGTGATGTAGTTTTCCTGCGATTCATCAAACTTCGGATTCGGGATGATACCGAATTCATCCTCCATGTCGCGGAAATAGCGGTCGATCTTGAAGAACATCGCGTCACAGAAGAACGCACCGCCGTTTGTGAAGCAGGAATACGTCTGCGGATAGATATTGCCGTCGGTGACGTAATACGCCTCATGCTCGACAACCAGCTGATACATGTAGTCATAAATTGCGGTAATGCGGTCAAAATCGTAGGAAACATGCGGAATGTCCTCGGAATCCTTTTCGGACAGCATACCGCCGGCACCGTAGAACAGCGCATACGGCTGATCGAACGACCAGCAGGAATACGAGAACAGATCATCCCCATAGTTCATTTTGCCGTCGCCGTTGAGATCGCGGGAAAGTCCCTTTGTCATCGCGGCGAACTTGTCCATCGTCCATGTCCCGTCACGCACCATGTCGTATGGCATTTCCATGTCGTATTCGGCAAAGAGTGATTTGTTGAAGGTCAGACAGGAGGAGATCATCAGCGAGGTCGGACTGATGTCGCCTGTTGCCATGTACGCCATGCCGCCGACAGAAAGTCCGTCCAGCGCGGCTTTGTCCCACCACGGGTTTTCCATGTTCATATTCGGCATGTCGTACAGATTGTAAAGATAGCCGCCGGTTGCCATCGGAACAACGGTGCA
>JAZTZC010000175.1:0-4624 GCA_045637265.1 Eubacteriales bacterium | reverse complement strand
CTGGGATATGACCCCCGCTGTTTTCACGACGGCAGAGGATATCGAAAACAATTTCATTTACAACGATTTCTGCGGCGCGAACCTTTCCAAATACCTTTTGAAGCAAACCCGCAAGATCGACGGCAAAATTCTTGTTTTCCTGAAGCCCTGCGCTACATACAGCTTTAATCAGCTTTTGACCGAACACCGCTTTGACCGTGAGCGTGTCTATGCTGTCGGTGTACCCTGTGACGGCATGGCGGATATCAGCCGCATCCGTGAAATGGCAGGGGAGGGTATTGCGAAGATTGAAGCTGACGGTGAGAACCTGCTCGTTTATACCCTTTATGATGACGAGCCGAAGACGGTTGCCTGTAAGGATGTACTCGCTGAACGCTGTGCAAACTGTAAGTCCAAAAAGCACATGGCATATGATGAGCTCCTCGGCGAAACCGGTGAGATCACCGATGCTGCACGCTTTGACGAGGTCGAACGTCTTGAATCCATGACCGCCGACGAACGCTTTGCTTTCTGGCAGGAACAGCTGTCCCGCTGTATCCGCTGCAATGCGTGCCGTGATGCATGTCCTGCATGTACCTGTGAAGTCTGTGTCTTTGACAACCCGAAGTCCGGTGTCGAAAACAAGGCGCCCGGCGGTGAATTTGAAGAAAAGCTGTTCCACATCATCCGTGCGTTCCACGTTGCAGGCCGTTGTACCGACTGCGGCGAATGCTCCCGTGTCTGCCCGCAGAACATCCCCCTGCACCTTCTGAACCGCAAGGTCATCCGCGATATCAATACGTTCTGGGGTGACTATCAGGCAGGGGAAGAGGCAGGTCAGCGCGGACCGCTTGTCAATTTCACCTTTGACGATATGGAACCCTCCGACAGAACGAAAGGAGGAGATGCGTGATGCGTAAATGTAATCTTACAGCACTTCCTGCGCTGTTCTCTGCAATCGCTTCGCAGATGACGCTGTACCTGCCGACAGCAAACAAAAACGGCGGTGCTTCGTTCACCGAATGGTCCGAGGGTGTCGAATACTGTGATGCTCTCCGTACCGAAAAGAGCCCCAAGGAACTGTTTTTCCCGCAGTCCGAAGACCTTGCCGCGTTCAAGGTTTCCGGCAAGACCATTGAAATCAAGGATATCCGCCGCGATACCGAGGACTTTGCCGTGTTCGGTGTCCGTGCGTGTGATGCCGCGGCAATGGACGTTCTCGACCGCGTATTTCTGACAGAGCCGCGCGACAGCTACTATGCAAACCGCCGCGAGCACGGTGTCATCATCACACTCGCATGCGCAAGACCCGATGAAAACTGCTTCTGCACGACCTTCGGCATCGATCCGGCAACACCCGGCGGTGACATCCGTGCATGGAAGACTGAGGATGCTGTCTGCTTTGAAGCAAAGACCGAAAAGGGTCAAGCCTTTATGGAAAAGATCGCTGATCTGACCGAGGATTGTGATACTGCCGCAGTCGATGCACAGAAAGTTACCATTCAGAAGATTCTTGAAAAACTGCCCTTGTCCGATCTGAACACCGATGCGTTCGGCGGCGGCAAGACCAAAGACCTCTTTGACGATCCCGCATGGGAGAAGCTCTCCGAGAGCTGTCTTGGATGCGGTACGTGTACCTTTGTCTGCCCGACCTGTCAGTGCTATGATATCCGCGATATCAACACATCCGACGGCGGTGTCATCCGCTATCGCTGCTGGGACTCCTGCATGTATTCCCAGTTTACCCGTATGGCACACGGCAACAACCGCAATACGCAGAAGGAACGCTTCCGTCAGCGCTTTATGCATAAGCTCGTGTACTTCCCCGAGAACAACGACGGCGTGTTCTCCTGCGTCGGCTGCGGACGGTGCCTTGCAAAGTGCCCGATCTCGATGAATATTGTGAAAGTCATGAAAACAGTTGGGGGTGAATCGAAATGATGCAGAATGAAACGCTGATTCCCGTGCTCGGTGTCATCACCGATGTCCGCATCGATACACCCGATATCAAGACCTTCCGTGTCCTCACACCCGACGGTAAAAAGCCGTTTGACCACAGACCCGGTCAGTGCGCCATGCTGTCCGTTCCCGGTGTCGGCGAGGCGATGTTCTCCATTACCTCGTCCCCGACCAACACGGAATACATGGAGTTCTCCATCAAGAAGTGCGGCTGTGTCACCGAATGGCTTCACGCGGCTGAAGTCGGTCAGATGATTACCGTCCGCGGTCCTTACGGCAATCCTTTTCCCGTAGACGACGTCTTTGCGGGACGTGATCTGCTGTTCGTCGCCGGCGGTGTCGGTCTGGCACCCCTGCGCTCCGTCATCAACTACTGCCGCGATAACCGTGACAAGTACGGCAGCATAGATATCGTATACGGTTCCCGCTCTAAGGATGACCTGCTTGACTATCAGGAAATCATCAATGAGTGGGCAAATGATACGGATGTCCATGTCCATCTGACCATTGACCGTGAACAGGAGGGCTGGGACGGACATGTCGGATTTGTTCCGAACTACGTAAAAGAGCTCGGTTTCGATACGAACAAAACGGCAGTTCTGTGCGGACCGCCGATCATGATCAAGTTTACGCTGGAGGGACTGTGCGCGCTCGGTTTTGAAAAGACACAGATCTACACGACGCTGGAGCTTCGCATGAAGTGCGGTGTCGGCAAGTGCGGACGCTGCAATGTCGGTTCCAAATATGTCTGTAAGGACGGTCCCGTCTTCCGCTGTGATGAGCTGGAAGAGCTTCCGAGCGAATATTGACCGTGAGAAATTAAGAGAAAAAGGATATAATTATGGAAAAAACAGTAAATATTTTCCTTTTCGGAAAGAAATATGAAGTTCCGGCTGAACTGACGATCATGACGGCAATGGAATATGCCGGATATCAGCTGGTGCGCGGATGCGGCTGCAGAAACGGCTTCTGCGGTGCATGTGCGACGTTCTACCGCATCAAGGGTGAACGCGATCTGCATGCATGTCTTGCGTGCCAGACGAAGGTCGAGGACAATATGTACATCGCGACCCTGCCGTTCTTCCCGCTGGTCAAGGCAGTCTATGACATGGAGAAGGTCACACCGACCGAAGCTGTCATGATGCAGCTGTATCCCGAAATTTATGCCTGTGTCGGCTGCAACGCCTGCACCAAGGCATGTACGCAGGAGCTGAATGTCATGCAGTATATCGCGTATGCACAGCGCGGTGATTTTGCGGCATGTGCCGAGGAATCCTTTGACTGTGTCATGTGCGGTGTCTGCTCCTCCCGCTGTCCTGCCGGTATCTCCCATCCGCAGGTAGCGATGCTGGCACGCCGCATCAACGGCAAGTATCTTGCGCCCGGATGCGGACATCTGGAAGACCGCGTCCGTGAAATCAAGGACGGTGACTTCAAGGAACTGATCGAGGCGCTGATGGATAAGCCGATCGATGAGATGAAGGAACTTTACAACACCCGTGAAATTGAGAAATAATCAGGAGGGAAAGCGAAATGTACTCTGAACAGTTCCGTGCATCTCTTGCGCTCGTTGAAGCGGCGAGAGAAAAGAATATTGCGATGGAGCCTGCCCGCATGACGGCGGAGCAGAAGGAACAGGTTCTGTCCGCGTTCCATCCCGACTACAGAAAAGATCAGTTTGAAGCACTGAAGATCGGTCCCAATGCCGGTGACTGTGTCCCGCATGAGCTTGCAGAAATGCTGCAGGCACACAGCCGTATTACCGCGGATAGTGTTGATCTGACAAAACCCGATTACGATACCGATGTTCTTGTCATCGGCGGCGGCGGTGCAGGTACGGCGGCAGCAATTGAGGCACACCGTGCGGGTGCATCTGTCATGATCGTGACGAAGCTCCGTATGGGTGATGCGAACACGATGATGGCAGAGGGCGGTATTCAGGCGGCGGATAAGCCCAACGACTCCCCCGCGATCCACTTTGTCGATGCGTTCGGCGGCGGTCACTTTGCGGCAAAACGCGAGCTGCTGGCAAAGCTCGTCTGCGATGCGCCTGAGGCGATTTCGTGGCTGTCCGACCTCGGCGTTGAATTTGACAAGGACGAGGACGGCACGATGATCACGACACACGGCGGCGGTACGTCCCGCAAGCGTATGCATGCGGCAAAGGACTACTCCGGTGCGGAGATCATGAGAACGCTCCGTGATGAAGTGCTCAACCTCGGCATTCCCGTCGTTGACTTCACCTCAGCGATTGAACTGATTCTTGATGACAAAGGCAATGCCGCAGGTGCGGTTCTGATGAACATGGAAACGAAGGAACTGCTCGTTGCACGTGCAAAGACCGTTATCCTTGCAACCGGCGGTGCGGGCAGACTGCACTACCAGGGCTTCCCGACCTCGAACCACTACGGTGCAACCGCGGACGGTCTCGTCCTCGGCTACAGAGCCGGTGCAAAGCTCCTGTATGCGGACACTCTCCAGTATCACCCGACGGGTGCAGCGTTCCCGGAACAGATCTACGGCGCACTCGTAACCGAAAAGGTACGTTCCCTCGGCGCAAAGCTCGTCAACAAGAACGGGGAAGTCTTCATGCATCCGCTGGAAACCCGTGACGTATCCGCGGCATCCATCATCCGTGAATGCACCGCACGCGGCAACGGTCTGGAAACCTCCGACGGCATGGGTC
>JAZTZC010000174.1:0-2092 GCA_045637265.1 Eubacteriales bacterium | reverse complement strand
GGTACGGATGTGGACGTATGCGGTACGTCGTCGGTCTGCGGTACAGAGGAAAGCGTTTCCTCTCCGTAGGCAGCATTCATTGCGGCCTGTACTTTTTCGGCATCCTCCCCGGAATAAACAAAATCACCGGGTGCAAATGTGATCACACGGTCACTTCCGGCAAAGCGGATCTCGCTGACGTACGCGGAACAGCCGGGAAACGACTGTGCCATTTCCTTTGTCAGAGAAAAACTGCACAGCAGATACTCGTGCGAATCGATGTCTTCATCGGTATATTCATAAGTATAATAGGGATTTGCCGGATCATCAAGCATCACCGGCAAAGCGGAAAACCGGTAGGAGACCGTAAACGAACGCAGCGGAACGGAACGGTCACGTCCGATATAGAAATACAGCGTATCGAGCGGCCGCCCGTCTTCTGCTGTCTCATGGGTTCGGATAATATAGGACAGGACCGCAGGGCATGCGGGCGTTGCCTTCGGTGCGTCAAGCTGCAGCTGGTCAGAAAACCGCGGAACGGGATCGTAGATCATAGAGGAAGCAGCAGAAGTGTTTTGTACAGTATTCGGCATAACAGTCCTCCTCCCTTAATGGATCGCAGCTTCCGACACGACCAGCGGGATCTCATCGATGGGATAGTCGACCGGAAGATAATAGACAGTATTGACATCCTGAAAATGCCACCATTCGGAATTGATGATATCGAACCCGCAGGACACCATGACTTCCTTGAGATAATCCATATTTTTGCGTGCCGTATCGGTCATGGTCGTACTGAGACGGGATGCGGCTTCGGTGAAGGTGTGCATCGGTGTCGGCATCTCGATGGGTTTTCCGGTTTTATCGACAATGGAAATATCCAGCGCAGTACCTCTGTCATGTACGCCGCCCATACCGCGCGAGGGATCGGCAACCCATTTATGCTGACGGACAACATCAAACCAACGCTGCTGAACACTCGTGGGGCGGTATGCATCGTAAATTACGATCGTATACCCATCCTTTTTGAACAGTTCAATGGCTTCCTTGAGTTTGGGAAGCAGGTCATACTGGATCAGGCAGAGATTGCGGGAATAAAACGGTTCCTTGATGGTCGTTTCGGGCGTGGAAAGCTGCATGGAGACGATGACATCATAATCGGACAGATCGGCATACTGCCAGTCTGCGGGATTGGTGGATTCCAGCACACGCAGATATTTGCGGATGTCCACAAGATGGGAATACGCCTGTACATATGTCTCATCGTTGGTCTTTGCCATTCCGTATGCGATCGGCACTTCGGCATAGACCGCAGAATCCGGATCAACGGAACGGACAAAGCCGTCCTTTGCATATCCGAGCAGCTTTCCCTCCATAGAGGAGACCTCTGCCCAGATGCTGTTTTCGATCGATGCCAGACGGACAAGCGTCCCGTCCGAAAGCGTGGTCTGGGATACGGTATCTCCGACCTTTGCGTAGAGTTCCATTTTTCCGTACACACGCATGGTGAATTCACTCGGTGCATTCATTTCATTCGGCTCACCCTCACCGACGACCGGTGCTGCGGGAACATCACCCGGCTCCGGCTCCGCAAGATCAACAAGAGCGTTGTCAAAGGAAACACCGAGTGCCTCGGCAAGATCAAAGCCTGCGTAGGTACGGTTGGAAGCATAATATGCACCGTCGCCGCGCCCGACTGCGCAGGAGGAGAAAACGAGGGTGATACAACAGAGCATGCATGCTGCGGCCGGGATATGTTTTTTTAGCATCGTAATTCCTCCATTTCAGTACTGTGATCATCATCCGTCAGACGGCACACCGGATGTCTCTCCGATGATCCGCCCGTCACATCCGATGAGTGAGCGAAGATTGCGTTCGACAATTTCAACAATGACAACATTTGCCCCGACAGTTTCAAGAAGATCCAGCCGATAGGGAATGGCGCGTTCCATCTGCATCTGCGAGAACGTCACCGCAAGATCTCCGAGCATCGCGGATGCAAAGGAATCGCGGAAGCAAAGAAGCGTTCCGGCCGTACCCGCACTGCGCGTGGTAATGGTCATATCCATCTGTGTGGAAAAGGCTGATGTATAAATAAACTGTCCTTCGTAGT
>JAZTZC010000173.1:0-6873 GCA_045637265.1 Eubacteriales bacterium | reverse complement strand
GAACTCCTCACCATCGACAACGCTTCCTGGCTGGAAGATGTTGCAAACATCAAGGAATTCTACGCACAGGTCGGCGACCGTGTTCCCGCAGAACTCTACGACGAACTCGCAGTTCTCGAAGCAAACCTGTCCAAGTAATTTCATACAAGTTTTCACAAGGAGCTGCTTTTGGCGGCTCCTTGTTTTGTTATCTCTGTTGTCACTCCCCGCGTGACAAATTTCCTTGCCTGTGCGCTGGACAATTCTCCGTATCTGTGATATACTATACACAACAACACAGAAAAGGAGACATACCATGACCCTCGGACAGCGGATTGAACAGATCAGAACAGAACACAGCTTATCCCAGGAGGCATTTGCTGAAAAGCTCGGCACAACGCGGCAGACGGTGTCCCGCTGGGAGCTTGACCAGACATATCCGACGCTTGACAACATCGTTCGCATCAGCCGTATGTTTTCCGTCACGACGGATTCTATGCTGCTGGACGGAATCAGCACGTTTGATTGTGATTTCGACCGTTTTATCTGCGGTGTTTACCGCGGACATGACTGCGAGATTGTCGAGACGGAGCGGTTCGCACTCCATTACTATCGCACCGCTGACGGAACAACCATCGGTACTGCATTATACCACGGGTTTGATACACAGAAAAAGCTGATTGCCGTCTGCGAACACAATGAAAACACAGGTACGACAGCATATGCCTATTTAACGGAATCCGGTGCGGTTGTGTCCGGATGTGAGCGTCTGGCGGATCGGCTGTCACAACCTTATGATCCGAACCGAAAAAAATCTATGTATCAGACCGAAGTTTTTTATGTCGATCATTCGGGCAAGCCGCTGCCGACCGTCAAAGAAGCGGGCATTCCGAGTTGTCTAGCACTATGGAAAATGTCCGACAGCTATCACGCAGATGCTTGTGAAATGACGTTTTTGCTGAGCACGGGCAAAACGGATTATGTATTCTCGATCCAACCAACCGACACGAATATTTACTGCGGTGCATCGTACAACATTGTCTTTGATTTGGGTCTTTTCGGCGGAAGACAGTTCTTCCGTATCCGCAATTTCCGAGATAATACTGAACCGTTCTGCAGCTTCCATGCAGACTTTTCCTATACACCGCCCGATATCCGTATTCCGACCGAACAATGTGTCCTCGGTCAGAGCATCTACACACGCGACGGAATCATGTGGTGCGTCAAGCGGTATACCGATGATGAAATCGTCCTGCAGGGCTGCGGAGACGATGAATATATCTACCGCCGCCGCGACAAACGGACTGAGCGGTTTACAGTGGATAGGACAGACGGTTGAGCGCGGTGAAACGCCTTCTCATCTGTCTTTCAAAAGAAAAGGAGATTCATTATGATTCCATCAAAAATCACCCCCTCCATGATGTGTGCAGACCTTGCAGCCTTGTCCGAAACGCTTTCTGTTTTTGCGGAAACGGGTATTGAATATTTGCATATCGATGTCATGGACGGTCATTTTGTCAATAATCTGTGTCTCGGTACGGACTTCTGCCGTCAGATGCGGCGCATGTCCGATATCCCGCTCGATCTGCATCTGATGATCGAGGAACCCGAAAAGAAGCTCATCTGGTTTGCGATTCAGCCGGATGACATCGTCGCCGTTCACGCAGAATCCACCTGCCATCTTCAGCGCACACTTGCGATGATCCGCGAATACCAAGCAAAGGCCATTGCGGCACTGTGTCCTGCGACCCCGCTGTCGGTGCTCGATTATGTGCTGGACGATCTCGACGGCGTGCTCATCATGACCGTCAATCCGGGTTTTGCCGGACAGAAGCTGATTCCCGCAACGCTTGACAAAATTGCCGACTGCCGCCGATATCTGGACGAGCGCGGATACGGACATGTCACCATCGAGGTTGACGGCAATGTCAGCTTCGAAAACGCAAGAAAAATGCGCGCGGCGGGAGCGGATTTGTTTGTCGCGGGAACGTCGTCGGTGTTTGCAAAAGACGGCGATTTGCGGGAGAATATCGAGAAATTCAGAGAAGCGATTCGGTGAAAGGACAAACTTATGGAATACACCATCTCATCCCTCATGCAAAACGACGGCTTTGTCTGTTCCTGCGGAAAACGTCACTTCGGTCAGCTGTCCGACTGCATCATCGGCGAAGGTGCGCTGAAGCGGCTTCCTGCAATCATCGAAAAATATCAGGTGCAGAACCCCTTTGTTCTCTGTGACCGCGAAACGTATGCGGCGGCAGGAGAGGCAGTCTGCGCCATTCTGACCGAAGCAGGGATTTCCCATACCCTGCACATCATCCGCCGCACCCGTCCCGCGCCCGATGAAACCATCGTCGGGGAAGCGTTCATGTTCTGCCCGATCGATGCGGATGGTGTGATCGCGGTCGGCGGCGGTGTCATCAACGACACGGGAAAGATCGTGTCCGCACAGAAACATATTCCCGATATTTATGTCTCCACCGCACCGTCGATGGATGGTTTTGCATCGGCATCGTCGTCGATGGAGCGCGAGGGTCTGAAGGTTTCGCTTTCCTCCAAGTGTCCCGATGTGGTCATCGGCGATGCGGACGTGCTTGCGAATGCACCAAAGCATATGATCGTCTCCGGCATCGGTGACATGATGGCAAAATACGTCTCGCTGGTGGAATGGCGCATTGCCGCTCTGCTCGTCGGTGAATATTACTGCGAGACGGTTGCCGGGATCGTTACCTCCTCGCTTGATACCGTCCGTGCGTGTGCCGCGGATGCTGTTTCGGGGGACAGAGAATCCGTCTGTCGCCTGGCAGAAGCGCTTGTGATCTCGGGTCTTGCAATGAACTATGCAGGCCTGTCGCGTCCGGCATCGGGTATGGAGCACTACATCTCCCACATCATTGATATGCGCGCGCTGGCATTCGGAACACCCTGTGAGCTGCACGGCATCCAGGCGGGCCTCGGTACGCTGCTCACCGTCCGCGGCTATGAATGGCTGAAAACCAAAGCGCCCGACCGTGAAAAAGCGCTTGCCTTTGTCCGTGATTTTGACCTTGATGCATGGTTTGATACGCTTCGCTTACACCTTGGAGAGGGTGCGGAAGCGATGATTTCAGGGGAGCACAAGGAGAAAAAATACGACCCTGATAAGCACGCCGCACGTCTTGCGGACATTCTTGCCCATTGGGACGACATCCTTGCCCGGATCGATGAGCTTCCGACAACCGCCGAGCTGGAGGCGTTTTATGCATCCATCGGTCACCCGCTGTCCTGTACCGAATACGGGCTGACGGCGGACGAAATCCGTTTTGCCTTCACTGCGGCAAAGGACATCCGCGACAAGTACGTTCTCGGACGGCTTCTGTGGGACCTCGGACTGCTTGACGAGGCGGCGGAGGAAATGCGGATATAATTTTCGCATGGATGCAGACTGTTTAACGATGTTTACAGGGGAGGTGTCACCCGTGTCTGCGGACACCTCTCCTGCCGTCGTTATCTCATTTCCTGTCTTCATTTACCGATTTCCCCTTGACAAATTACCCGAAATGCGCTATAATATATCCGTGTTCGACGGAACACAACAAAACCGCAACAGTTGAACATCAGGGGTGCTGTTTATGAAACGGCTGAGATCGGATCTGCAGGTCCGGAACCCTCTAACCTGATTTGGATAATACCAGCGTAGGGAGTCATGATTCGATGTCGAAGACTGCTCGGCAGATTCGCGATAATGCCGCAGTATTTCTTTGAAGCTATCATTCCGCACGGTATCATCTGTGCGGAATTTTTATGTTCAAAGGAGAAATCATGATGTTAAACACCAAAAAAAGACCCGATCTGCGTTCGATGATCGAATGTGCGATCATGGTCGCGCTTGCAACCGTTCTGTCGATGATCAAGCTGTACGAAGCACCGCTCGGCGGCTCGGTCACACTGCTGTCGATGCTTCCTGTCTGCGTTCTGTCCATCCGTCTCGGACTGCAATGGGGTCTGGCGGGCGGATTTCTGTACGCCATGATTCAGATGTTCCTCGACCTTGGCAAGGTCATCTCGTGGGGTCTGACGCCTGCCGCGCTGATCGGCTGTCTCATTTTCGACTACATTGCCGCGTTCACCGTCATCGGTCTTGCGGGGCTGTTCCGTACCCGGGGTCGTATCGGCATGATCCTCGGCATTGCGCTGGCGCTGTTCGGACGTTTCTGCTCGCACCTCGTTTCGGGTACGGTCATTTTTGACGTATGGATGCCCGATGGCTGGGGCTCTCCGTTTGTCTATTCTGTCGCCTACAACGGTGCCTACATGCTCCCTGAGCTGATCTTCACCGTTGCCGCGGTCATTCTGCTGACGAAGACACCGGCGTTCAGACGGGTGTTGGAGAAGAAATAAGGTTGTTTTGGCGGAATCATAGGGTTGTATTGCGGTGGTGGACAAGCGCCATCGTGACTGCGGTCATGCGACCTTGAGCTTCTCTCCAAATCTTATCAAACACAAAAAAGGACTGCCGTCTAAGGTCACATGACCCGATGGCAGTCTTTCATTTTTCATATAACTTTTTTGGAATGTCCGTCAGACCGAGAAGATAATCAACGGAAACATTATAGTAACGCGCGAGAATGACGTATTTGTCCACACCCATCATCTGGGTACCCGTTTCCCATTTACTGATCTGCTGTTGGCTTGTTTGCAGAATCTTTGCGACGGCTTCCTGCGATAAGTCGTGATCTTCACGCATATCTTTCAGGCGTTTATATAAATGATTGTCGACCATGTATCATCGCCACCGTTCCTTTTGATTCTTATATATTATATCATACAGCTTTTAGGATGTACTTGACATACGCCTTGTAAGGTGTTATAATATCGAAAACACATCTGAAAGGATGTATCAAAAGGAGAACGATTATGTCGTCTTTATTGGAAAAATTCTGGGGTTTTTACCTGAATGAACATTCGGGGGAGCTTGATCCGGAAGGCTTGAAAGCGATGGATGCACTGTTGGATGCGGAGCTTGCACTGATCCATACGCTGAACGAGGAACAGAAAGCACTGTATTTAGATTACAACAGCAAGGCTGCCGATCATCAGGCGCTGATGGAATTGATCGCCTTTCGCCGCGGTGTGCAGCTGGGTGTGCAGTTTATGACGGAAGCCCAGCGGACGAACGGGTAATACATGCGCCGGTGTGATCGGTTGAAGCATATGCTGCCGGCGTCCACCAAACCATCTCCGGCGGTGAAGCTTTTCCCTCATCCGTCACGCCTTCGGCGCGCCACCTTCCCCGAGGGGAAGGTTTGGGGAGTGCGACCGTCACCGTGTCCGTCACCCATTATCGAAAAACATCAGCCGACCTCCGTTTTTTCACAGAGATCGGCTGTATTTATGCAGTTTTCAGATCATCAGCTGATCTTACCCTCACCGAGATCCGGTTCTGCGAAGAACTCAACGACAGGTGCGTCGTAGCCGTCAGACTCGAAGACGATGATTTCGTTGTCGCCTTCGCGCAGCAGCGGTGCGGGGATGTAGAGCGTCTTCTGCGGACCGCGGTCGTTCCAGTAGCGGCCGATGTTGAAGCCGTTGACCATGATGAAGCCCTTGTGGAAGCCGTCGAGGCGGATAAACGTATCGGCGGGTGCGCCGTCGATCGTCAGATGACCGCGCAGGAATGCGGGCATGCCGTCGGATGCGGTATCACAGGTATATTCCAGTGCAGACAGGTCATCCATCGTCATCGAGGTCATATCCCAGCCGAAGTGGAACATCTGACCGAGGCGGATGCCGTCGTAGATACCCTTGCGGTCAAAGAGCTTGGGACCGTAGTTGACACGTCCGCAGTTTTCCACAAGGATGTCGATTTTCTGTGTTTCGCCCTTGCCGAGCTTAATCTTGACCTCGTCCATGCGTCCGGAGCGTTCACGGATGCCTGCGAGCTTGCCGTCGAGGTAGATGTGTGCGCGGTCGTGGACGTGACCGAGGACGAGCGGCAGCTCTTCCATCGGACCGAAGAACTCGGAGGAGTAGAGGATGTAGCCAAAGTCCTGACCGATTTCTTCCATGGATTTCGGAGCAGCTGCATGTGTTACAGTACCGATCTTGTCAAGGTTGTCAAACAGCGGTGCGCGTTCGGTCAGCGTGAGTTTGCCGTATGCTGCCTTGGGCAGATTCTCAACGTCCAGCTCGGGCAGGATGCCGGTTGTCTTGGCAATGCGGTCACGGACGGCAAAGTAAGCAGGGGTCAGGTCACCGCACTCGGAGACAGGCGAGCAGTAGTCGTAGGACGTAACGGTCGGCTGATAACCACCGGAGTGATTTGCACCGTTGGTGAAGCCGAAGTTTGTGCCGCCGTGGAACATATAGAAGTTGAACGACGCGCCCATATCGAGCATCGGGACGATGGAGTCGGCAAGCTCTTCCGCGTCGCGGATGTGGTGATGCTCGCCCCAGTGGTCGAACCAGCCGCACCAGTATTCGCCGCACATCGTCGGCTGACCGGGACGGAAGTCATTGAGTACCTTGAACGCGCCGACGGGGTCGGAACCGAAGTTTGCAACGCACGGATATTCCGGAATCGTACCGCCGGTCAGCATCCAGTAGCAGGGACCGTCGGAGGTATACAGCTGGCAGTCCATGCCGTATTCCTTGTAAATGTCGGCGACCGCGTGGAGATAATCCTTGTCGTTGCCGTAGGAGCCGTATTCGTTTTCGATCTGAACCATGATGATGCGTCCGCCGTTGGTGATCAGGTACGGACGGATGCGGGTGAGCAGCTCGCGGTAGTACGGGCGAACCTTTTCCAGATACAGAGGATCGTTGCAGCGCAGTGCCATGTTCGGGTAGGAGAGCAGCCACGACGGCAGACCGCCGAATTCGTGCTCTGCGCAGATGTACGGACCGGGACGCACG
>JAZTZC010000172.1:0-2339 GCA_045637265.1 Eubacteriales bacterium | reverse complement strand
ATCACCCTGCGTCATCGCTTCTACGACATACTTGACACCTGCAAGGACGACCCTGCGGCATTGTCCGCGCATCTTGACCGTGTCCTGTTGTGCTCCTTTGATATGACGATCCGTGATCTGCTCGACAGCCACGCTCCGATTGATGTAAACACCACGGCGGCGCGCAATGCCCTGCTCTTTTCCGCAGCCCACTGAACACCCCATCTGCCCTTTTTCAAAAGAAAGGCGTGAATGATTTTGGAAAATAAACACCCAAGCACAACCCCGTCCCAACAAACAAGAGAACAGCTCCTGCA
Source organism: Eubacteriales bacterium (assembly GCA_045637265.1). Taxonomy (GTDB): domain Bacteria; phylum Bacillota; class Clostridia; order Oscillospirales; family CAG-272; genus RGIG3925. The sequence goes on along the minus strand of JAZTZC010000172.1, from coordinate 2,043 downwards.
ATCGCTGCAGCCCCTGACATCCGTTCCGCTCGATCAGCTGACCGATGAACAGGTCAATGTTCTCATCGAGCGTCTGACTGCCCTTCAGGCACAGAAAAACGCCGCGCAGAAACAGGCCGCTCCTCAAGCACCCACACAAACCGTCACAAAGACAGCCCCGCCGACCGATGAAGAAATCCATGCGGCGATTCTAAAAAAAGCCAATGAAGCGGACGCGGCATTGTCGTGCGCGGAATCATCGGAAAACGAATCGTCTGCCGCTGATGATGACATCGTCATTCTGCCCGATCCGACCTGTTTTGATCATCTCGGTGACGAGCCCAAAAACGGCATTGATTACGACCCGTCAATGAGTACCTATACCGGTACTGACATTGCACTGTCATCTCCGACACGCATCGTCGACAGCGAATATGACACCCGTCCTTTATCTTCGGACGACATGGACGAGCAGACCATCGCTATATATCGCGATCTTGTCCGCAAACGCCGCAGACAGCGCCATCTGCTGATCTCGCTGATTACGGTATTTGCAACGCTTCTGGTTCTCATCGGCGGTCTGACCGCTTATCTCTGTCTGTACGAACCGACCATTGACGATGAACCGCCCGCGTTCTGGACCGATGATATCCAGAGTGAAAACGTACAAAGCGGCGTCCCCGCTCATTCGGATGAAATTCTGTCTGATACCGATCTGCAGGCCCCAATCATCACCGACAGTTATGAACGCAAAGAAGACGTCTACAATTTCCTTGTCCTCGGCGTTGACCGCGCGGCAAATCTGTCGGATGTCATTATGGTCGTCAGCTACGATATTGCAGAACAGGATATTCATGTGCTTTCCCTGCCGCGTGATACGTATATCAATGTCGGCTCCAGCTATCATAAGCTCAATGCGTATTTCTCCGCATCCTATAACCGATCCGCATCCCGTGGTGCCGAGCGATACCGCGATGCGATCGAAGCAATGGCTTCGTTTATCGAAAACGGACTCTGCATCCGTCTCGACCGTTATATCTGCATGGATACCGCAGGCTTCCGCGAAATCATCGATGCCATCGGCGGTGTCGATATGGAAGTTCCGTTTGATATGGATTACGAAGATCCCGAACAGGATCTGTATATTCACCTCAAGGCAGGCTACCAGCATCTCGACGGCGAAAAAGCGGAACAGTTTGTCCGTTACCGATCCGGCTACCTGGAAGGCGACATCGGACGCATCTCGGCACAGCGGCTGTTTCTGACCGCGCTTGCCAATCAGGTCAAGACAAAGCTCGATCTGTCCTCCGCTGTCAGTATCGCAAAAACCGCGCTGCAATACGTCACAACCGACCTCTCCGTCGCCGAAATCGGCTATTTTGCAAAAAATGCGTTCTCGGTTGATCTGGCAAAGATGACCTTCACGACTCTTCCCGGCGGCGGTGTCATCAATCCCGATACGGGCGCATCGTATTACGTCATGTACGCGGAAAACGTGCGGAAAATTGTCAACGAGCAATTTAACGTCTACAACCGCGAGATCACACGTGAAGTATTCCTGTCCAACGCAAAGAACTTCACCAATACTGCGTCTTATATCTCCGCAGTGTTCCTGTCTGAAATCAACGAAAACGGTACAGTGACCGCAGGCGACATTCAGACAAGTACACCCGATATTCCGCACCGATGAGTAAAAAGAAAAAAACTCCGATCCGCCGTCATTTCCCCTGGCTGTTTCTGTCGATACTGCTTGGATTCAGTATCTGGATGACGTATCTTTACGGCGTCTTCTATATTCCGTCCCTGCCGCGCGAGGAAATTCCGCCGTTTTTGCAAGTGCCGGTGCAGGAACAGACAAAGGAACCGACACCCACAGCGAAAGACACGTCATTGGCATCCATTCAGCCGCCAAAGACAACGAATAGCCTGCAAACAGATACCCGTCAGTCATCGACATCGGCAATCCTCCCGACCGAAATAACGCAGAGTACCGCGGCAATATCGGAAAAAGACTGTCTCTATACCCGCCGCGACGGTGTTTACAACATCCTCTGTGCCGGACGG
>JAZTZC010000171.1:0-3390 GCA_045637265.1 Eubacteriales bacterium | reverse complement strand
GTCGTTGGTACCGGGAGCAACGCCGAAGAAGCCGTTTTCGGGCTTGATGGCATACAGTCTGCCGTCTTCACCGACGCGGATCCATGCGATGTCGTCACCGACAGTCCAGACCTTGTAGCCTGCTTCCTTGAATGCCTTCGGGGGAATCAGCATTGCGAGGTTGGTCTTACCGCAAGCGGACGGGAATGCAGCGGAGATATACTTGACGTCGCGGTTTGGATATTCAACGCCGAGGATGAGCATGTGTTCAGCCATCCAGCCTTCCTTGCGGCCGACGTAGGATGCGATACGGAGTGCAAAGCACTTCTTGCCGAGCAGAACGTTTCCGCCGTAGCCGGAGTTGACAGAGCAGATGGTGTTGTCTTCCGGGAAGTGGCAGATATAACGGTTTGCTTCGTCGCAGTCAGCAACTGCGTGCAGACCCTTGATATAGTCAGCGCTGTCACCGAGTGCTTCGATAACGTTCTTGCCGACGCGGGTCATGATGAGCATGTTCAGAACGACGTAGATGGAGTCGGTCAGCTCGATACCGATCTTTGCAAAGTCAGAGCCGACAACACCCATGGAGTAGGGAATGACGTACATCTTCTTGCCTGCATAAGAGTTCTTATACAGCTTGTTCAGGGTTTCGTAGCATTCCTTGGGATCCATCCAGTTGTTGATGGAGCCTGCATCTTCCTTCTTGGAGGTGCAGATAAAGGTTCTGCCTTCGACGCGGGCAACGTCGTTGACAGCAGTTCTGTGCAGATAGCAGCCAGGGAGAAGATCCTGGTTGAGCTTAACGAGCTCGCCGGTGGAGCAAGCTTCTGCGCGAAGAGCTTCTGCCTGTTCTTCGGAGCCGTCGATCCAGACGATTTCCGTCGGGTTGACGAGAGCGGCCATTTCTTCGATCCAGGACAGGACATGCTTGTTGTTGGTCATGTTGTTTATCTCCTTTAGTTAGTATAATAATTGATTGCGTGACTTGTTTTGTCGGAATATGGGATTTTCGATACCCATTTTTCCACAGTATATATTATAAACGAAAATCGTACATTTTGCAAGGGGTTTTCACAAAGTTGCAAAATTTTTAACAATTTGGCAAAAAAGCGGCAATGATACCGCCCTTTTTCGGCAAGAACGGAAACGCATCGTGAAATGTCGAATTTTTCACGTCGTTTCCTCTTGCATTTTCACGGAAAATGTGATAAGATAATATCAATATATTATATATTGATGTGTCATGTTCAATGGCATAAAAACAGAAAGGATTTTTTATTATGAAGACAAAAAATCGCGCTCGCACCCTGATTCTTACCGCTGCCATGCTTCTGCCGCTGATCGCCTCCTGCGGCAATGACGCAGCTCCGACAACGCCCGCCGATACCACAGCGGCAGTCGATACGGCTGTCACGGAAGCCGTCGAAACCAAGGTAATCTACGACCCGCAGCTGCCCGACATGGACTTCGGCGGCGAAACCTTTACCATCGCCATGCGCGGTCAGGACTACAACAATGACTTTACCATCGATGCCACAACGGGTGATCCTGTCGATGATGCTGTCTATGCCCGCATGGACTACATCGAAAGCACGTACAACGTCGATCTGGAGCTGATGTGGTGCGGCGAGTCCAGTACCGTCAACACGGGCAGTGAAATGTACAACAAGCTGACCAAGCTGATGATGGCAGGCGACAATGCATTCGATGCGATCAACACCTCGCCCTACTGTCAGGCAGGTCTTGCAGCTTCGGGTTATCTGCTTGATATGAATGACATCAAGTATATCAACCTCGACCAGCCGTGGTGGAACCAGAACGCAAAGGAATCGCTGTCCTTCTTTGACTGTGTCTATTTCTGCTCCGGCGATATCACAACCGGTGACGACAGCTGTATCTCCGTGCTGCTGTTCAACAAATCGATCGTTTCGCAGTTTGACCTTGACAACCCTTATGATGATGTACGCAACGGTACATGGACGATGGATAAGATGATTGAAAACTGTAAGGCAGTTACCGGCGACATCGACGGTAATGGCGTGCAGGACGAATTCGACCGCTGGGGCTTCACCTTCTGGCAGGATGCAATCTTCTCCATGATGCTCGGTACCGGCGCGACCGTTGGTAAGACCGATGCAGACGGTGTCCCGACCTATACGGCGACCGACTCCTTCTTCATCGATGCTTTTAATAAAGTTCTTAAGCTCGTTGATAAGCAGTATTCCTATAACCAGAAATTTGACGCACAGAACGGCGGTTACAACCACTGGGCTGCCGGCAATGCACTGTACTACTGGGGCATGGTCAGATCGATCGTTCAGCAGCGCAGCTCTGAGGTTGATTTCGGCGTCATTCCGATGCCGAAGTATTCCGAGGATCAGGATCGCTATTATTCCGAAGCGAATGCGTACTCGACCTCTCTGATCTCCGTTCCTATGACCGTTACCAATCCCGACCGTTCCGGTCTGATTCTGGAAGCCCTTGCTGCATACGGCAAGCAGGAAATCTCTCCCGCTTACCTTGAAAACCTCGTCCTGGTCAAATCCATCCGCGATGCAGACAGTGCCGAAATGCTGCAGCTGATCTTCGACAGCCAGGTCTTCGACGTCGGTTACTTCTTCAACTGGGGCAACACGCTCAACACGACGATGGAGCTGCTGAACCAGAGAAAGGACACCATTGCTTCCACGCTCGAAAAAGTTGCCAAGAAGGTCGATAAAGACGTTCAGGCAACCATCGATGCCTTCACGGCGAACAATTAACGATTTGTAATTCCTGTATCGTTCTGATTTGCAATAAAATTGGTATCTTGTGCACCCATCGCGGCGGCACCAAGGCACCGCCCTACAGACATAGAGATATGTCTGCGTTGACCATAATCACAATCATATCCAAAAGTTTGACAGCATTACCCAACAGCCGGACCACGGAGGTTCCATCATGAATCGAATTTTAACTGCAGCCGAAATGTTCCTCTGTGACCGCACGGAGATCGAAACCCATACCCCATCACGCGTCCTGATGTACCGTGCCGCACGTGCATGCGCCGATGCCGTCAAGCAGATTGTCGATGCGAACACTGCCGACGGTTGTGTTGTCATCCTCTGCGGCAGCGGCAACAACGGCGGCGACGGCATCCTCTGTGCCCGTCTCCTGCGCGAGTACGGGATCGATACGGTCATTGTCCCCGCGTTTTCCGATGACGGTACACTTTCGGAGGAATGTGCATTCCGCTATGAAGAAGCGCGCGCGGCAGGTATGCATGTCCTCTCAGCCGACTCGTTTCTGCGCGATACCGACAAACAACCGATCGCGATGATCGTTGATGCGCTCTTCGGCATCGGTCTGACGCGTGAGATCACGGGGGTATCTGCCGATCTGATTGACGCGGCAAATGCGTATGCGTCATCG
>JAZTZC010000170.1:0-4840 GCA_045637265.1 Eubacteriales bacterium | reverse complement strand
CCAATCAGGCTACTGCCGCATCCCGTGCAGGCGCCTCTGTCACCATGATCGCCAAACTCGGCTGCGATTTCTTTGCCGATATACCCGCAAAGCTCTACGAACGGGAGGGTTTTGATACCCGTTATGTCACCCGCACATCGGAACACGGCACGGGATGCGCGCTGATCGAGGTTCTGACCACGACAGGCGAAAACCGCATCACCGTTGTCCCCGGCGCGAACATGGCGCTCACCCGTGAGGATGTCTATGCCGCAGAAAAAGAAATCTCCGAGGCGGCAGTCCTTCTGACCCAGCGCGAAACGCATCCCGATTCCATCGAGGCATTTTTAGAGCTTGGCAAGCAGTACGGCAAGCCCGTTATCGTCAATCCGGCACCCGCTCTGCCGATTCCCGATGCCTGGTACCCGATGATCGATACGATCACACCCAACGAAACGGAAGCGGAAAAGTATACGGGCATTACCGTCACCGATGAAAAAACCGCACTTGACGCGGCATGTGTTTTTGCATCGTGGGGTGTCCGTCGTGTCATCATCACCCGCGGTCGTCACGGTGTATTCTGCGCGGAATTTGATGCAGACAAAAAGCCGATCTTCAAGGCAAACATCGCAACAATGCGCGTCGATGCCGTCGATACAACAGGTGCGGGCGACTCCTTCAACGGCGCACTTTGTACCGCACTTGCTGAGGGTCGTACGCTCCTCGATGCCTGCCGCTTTGCAACGGTTGCCGCTTCCCTGTCAGTTACCCGTCCGGGTGCCGCAGAATCGATGGCAACCCGTGAGGAAATCGACGTCCTTTACAACAAATTCTATCATTCGGGTATCAAGATTGATGCCCGCGCACGGATGCTGGCAATCGAAAACGATATTTTCTGGCGTGCGCTGGAGGGTACGGGTGAGGACGGTATGATTACCGAATCCGATGTCCGTCGGGCAATGAGATAACATCAATGAACGGTTATGAAAATCTGTAAACGCTGCGGAACACCGCAGAATGACACACGCTTTTTCTGTATCGACTGCGGACGACCGCTTGGAAAATCGCTGTCGGCAGAAGACGCGGAACGCTATGAACGTGACATCAAGGAAAAGATGGATGCGGCAGCAGACCGCGCCGATGTCTTCCATGTCAGCCGCACGGATAAAATCCTCGGCATCATCGGAATCGTCGGTTTGATTGCGGCATGTATTCTGTTTTCCGTTTCGCAGACGGAACTCAATCACATAGATCGCGCATTCAAAGAAGCTCTCAGGGAAGCCGCTATGGCAGGAGATCCATTTTCTGCCATCGAAATCGTCGATCCCACAAAACCGAGACAGCCCTCTCGTGCGGACTATCTTGACAATACAGTCAAAGGCACGATCTTTGCAATACCCTTTTTTCTGGAATCCTGCACACTTCTGCTGTTTCCGAGATTCATCTGGAGCTGGCGCACACTCGGTGATCGGCTGCAGTATGCAGAAGAATTGACACCCTCTGCATATGCCGAAAAAATGATGGAGTTTTCCAAATACGGCGGCTTTGTCATCGGATGCATTGCGCTTGCATATGCCGCCTGGATGTATTTTTAAGAGAGGAGTTTTGCCATGAAGAACTTTTCTGACTTTCCAAAATCCATTTTCTCCGGCGACTATCGGACAGGTCACTGTCAAGGCATCGCCGTAGACACGAAAAATCGCGTTATTTATTACTCTTTCACAACACAGCTGGTCAAGACCGACTTTGACGGCAACTTCCTCGGTTCGGTCGGCGGTCTCCTCGGACATCTCGGCTGTATTCAGTTCCGCGCGTCCGACGGACTGATTTACGGCTCGCTCGAATACAAAAACGATGCCATCGGACGCGGTATTTTGCAGAAAAACAACGCAGAATCCATTGAAAATGCGTTTTACATCGCGGTCTTTGACGGTGAGAAGATCACCCGTGCCGACATGGATGCGGAAAAAGACGGCATCATGACCGCCGCTTTCCTCTCCCGCGTCACCGATGACTATCTCGGAACCGATAAGAACGGCTGCGAACACATCCTCGGCTGCTCCGGCATTGACGGCACCGCCATCGGTCCGATGCCCGGTGAGCATGACGGGCGCGAGTGGCTGTTTGTCTGCTACGGCGTTTATTCGGATGTGAACCGCACCGACAACGACCATCAGGTCATTCTGCGCTACGATCCAGACGAGATCAAGGCAAATGCCGCACCGATCTCACAGAACGCCATGCACAAACATGGTGCGGATATGGCATATGAGACATACTTTGCCTACACAGGCAACACCTGTTGGGGTGTGCAGAATCTCGACTATGACCCTGTGCGCAACGTCTATATGATGTGCGTCTACACGGGCAAAAAAGAGCAATTCCCAAATTATCCGATGTATCTGATCGATGCGTCGATTGCTCCCCAAAAACTGCCGCTGATCGGTCGTGACGGCAAGGAGGGGCTGTGCTTTACCCTTGCCCGCGGCAATATCACCGATGAAAACACGGGCATTTCCGGCACAACCTATCCGCACGGAAGCACAGGTATTGCTTCCCTCGGCGCGGACGAGGACGGCACGGCTTACTATTACGTTTCGTATGACGGCTACAGTGAGCGCGGATGCTGCACGACCGTGCGCCTTTGCCGTGCAGACGATGAACACTGGATTGTTCCTGTGGAGTAACTGCCATGAAAGAGGAAACAAGACGGATTTCACTGCCCATCCGCACAGAGCGGCTTCTGCTCCGTCCGCATCTTTGGGAGGATGCAGATGCGTTCTATGCCTATCTGTCCGATGCGGAGGTTCTTCGTTATGAACCGTACCCGCCGCTCACACGGGAGGAATCCGAAGAAGAGCTGCACAAACGCATCGCCGATCCCGATTTCATCGCCGTTTGTCTGCCGCCCGATGACGAACACCCGTGGGGAAGGCTGATCGGGCATATCTTCTTCTCGCCCTGCGCGTTTTCCTCCTGGGAAATCGGCTGGGTATTCAACCGTGCGTACTGGAAAAAAGGTTACGCGACCGAGGCTGCTGCCGCTGTCATCAATGCTGTATTCCATGAAGGTCTTGCTCATCGCGTCATCGCCATGTGCAATCCCGAAAACGAAGCCTCCGAGCGTCTGATGCAGAGGCTCGGGATGCGGAAAGAGGGACAACTTGTCAAAAATCTTTACTTCCGCACCGACGGAAACGGTCAGCCGATCTGGCAGGATACCGCCATGTATGCCGTTTTATGCGAGGAATGGAGCAAGTCCTGACGCTCCCTACTGTGATATTGACAATTCATCGGCGAAATTGACATCACATTTTGTACCATTTGGAAAAATGTGAAGAAATTGATAATTTTTTCTCAAATCTCTTGTAATTTTCAAAAAAATAGTATATAATAATATTGTATACGGGATGAAAAACATCCCCGATCAAAAATGCGTACCCAAAAATTTATTATATTACGGAGGACACAAACATGTCTGTTAAAGTTGCCATTAACGGTTTCGGTCGTATCGGCCGTCTCGCTTTCCGCCAGATGTTCGGCGCAGAAGGCTACGAAGTCGTCGCTATCAACGACCTCACCTCTCCCAAGATGCTCGCTCACCTGCTCAAGTATGACACTGCACAGGGTAACTACCTTGCAATGGGTCACACTGTTGACTGCACCGAGGACTCCATCATCGTCGACGGTAAGGAAATCAAGATCTACGCTGAAAAGAACGCAGCTGACTGCCCCTGGGGTGCTCTCGACGTTGACGTCGTTCTCGAATGCACCGGTTTCTACTGCTCCAAGGAAAAGTCTCAGGCTCACATCGATGCAGGCGCTAAGAAGGTTGTTATTTCCGCTCCCGCAGGCAACGATCTGAAGACCATCGTTTTCTCCGTCAACGAAAACACCCTCACCAAGGAAGACACCATCATCTCCGCTGCTTCCTGCACCACCAACTGCCTCGCTCCCATGGCTAAGGCTCTCAACGATGCTTTCGAAATCCAGTCCGGTATCATGACCACCGTTCACGCTTACACCGGTGACCAGATGATCCTCGACGGCCCGCACAGAAAGGGTGACCTCCCCCGTGCACGCGCAGGCGCACAGAACATCGTTCCGAACTCTACCGGCGCTGCAAAGGCTATCGGTCTGGTTATTCCGGAACTGAACGGCAAGCTCATCGGCTCCGCTCAGCGTGTTCCCACCTGCACCGGTTCCACCACCATTCTCGTTGCTGTTGTCAAGGGTAAGGACGTTACCAAGGACGCAATCAACGCTGCAATGAAGGCTGCTGCTTCCGAATCCTTCGGTTACAACACCGACGAAATCGTCTCCTCTGACGTTATCGGTATGCGCTTCGGTTCCCTGTTCGATGCTACCCAGACCATGGTTGCAAAGATCGACGAAGATACCTACCAGGTTCAGGTTGTTTCTTGGTACGACAACGAAAACTCCTACACCTCTCAGATGGTCCGCACCATCAAGTACTTCGCAGAACTCTAATATTATTAGATTCTATAGAAAGAGCACCTCAATCGAGGTGCTCTTTTTTGTTTTACTGTAAAGTATCATCCGATGATACAGTATCAAACCATCCCCACGGTACCACGTTCCAATCCGGCAAACACACGATATCGGGGTTTTGAAATACCGGCTTCTTTGCCTGCCGCTTCTGCATCCGTGCGGACAGCGGCTTTTCCTGATTGGATTCGGCTTTGGACATATTGGCAGGGTGTACAAACGCCAGATGGTACGACCACAGCGCAATGCCTGCCATCGAAACATCCGCCGGTCGGTGTCCGCCGTACTTGCCGTCACAGAGAATCGGCGTGCCGTGATGAGACAGCTGACAGCGGATCTGATGACTGCGGCC
>JAZTZC010000169.1:0-5890 GCA_045637265.1 Eubacteriales bacterium | reverse complement strand
ACTGCGCATCGGCGGTCTTGCCCCTGATCTTGTAGAAAAAACCGATTTCATCGATGCGTCGCATCTTGCGTTTGCAGAGGAATTTTCGCACATGAACGGGTATCGGATTCTGCTTTGCCACCGACCTGAGTGGTATTTTGCGGGTATCCGTGATCTTGATATTCCGCTTGTCTTGTCAGGGCATGCGCACGGCGGACAGATTCGCATCATCACGATCCCTGTATTTTCGCCCGGACAGGGACTGTTCCCGAAATACGCACAGGGCATGCATGAAGGACGCCTGATCGTCAGCCGCGGACTTGGCAATCACACGATTGTGCCGCGCTTCTTCAATGCGCCGGAGTTGTGTATCATTACCATTGGCGGGGATACGCCGACAGACAAACGATAACAGATCAGACGATAAAGGTATTATTTCTATGGCAACAACATTGATTTTTATTCGCCACGGCGAAAGTGAAGCAAATTATGAGCATCGGTTTACCGGACAGAGCAATGTCTACGGTCTGACCGAGCGCGGACATGCACAAGCACAGGCGGCGGCAGAAGCACTTGACGGAATTACCGTCGATGCGATTGTCGCAAGTGATCTGCGCCGTGCATACGATACGGCGGGACATGTCGCCGATTTGCGCGGCATGGAGGTGATCCCAGATGCGGGATTCCGTGAAATCTTTGCGGGGAAGTGGGAAGGACAGCGCTTTGACGATCTGCCCGGTCTTTACCCCGAGGACTTCGGTGTCTGGCTTTCCGACATCGGTGCGGCAGTCTGTACCGATGGGGAAGCGGTTGCCGATCTGCAGGTCCGCGTCCGTGCGGCAGTGGAATCGGTTGTGCGCAGATATCCAGGAAAAACGGTGGTCATCGGCACGCATGCAACACCGATCCGCGTTATGCAGTGTATCTGGCAGAACATCCCGCTCTCCGGCATGAAGGATGTTCCGTGGGTACCCAATGCGTCCATTACCACGGTTGTTTATAAAGATGACCTGTCATGGCACAGTGTGGAAATCGGTAAGACCGCACATCTTGCGGGAATGGAAACCGTACTGCCGAAAAATGTCTGAAACGGAACTTGATTTCCGTCACAATATAATTTAACTGAACAGAAAGGAATTCTGCAATGAATTACAATCCCTTCCAGAAAGCGCTTCCCGTATGGCCTGCGGGCAGATCGCTTGAAATGAATGTAACCGCACGTTTTACCGCGGTGATCGGCGGCGGCCGTGACACCCTGCTTCGTATGACGGGTTCTACTGTATACCGTCTGTTTGTCAACGGCAAGATCGCGGCTTACGGTCCTGCGCGCGGTCCGAAGTTCTTCCACCGTGTGGATGAGCTGAACCTGAATCCGTATCTCTCCGACGGCGAAAACATCCTTGTCTTTGAGGTTGCCGGCTACAATGTCAACAGCTATTACACGATGGATCAGCCCTCCTTCTTCCAGGCAGAGATTCTCTGTGACAATGAGGTTGTCGCATGGACTTCTCCCGTGGATGGCATGCCGTGTGATGTTGTCACCGAACGTGTACAGAAGGTGCAGAAGTTCTCCTTCCAGCGTCCGTTCGTCGAAGCATGGCGCATGGGTGCGGCTTACGGTGCATCCTTTGGCCGCATGACCGCCGGCAGAACGCCTCTGGAACAGGTAGAGGACAAGGTCTATCTGCCGCGCCGCGTACCGTTCCCGTCTCTGACCAAGCTCTCCGCTCTGCAGCTGGTCGGATGCGGCAGCGTAACCCGCGACGAGGAAAAGGCAGGCAAGTGGCGTGACCGCTCGCTTGATGATATTTCCCCGATCCTCAAGGGTTATCACAAGGATGAGCTGGAGCTGAATCTGTCCGCAGATTTCGGCGCACTGCAGTTCCATTGCGATGAACAGGCGGCAGTCGACGTCCCCGGGGCAATCGCGCTGAACGAAAACCGTTTTGCAACCGTCAAGCTGTACTGCAACCAGACAGGCTTTATCGGTATGCATGTCAAGGCAAAGAAGCATACGACGCTGATTGTGACCTTCGACGAGCTGTTCGATGGCGACGTCAACACTTGGCGTATGGGTTGTGTCAATATCGTGCGTTATGAACTGGATGCGGGCGAATACGATCTGCTCACGATGGAACCGTTCACCATGCAGTACATCAAGACGATCGTGCTTTCCGGTGAAGCGGAAGTGTCCGATATCCATCTGATCGAATATGCAGCACCGGAAAAGGGCTTTGTCGAATACCGTTCCGAAAACGAAAAGTTCCTGAAGATCTGGGAAGCTGCAATCCAGACCTACCGTCAGAATGCGGTTGACCTGTACACCGACTGTCCGTGCCGTGAACGTGCCGGCTGGCTGTGTGACTCCTTCTGGACCGCGCGCGTTGAATATGCGCTGACCGGAAAGTGCACCGTTGAAAAGAACTTCCTTGAAAACTTCCTGCTGCCCGATTCCTTTGAAGCACTGCCCAAGGGTATGTTCCCGATGTGCTATCCGTCGGATCACTACAACGGCAACTACATCCCCAACTGGGCAATGTGGCTGGTCATGGAGCTGCGTGAGTACATGGATCGTTCCGGCGACCGTGAGATGAGCGATGCATTCCGCGATAAGCTGTATGCGCTGGTTGACTTTTTCAAGCAGTACCTCAACGAAGACGGTATGCTGGAGAATCTGGATGAATGGGTCTTCGTCGAATGGTCGAGAGCAAACTATCTGACCGCAGGCGTCAACTTCCCGTCCAACATGCTGTATGCCGCTTGTCTGGAAGCGATGAGCGAAATGTACGATGATCCCGCGCTGATGGCACAGGCGGAATCCATGCGTGAAACCATCCGCCGTCTGTCCTTCAACGGTCAGTTCTTCGTGGATCAGATGCTGCGTGATGAGAGCGGCAAGCTCTATCTGCAGGGTGAAGTGACCGAGGTCTGCCAGTACTACGCATTCTACTGCGGCACGGCAACCAAGGAGCTGTATCCCGAGCTTTGGAACACGCTTCTGTACGATTTCGGTCCGTGGAGAAAGGAAAACAACAAGTATCCGGATGTCCACTTTGCGAATGCGTTCATCGGCAACTATCTGCGTCTTGACATGATGGCAAAGAACGACAATATGAAGGAAGTTCTTGATAACATCGAGGGTTACTTCTATAATATGGCGCTGACGACCAATACACTGTGGGAAAACGATTCCACCGTTGCGTCTCTTGACCACGGTTTCGCATCTCACGTTATCGTATGGCTTCTGCGTGATATGATCGAAAATAACAGATAACCGACTTTTCCGGGAAAAGCGACTGTAAGAAAATACGGTCGTGTTTCTTTATTTATCCATCTGTAAACAATACTTTAATTTTTTGCAAAAAACCTTGAAAAATCAGCAAAAATCGGGTAAAATAAAAAAGATATCGCGCGAGGGGATGTGGGAAGGTTGAACAAGCACTTCATTTATAATATATTCTCCCGGATCCCGATTCTGGAAACGGAGCGGTTGACACTCAGAAAGCTCAGAATCGATGACGCGGAGGACATGTTTGAATATGCCAGACGTGCCGATGTGACAACATATCTGACCTGGGAATGTCATCCCGACAGCGCGTATACCCGCGAATATCTGCAATATGTCCAGAAGCAGTACGAGGACGGCGAGTTTTACGATTGGGCGGTTGTACACAAAGGTACGGGACGCATGATCGGAACCTGTGGTTTTACGTCGTTTGACGATGATAATAACGCAGGGGAGCTCGGTTACGTGCTCAACCCCGATTTCCGCGGACAGGGACTGATGCCGGAGGCGGTCAGGGAAGTGATGAAATTCGGCTTTTTGCGGCTGAATCTGCATCGCATCACCGCACGCTATATGGAGGGCAATCTGCCGTCCCGCCGCGTGATGGAAAAGGTCGGTATGTCCTTTGAGGGGACGTTCCGCCGCGCCGTTTACATCAAAGGGGACTATCGGACGGTGTCATCCTGCGCCATTCTGCGTGAAGAATACCTCGAAATGCGGGAAAAACAGGATGCCGAAAAGCGTCATCCGTTCTTAAAATCATAAATTGACGAAAGTGATTGGCGGATGTTGCTGATCCTTTGTGCAAAACAGAGAAAATGCAATGGTTTGCAAGAAACGGTTGACAAACACACGGCATAGTGTTATAATATAAATATCTGGGTGTATAATTTCGTCAGAGACAGAAAGAAACAGTGAGAATCCTGTCAATGCCCAACTAACGGAAAGGTACGGTTTTGAAAGAATCATGAGTTCCGACACATCGGTTCCGCGATGTACATACGTTGCGGGACTGAACCAGACAAAGAAAGCCATTCGCGCAGGCCGCGCCGCTTCGGTATATCTTGCCGATAATGCAGACGCGCATGTGCGTACACAGATCACGGCACTGTGTGAGGAATGCGGTATGACAGTCGTCACCGGCTCCTCCATGGAAGCGCTCGGACATCTGTGCGGCATCGATGTCGGCTGTGCAGTCTGTGCAAAGCTTGCATAAAGCCGGCAAATCACAAACGAATACTCCCGATCCCGGCACCGGACGCGGTTTTCCGCATCTCCGACCGTGTTCGGTTGTATATATAAACAAAATTCAAAATACAAGAAAAGGAGGTGCGATATGCCAACCTTTAACCAGCTCGTGAGAAACGAACGCAAGGCTAAGGAGTACAAGCCCAAGTCTCCCGTTCTGAGAGCGAACTACAACACTCTCACCAAGGAAACCAAGGAACTTGCTTCTCCCCAGAAGCGTGGTGTATGCACAAAAGTTACCACAACGACCCCGAAGAAGCCGAACTCTGCTCTTCGTAAGATCGCCCGTGTCCGCCTGACCAACGGTCTGGAAGCTACGTCCTATATCCCCGGTATCGGACATAACCTCCAGGAACACTCTGTTGTTCTGATCCGCGGCGGCCGTGTCCGTGACCTGCCTGGTGTACGTTACCACATCATTCGCGGTACGCTCGATACGCAGGGTGTTGCGAACCGTAACCAGAGCCGTTCCAAGTACGGTGCAAAGAAGCCGAAGGCTAAGAAGGCGTAAGGCTGACGGACTGTCAAGGTCCAACCAAACCGCGCTGTGCGGTGCGTAAAGACGCGACACAGCAAAACCGAAAAAGGTTATTCCAGTATTAGACTGACGTTATGCCAATTTAATCAAAGGAAGCTTGTTTTTGAATAAACTACTGTTTATATATACAACATGACTTTGCCTTGGATTTGATTTGCATTTACGAAAGGAATACTTTCGAGTACCTGTGATTTCATGATTTTTATGAAGGAGGGAAGTACAGTGCCGAGAAGAGGTCAAATTTCCAAGAGAGATGTCCTGCCGGATCCTATGTACAATTCCAAGCTTGTTACCAAGCTGATCAACAACATTATGTACGATGGTAAGAAGGGCGTTGCTCAGAAAATCGTATACGACGCATTCGCAATCGTCGAAGCAAAGCTCGAGAAGCCCGCTCTGGAAGCATTCCAGGAAGCACTCGAAAACATCATGCCCGTTCTGGAGTGTAAGGCTCGCCGTGTCGGCGGTTCCACTTACCAGGTTCCGATGGAAGTCAGAGCGGAAAGACGTCAGACCCTTGGTCTGCGTTGGATCACCGTTTATTCCAGACAGCGCAGCGAACGCACCATGGCTGAAAGACTCGCAAACGAAATTCTCGATGCGATCAACAGCGTTGGCGGAGCAGTGAAGAAGAAGGAAGAAATGCACAGAATGGCAGAAGCAAACAAGGCTTTTGCACATTACAGATATTAATCGAAGGAGTTATCCATGCCGAGAGAATATCCGCTTGAGCGAACCCGAAACATTGGTATTATGGCGCACATCGACGCCGGTAAGACCACTACAACCGAAAGAATTCTTTTCTACACGGGTAAGACTCACAAGATCGGCGAAACCCA
>JAZTZC010000168.1:0-1506 GCA_045637265.1 Eubacteriales bacterium | reverse complement strand
GCACGGGTGTATTCTTCATCCTCGAGCGCACCGATACCTGCCGCCATCGTCATTGCGTTGACGTTGTAGGGATTGGTCGAGTACTTGATGGTGTTCAGATCCTGAATCAGCGCCTTGCATCCGACGCCGAAGCCAAGTCTGGCACCCGCCATCGAACGGGATTTTGAAAAGGTCTGTGTGACGAGCAGATTGTCATAAGTGTGAATCAGATCGACACACGATTCTCCGCCGAAGTCGACATATGCTTCATCGACAACCACGACAGAATCGGGATTGGCACGCAGAATCCGCTCAATTTCCGACTTTGCAAGGAACACACCCGTCGGCGCATTGGGATTTGCAATAAAGATCGTTTTATGAAGATCAAAGTAATCCTCTGAACGGATGGAAAAGTCGTCCATGAGCGGAATTTCGGTATAGTCAATGCCGTTCAGCTGTGCAAAAACCGGATAAAAACCGTAGGTCAAGTCAGCAAATGCCGCGCCCTTGTTTTTGTCGCAGAACGCCATAAACGCAAAGTTCAGAATCTCGTCGGAGCCGTTGGTGGCAAGCACCTCGTCGGGTTCCACGCCGAGATTTTGGGCAAGTGCTTCATGGAGCTTTTTTGCCGTCGGATCGGAGTACAGCTGCAGACTCTCTGCGGCTTTCTTTGCGTATTCCTGTGCTTTCGGCGACGGCGGGAACGGAGACTCATTGGTA
Source organism: Eubacteriales bacterium (assembly GCA_045637265.1). Taxonomy (GTDB): domain Bacteria; phylum Bacillota; class Clostridia; order Oscillospirales; family CAG-272; genus RGIG3925. The sequence goes on along the minus strand of JAZTZC010000168.1, from coordinate 807 downwards.
TTGAGCTTGATGAGATTCTGAATGCGCGGCTGCTCACCGGGCGTATACGGTGTCAGCGCCGCGTAGTCGGAGGAGAAAAAACGGCTCATCGTGACATTCCTTTCTTACTTATCTTCAAGGCGAATGACAGCACTCTTGGCATGCGCCGTCAGACCCTCCTGCTTTGCAAAATATTCCACATCGCGTGCAACACGTTCCAGCGCATCGTAGGTGTAATAGGTATACTGGGACTTCTTGACGAAATCGTCAACAGACAAGGGACTGGAAAATCTTGCAGTACCGCTGGTCGGGAGCGTGTGATTGGGACCTGCGAAGTAGTCGCCGAGTGCCTCGGGACAGTTTCTGCCCATGAAAATCGAGCCTGCATGGCGGATGGAGTCAAGATAATCAAACGGCGCATCGACGCAAAGCTCCAGATGCTCGGGTGCAATTTCATTTGCAATATCAATGACAACGCGCAGTTCGTCTGCAACGATGATCTTTCCGTTGTTGTCAATGGATGCGCGTGCAATTTCAGCGCGTTCCAGCTGCGGAATCTGAACCTCAAGTTCCGCGGAAACGGCTTTGGCCAGTTCCATCGAATCGGTGACAAGCACGGCGGATGCCATCTTGTCGTGTTCCGCCTGCGACAGCAGATCAGCCGCCAGATGACGGGGATTGGACTTGCCGTCGGAGACGATCAGAATCTCGGACGGACCTGCGATCATGTCAATGGAAACCTGTCCGTAGACCTGACGCTTGGCTTCCGCGACATACGCATTGCCGGGACCCACGATCTTGTCCACGCGCGGAACAGACTGCGTACCG
>JAZTZC010000167.1:0-1994 GCA_045637265.1 Eubacteriales bacterium | reverse complement strand
GCTTACCGGCAAAAACAGCGAAGGTTTCCGCCAGATGGTCCGCAATACGTCCTCCGGTAAACTCGTTTATGTTGTCAATCTCGGCGACGAAGCAGCGGACGGTATCGCAATTTCCGTTGCCGGTGTCAAGGGTATGGTCGAGATCGACCTTGATACGCTGGAAGCAAAGCCTGTCTGCGGCAAGGCAGAGGACGGCAAGTTCATCATCGGTGCGGATTTTGCTTATTCCGAGGCACATCTTTACATGGAAAGCGACGAAATCGCACCGGACTGCGCTTGTCAGCGTAAGACAGCGAATCCCACGCCCATCAAGACCGATGCACCGTATGCCCTTGCCGAGTTCCCCGAAAACCAGCTGACCATCGATCATTTTGCCATCTCCTTTGACGGCGGCAAGACGTATTCTGAACAGAGACCCCTCGAATGCATCCGCGACAGACTGCTCCGCGACAAGTACAAGGGTGCGGTCACGCTCAAGGCTGTCTTTTCCGTGGAACAGCTTCCCGCAAGTCTGAATCTCGTGACCGAGCCGCTTGCAGGTGCGTCCTATACCGTCAACGGTCAGCCGATCACGGTCGGTTCTGACTGGTGGCTCGACCGTTCGTTCCGCGCAACCGACATCATGCCCTATGTCAAGACCGGCGAAAATGAGATCACCGTTTCCTTTGAATACTGGCAGCGCGATTATGTTTACTATGTCCTCTATGCAGGCGTCAGCGAATCTCTGCGCAACTGTCTCGTCTTTGATACCGAAATTGAATGCATGTATCTGACAGGTCATTTTGCACTGAAGACAAGCGATGCGTTTGAGGATTCTGTCAAGTGCAGCTGTGTCTACAACGATACCTCCTTTGTCATCACGGCGCAGGATCAGATCCCGTTTGATGCAGCCAATGTTGTCAAGTGCGGCTATCCGTTCTTTGCCGGCACGATGACAGTCAAGACCTCCTATACTTACAAGGCAGGTATGCCGACGATGCTTTATGTTGACGGCAGATATGCCATTGCCGAGGTTTCCGTAAACGGTAAGGATGCGGGCATGCTGATGTTCACCGACCGCATTGATCTGGCTGAGTTCCTGTCTGAGGGCGAAAACACGATCGAGCTTGCGCTGACCAACTCCAACCGTAACCTGATGGGACCGCACCACGGACACGATCCGGAGCCGTGGGGTGTCGGTCCGTGGACCTTCTCCATGGAAAATGGCTGGGACGAAAACAATCAGTGCGGCGCATACGTCAACCGCTATGCATTCGTCCGCTTCGGTATTGACGGCTGATCGGAGGCGTTTGGATGGCGATCCGACTTTCGCAGATTTCCGACCTTGACGGCATTAATGCCCTGTTATATCAGGTAGCCATGGTTCACCACAACGGCAGACCCGATCTGTTCCGTGCGGGATGCAAAAAGTATACCGATGAGGAGCTTTGCATCCTCATCGAACAGGAACAGGATACCCGTCCGATCTTCGTTTACGAGGAGGACGGACGGGTACTCGGTTATGCGTTCTGTATGCTGCTTGACTATTCCGAGGAGCACGTGCTGACACCGATCAAGTCGCTCTATATCGATGACCTCTGTGTCGATGAGAGGTGCCGCGGCAAGCATATCGGAGCGAAGCTGTTTGACTTTGTAAAAGCCTACGCACGGGAAATCGGCTGCTACAATGTGACCCTGAACGTCTGGGCGTGCAATCCCGGTGCTTTGAAGTTCTACGAGAAGTGCGGCATGCAGGTACAGAAGATGGGGATGGAGACGATTCTGTAATACCCGATAACAGAAAAGCATCCGAATGGAGAATGATCTTCATTCGGATGCGATTTTTTTTGTAATTTACAGCAGCTGAATACCGTTTTCGCGGCAGGTCTTCATGTCCTCATCGCTCCATGCGGAAGCCTGAACCTCACCGACGTGAGCCTTGCGAAGGAAGAACATGCACATACGGGACTGACCGATACCGCCGCCGACCGTGTAGGGCAGCTTGCCTTCCAGAA
>JAZTZC010000166.1:0-12258 GCA_045637265.1 Eubacteriales bacterium | reverse complement strand
TGAATAAAGTCATATGAAATACATTCTGCATTACATCAGACCGTACCTCGGACGCATGTCCGCAGGACTTGTCATCAAGTTCCTCGGTACGATCACCGACCTTCTGCTCCCCTTTATTCTCGCACATATCATCGACGAGGTCGTTCCGACCGAAAATGTGCCGATGATCGTTCTGTGGGGCGTGATGATGATCGTCTGCTCGGTCATCTGCATGGCAGGCAACGTCATCGCCAACCGCATGGCCTCTGCCGTCGCGCGTGACGCATCCCGTGCACTCCGTCACGACCTGTTCTCCCGAACCATGTATCTGTCCAGCCGACAGGTCGATACCTTTACCATTCCCTCTCTGGAATCCCGTCTGACAACCGATACCTATAATGTCCATCACATGCTCGGTATGATGCAGAGACTCGGTGTCCGCGCAGCCATTCTGCTCATCGGCGGTATTCTGGTCACGGCATATATGGAACCTGTTCTGACACTCGTCATGGTTGCGGTTCTGCCGTTTATCACCGTTGTTGTCTGGAAGATTTCCGCAAAGGGTATTCCGCTCTATACGCAGATGCAGAAATCGGTCGACAGTATGGTACGTGTTGTCCGTGAGAATATTCAGGGCGTACGTGTCATCAAAGCACTGTCCAAGACCGATTACGAACGCCGCCGTTACGAAGAAGCCAACGAAGCGCTGGTGAAAAGTGAAACCAAAGCCGGCGTGTCAATGGCGGCAACCAATCCTCTCATGACGATCTTTCTCAATACCGGTCTGACTGCCGTGATTTTCGTCGGTGCGTTCCGTGTGAATGCAGGCATCAGCGATCCCGGTAAGATCATGGCGTTCATTTCGTATTTCACACTGATTTCCAACGCGATGATGTCGATTACCCGTATGTTTGTCATGTATTCCAAGGGTGCGGCATCGGCAAACCGCATCGGTGAGGTACTCGATATTCCCGTGGATATGGAGACGGTTCAGACATTGACCGTACCGGGTGAGGATTATCTGGTCTTCGATCATGTCACATTCTCTTATAACGGCGCACGCGACAATGTCCGCGATATCTCCTTCTCTGTCAAGGAAGGCGAAACCCTTGGCATCATCGGCGCGACAGGTTCAGGCAAAACAACGCTCCTTGCTTTGCTTCTGCGGTTTTACGATGTTACCTCCGGCGCCATCCGTATCGGCGGTAAAGATATCCGCGCAATGGAAGACGGTGAGCTGCGTGAAAAGTTTGGTGTAGCGCTTCAAAATGACTTCATTTATGAGGACACCGTTGCAGAAAACATCCGCATCGGACGCGATATTCCGATGGAGGACATCCGCCGTGCCGCAGAACATGCGCAGGCACTGGAATTCATCGACGCACTGGATGATGGATTTGACCATATGCTGACGACCAAGGGTACCAATGTGTCCGGCGGTCAGAGACAGCGTATTCTGATTTCCCGTGCACTGGCAGGTCACCCCGAAATTCTTCTGCTTGACGACTCCTCCTCGGCACTTGACTATAAAACCGACGCCAATCTGCGCCGTGCCCTGCGTGAGCACTGCACCGATACCCGCGCAACCGTTCTCGTTGCACAGCGTATTTCCGCAGTCATGCACTGCGATCATATCCTTGTTATCGATGAGGGTGAGATCGTAGCGGCAGGCACGCATGAAGAGCTGCTTGATTCTTGTGAAATCTACCGCGAAATTGCGGATTCTCAGCTGGGAGGTGCATTTGAATGAACAGAGGCGGTCCGCTCAAGCCCGGCGGAAAAACTCCGGGTAAAAATCAGGTCAAGGATCAGGCGATGACCGGTGCCCAGCGTATCCGTGTTATCCGACGGCTCGGCGGCTATATGCTGCGTTACAAGCCGCTGATTGCCGCGATTCTGCTTCTGATGCTCACCTCCAATATTCTCTCGCTGATCGGTCCGACGCTGTCGGGTGCGGCAATCGATGCCATCGAACCCGGTAAGGGAGCTGTTGATTTCCCGTCGGTGTTCCGTTACTGCGCACTGATGCTGGTCTTTTATATCGTATCGGCAATCCTTTCCTATGTCAATGCAACGCTGATGATCCGACTGTCCCAACGTATCACCAAAACAATGCGCTGTGAGGTGTTTGAGCATCTGACAACACTTCCCGTCAGTTATTTTGACGTCAACCAGACGGGTGAGATTATCAGCCATATTTCCTACGACATCGATACCGTCAATGCTTCTCTGTCAAACGATGTCATCCAGATCTGCACCAGCGTTATCACCATTGTCGGTTCTCTGATTATGATGGTGAAAATTTCTCCGCTTCTGCTGCTCGTCTTCTGCATCACCGTTCCGATGTCGATCCTCTTTACCCGATATAAAGCGAAGAAGGTACAGCCCCTGTTCCGCCGCCGTTCCGCCATGCTCGGAGCGCTCAACGGCTATGCAGAGGAGATGCTGTCGGGACAGAAGACCATCAAGGCATACCACAGAGAATCCGTCATCGTTGATCGCTTTGACGGACACAACAACGATGCGGTCAATGCCTACTATGAAGCGGACTATCAGGGCTGTATGATCGGTCCGAGCGTCAACTTCATCAACAATCTGTCGCTGTCGCTCATTTCCATGTTCGGTGCGATGCTGTATATGTTCGGGCGTGTGACGCTCGGCAATGTGACGGCATTTATCCAGTACAGCCGCCGTTTCTCCGGTCCCATCAACGAAATGGCAAATATTTTTGCGGAGCTGCAGTCGGCATGTGCCGCGGCGGAACGTGTCTTCCGTCTGCTGGACGAGCCGTCCGAGAAGTCCGATATCCCCGATGCGAAGGTTCTCACCGATGTCAGCGGCGCGGTCAATCTCGACCATGTGCGCTTCGGCTATACCGAGGACCGCATCATCATCGGCGATCTGTCGCTCGATGTCGCACCCGGTAAGATGATCGCCATCGTCGGTCCGACCGGTGCCGGCAAGACGACCATCATCAACCTCCTGATGCGCTTCTATGACCCGCAGTCGGGAACGATTTCCGTGGACGGACACAACATTTGTGAGGTCACGCGCGACAGTCTGCGTGCGGCATATACGATGGTACTGCAGGAAACCTGGCTGTTCGGCGGTACGATCTTTGACAACATTGCCTACGGCAAAGAAGGTGCGACCGAAGAAGAAGTTATCGCGGCAGCAAAAGCGGCGAAAATTCACACCTTCATCGAATCGCTTCCCGACGGCTACCAGACCGTGCTGTCCGACGACGGTACAGGTATTTCCAAAGGACAAAAGCAGCTTCTGACGATTGCCCGTGCGATGCTGGCTGACGTTTCCATGCTGATTCTTGACGAAGCAACTTCGAACGTCGACTCCCGTACTGAAATTCAGATCCAGGAAGCTATGGTGCGTCTGATGCAGGACAGAACCTGCTTTGTCATCGCACACCGTCTGTCAACCATCCAGGGTGCCGACTGTATTCTCGTCCTTTCCGGCGGTAATGTTGCCGAAATGGGAACACACGAGGAGCTTCTGCAAAAGGAAGACGGTATTTACAGTAAGCTGTTCCAAGCTCAGTTCCAGAATTGAACCAACAAACATAGGAAAGGAGATTTTCTGTCTATGAAAAACCGCACCAAACGCTGGCTTCTGCTCGCCCGCAACTGGGGTATTTTCCTCGGTGCCTGTGCCTTGATCTGGATCATCATTCTGCTCACACGTCCGAATGTCACATGGGGCATTGTTGACCGTTATTTCGGAAAAAGCCGCATCGAAACGGTGTCCGAGGTGACCTATACCGACTATATCGAGGATATCTGTGACCCCGAAACGGAAATCAGCTATTATGCACTTGACGATCTGCGGCGCGGCAAGGTCGAGGGCATCAACTATACCAACGGTCTGTATATCCTCAATGACCGCTATTTCATCCACGATGAGGATTTCTCCTTACTGCTGGAGGAAACGGAAATCGACGGCTACGGTTCGGTCACGATGATCCGCGGTGCAGCGCATGCACTGAAGCAGCTGCTCGACGCGGCGGAGAAGGAAACCGGCACACGCTTTGCGCTGGGTGATTCTTATATTGACGGTGCTGTTCCCGAGCGTGATCTCGGAAACGACTGCTATATGATCGAATACTACGATACGAGCGAACACATCACCGGCACATCGATCGATTTGCTCATCGAAGGTGAGGATTTCCGCACTTATATGACCTCCGATATGGCAGAATGGCTGTACCACAACGCATGGCGCTTCGGCTTCATCGTTCGCTATCCGTTCTGGGAAGGTGAGTGGACCGGTGTCTTCTTCCAGCCGTGGCACATTCACTATGTCGGTCAGCCGCATGCGGCACTGATGTACAAGGAGCGGATGCCGCTGGAGGAATATGTGGATGAATCCTACACCACCAAGCGCAGATATTATCTGGTTGATTTCACCGGTGAGGATGGTGTGACCAACACGTATGTCATCTATCGACAAACGGAAACGGAGGATACCATCTACATTCCCGATACGCTGACGGATGTGGAGGTTTCCTTTGACAATACCTACCGATACTATTATGTATCTGGAATCTTACAAAAGAACCCGTAAATGGAGGATCAATGACCATGAAAAATCGCTATTCTGCGGCATTTGCAGCCACTCTGCTGCTTGCCGCATCCCTGCTCGCCTGTGCAGATCCCGCCGATGTGTCTGACATCCAGACAAATGCACCCGACAACACACCCGAAACCGCCGCAGAAACCGAAGCTGTCAGCCAACGTGCCGCTTGTAATTTGCCGGAGAATCTGGATTTCGGCGGTGCATCCTTCCACACCATTGCATTCTCCTGGCAGGGATACCGTTATTATTTCTTCGCCGATGAAGAAAACGGCGACATTATGAACGATGCCATCTATACGCGTACCCGTACCATTGAAGAACGGCTGAATGTCGATTTGCAGCACACGCTTTTAGAAGATACGGCGACAACCGCTGTTCCGAATATGGTAAAGCCAACGATACTCTCCGCAGACGATGTCTATCAGCAGGTGCTCTTTCACTGCATTGACGGTGTTTCTTCTTTTGCGTCTCAGGGATATCTTTACAATCTGGACGAGGTTCCTCACATCGATATCGATGCGGATTGGTGGAATAAGGAGCAGATGGATACCCTGCGGCTGGGCGAAAACACCTATTTTGCTGTCAACGATTATATGCTTCCCTGTCCGTATATCGTATATTTCTCCAAGGATATGGTCAACGACCTGGAATTTGAAGACCCATATCAGCTCGTTTACGACGGACGCTGGACGCTGGATGTCTTTACGCAAATGGCGCGCAGCGTTGTATCCGACCTGGACGGCAACGGCAAAATGGAAGGTGAATACGACCGTTTCGGCATAACCGCTTCCGAAGTCTCCAAATACACCAGCTTTGTCACCGGTGCAGATCAGTTTATCACAGAAAAAACATCGGAAGGACAAATCACTCTCGCCATCAATACCGACAAGATGCTGAACATTGTTACGCTGTTTGCAGACCTTGCAAAACAGAATGTTTGCTTCATGCCGCTCACCGAACATGAAGGATATCACCTCACGCTGGATACCGGACGTTTGCTGTTTGATCTGGAAACACTGACATGGGCCGAGAAAATGCGCGATTATACGGTAGAATTCGGTTTCCTGCCGTATCCGAAATATGATGAAGCGCAAAAGACATACCGTTCTCTTGACTGGGGCGGTCTGATGGGTATTCCGCTTTCCATTACCAATCCGGAATTGGTCGGTGCTGTATTGGAACTTCAGGCGTATGAAAGCGGAAATTCCGTTCTTCCCACCTATTACGATACGGTGCTCACAGGCAAGCTCGCACGTGACGAAAATGCAGTCAAGATGCTTGATATCGTGTTCGATACCATCTGTTATGAACCGGGCGGAAATTACTTCGGGTTCTCCGCGGGCTTTTCCGATATGTTCTTTGCACTCTCAAGTCTTGCCCTCACGCAGAAATCCGCTGATTTTTCCTCGTTCTATGCAACACGGGAAAAAGCGGCTATCCGTACCATTGAAAATTTCTACAACTCTTTGAATGAAGTGGAAATGCAGTAATCGCAGATTCCAATGTTCATCTGTTACATACCTATAAAAATTATTCTGATATGAAAGAGGAAACCAACTATGAATAACCGTTATATTGCCGTATCAGCGGCAGCACTGCTTCTTGCAGCAAGTCTGTTTTCCTGCGGTGATACCGCCAAAACACCCGCTGTCACGACAGAAGCCGATACCGCGCCTGTGACGGAAGCGGTCGAGACCGAGCCTGTCTACGAGCCCGACGATCTTCCCGAGGAGCTGGACTTCGGCGGCGTCACAACTCATATCTTCGGATGGGAGGGTGCCGCAAATGTGGAATTCTTCGTCGAGGAAGCAGACGGCGACATTGTCAATGATGCTATTTTTGAGCGTAACCGTACCGTTGAGGAGCGGCTCAATGTAGCACTTACCTATACCCTTGTACCGGGTGCTTTCGATGACCGTGCCGCGTGGGTCAAGCAGGTCACACAGTCTGCCATGGCGGGCGACGGTGCCAATGATATCGTTGCGGGTTACTCCATGAGCGGTGCCACACTTGCCAACAACCGTCTGCTCATTGACCTGATGGAACTCGAGTATATCGATTTTGACAAACCCTGGTGGCCGGATTCCCTCATCAAGGAGGCAATCTGCGGCGACAAGCTTTATTTCTGCTCCGGTGACATCTCCACGAATATGATCTATTACCTGTACTTGATCTATTTCAACAAGACCCTTGCGCAGAATTACGATGTTGAGAACCTGTATGATCTTGTCAGAAGCGGACAGTGGACGCTGGATAAGATGATTGAAATCTGTGCCGATTTATACTCCGACCTCAACGGTGACGGCCAAAAGGACCCTGCCGACCAGTTTGGCTATACGACGCACTCCACATGGTCGGATACGTTCTTCTTTGCTTCCGGTCTGCGTACAACGGAGCTCGGCGCGGAAGGTCTTCCTGTACTTTCCGATGAATTCGGCGGCGAAAAGGCACAGGATCTTCTGACCAAGCTGATCGATATGTTTGCCACCAATGAAATGTATCTGGGCAGCGACTATGATATCGTCCGCAATCAGTTCCTTGAGGGACGTGCGCTGTTTTTGACAACCGAGGTCTATTACGCAAAGAACTACCTGCGTGACACACAGATCGAATACGGTATTCTGCCCGTGCCGAAATATGACGAGGAACAGGAGGACTACTATACCGTTTCTTCGTTCCCGTATACGCTGTACGGTATCCCCGTAGATGCAAAGGATCCCGCCATGTCTGCTGCTATCCTCGAATGTCTGGCATCCGAATCCTACCGTACCGTATCGCCCGCGCTGTTTGAGGTTGCGCTCAAGGTCAAATACGCAAGCGATGACGATGCATCGGAAATGTACAATATCATCCGTGACTCTAATGTCTTTGATATCGGCAGAATCTTTAATGACAGCATGGGCGGCAAGACATATTCTCTGTTCCGTTCCTCTCTGTCCGGCGGCAATGCAAACTGGATTTCCACCTACGAGAAGAACATCAAGAGTATGACCACGCAGTTCGAAAAGGTTATTGAAAATCTGATCGAGGAACAGTAACATCCCAATCATAAAGAAAGACTGCACGTCTTCCGCTGTGTCGGCTGATGTGCAGTCTTATATTTTTATCATGGAGACAATTATTCGATCGGCATCCATGCCTCGACGAGCTTTGTAATTGAGGTGTCGATCTTCGACTGGATCTTTTCGATGTTGGATGCCAGCGGCTGATCCTTGTACAGGACATTGACAAGAACACCGTTGACACCGCCGAAGTCGTACAGCGATGCAAAGTCGATGTAGGTGGAGTCAAGCAGAATGTCAAGCACCTTGGCAGAACGCTCGTCACGGGTGTCCTTTTCCTTATATACAAGGTCATATGCAACGGGACGGACAACCTCGCGCGAGTAACGTGCAAGTGCTTCGGTGAAGAAGCCGTAATTTTCGTTTCCGGTGACGGTCTGCGGCAGAGCGATAAAGCAGGAGCCCCACGGAGACAGGAAGGAATAGTAGGATTCCTGGTTTTCGTCCCACTTCGGCGCGGGCAGAATCAGATAGTCCGACTTCATATCGCGCAGATGGACGGCAGCGGATTCGAGCTTGTGCATGAAGAACAGTGCACGGTCGCTTTCAAAGAGGATATTGGAGAAGCCGTTGATATCGCCGTCGGCACCGAGATTGATCGACTTGAACAGATCGCTGACACCCTCGATGACCTGTACTGCATGACTGTCGGAGAGCAGATCACAGGTGATGTTGTCACCGGTCTCGTTGATGTGTGAGAACTGTACGCCTGCACCGGCAAGCAGAATCTGGGAGGCTTCTGTGGAGTCCTTCTGCATGGCGAAGCCGAAGAAGTCGTCATCGACATTCCAGGAGTTGTCCATGTTCAGGTCGTTGTCCATATCCTTTGTCATGGTACGGAGTTGTTCCACGGTCCACTTGCCGTCAATGACAGACTGGAAGATATCGAAGTCGTAGTCATAGTCGGTGTAGAGCTTCAGATTGAGGAACATACAGCCGGGCATCTTGTAGACACCGGGCGCGATATCGGATGCGGTAAAGTACATGGCTTCATGCAGACGCATGTTTTCATACATCAGCGGATTCCACCAGTTCTGATCCATTTCCAGATACGGCATATCGCACATATCGGCAAGATATCCCGCCGTTGCCTGCGAGTTGAGGCTGACCATGGTTGCGATGATCATCTGCCACTCGTCATCACCTGCGGTAACCATGGACTTGAGCTTGTTGATGTCATTCTGCTGGATATATTCGATGGAGCAGTTATAGCGCTCCTCCAGATAGAGGTCACGGGTCAGAAGTGCGTCATTGACAACGTCACCGGTCATTTCCTCACCGGGGATGTTTGCCTGAATAGCGGAATGGGCGTTGCAGTCAAAAATGGTATAGACCATACCGCCGAGATCGCGCTCACCGAGATCGTCAAGCAGCGACGGTGCGGCAGCTTCGGTAACAACAGCAGCAGTGGTATCGGCGGTGGAATCAACCGTGGTGTCCGTGGAGGCATCACCGCAGGAAGCCAGCGATGCAAGCATGAGTGCGGCAAGCAGAGCCGATGTGATGTGTTTCATGAAATTCTCCTTTGTTTATCGTGTTTTTTCAATGGGAACAAGCCTGTTTTTCTGTTATTATTATACTATATATCACATGTGATGTCAATCTGTTACAGAAAAATTCCGATTGATTTTCCATCCGATACTGTCGGTAATTGACAATTGCATACAGGTGTGCTATAATATCGTCAATGAGATATAACCAATCAAAAGGAAGGAATTGATACAATGGGACGTATGCTCGGTTCTCACAGTACCGATGAACTTGACCGCCCCGATCTGAATCGGTGTCCCGAATGCGGCAGTTATTTTGCGCCCACAGCGGAATACTGTCCGATCTGTTCTGCGTACTGCCCGGAGGAATACCGCGCGGAAAACAGAAAACCGGTCAAGGCAAAAAAACAGAATTTTTCACGGGCATCCTCCCGTGTTGTGTTTGTGGAATGGTATCATTCCTGGTGGTTTATCGCGCTGGCGTTGCTGTTCATGCCCTTGATCGGTGTGGTTCTTCTGATTACCAGTCCGCACCCTAAAAAACAGAAAATTACCTTTGTTGTTGTGGCTCTGCTTTATACCGTTCTTGTTTCCTGGGGTGTCGGCGGAATGCTGATCGGTATGATCCGCGGACAGTTTGATCTTCCCGTCGATGCGTCGATGCCGCGGGAGGAGTATATTGCCGCATGTGAAATTACGGATGCTGAAACCTACTACCGCATGGCGGATGCGTACCTTGGAAAAAAAGTCGCCGTCACGCTGACGGTACGTGAGATGATCTCCGATGCGGATGGCGCTTACAGCCATACTCGCTATCCGAACTATTATATCTGTTCAAATGAAGCACAAACATTTACCGTGCTTGTCTGCGACTGCATCCGTGAGGATCGCATGAATCTGCTGCCCGGCGATACCGTGACGTTTTATGGAGAGGGTGCGGGTAATGTGACGGTCACGGATACGCAGTATAACACACATTCCGCACCGGGCATCAATGCCGCGTTTGTTGTTCTGAATGAGGAGGATGCATCATGAAACTCGGAATTTTTACGGATTCGCATTATTCGTCGTCGGAATTGACCTGCGGATGCCGCTATAACAGCCGTTCTCTTGAGAAAATCAAGGATGCCTATCGGATGTTTGAAAACGAAGGCTGTGATCTTGTTCTGTGTCTGGGAGACCTGACAGATACCGAGACGACCTACGAAAAAGAATGTGAAAATCTGCGCGCGTGTGCCGCTGTCATGGATGCGTCTCCGATTCCCACACTGTGTCTGATGGGGAACCACGATGCTTTTGTCTTTACGGAAGAAGCTTTTTATGAAATCCTCGGTCAGAAGCATCGACCGCATACCGTCAGAACAGATGCGGCGATGTTGATCTTCCTCGATGCCTGCTATTATGCCGATGGCTCGCATTATGGACCCGGCGGCGGTGACTGGACCGATACATATTATCCCCACACGGATGTATTGCAGAATCAGCTTGCAGATGCGGACAGACCTGTCTGTATCTTCCTGCATCAGAATGTTGATCCCAATATCAGTGAGGATCATCGCCTGTCAAATGCCGATCAGCTTCGCCGTATTTTTGAGGAAAGCGGCGTTGTCAGTCATGTCATCTGCGGACATTATCATCCGGGAATGGCATCGGATATGAACGGGATTCATTACCTGACGATTCCTGCGCTGTGTGAGCGGGAAGTTGATGCGGCAATCCGTATTCTTGAACTGCCGTAGTTTGATTGCCGATAACAGCAACCGTCAGAGGAGATTGCAATGTATAAAAATATCTTGATCATAGGTCCGGGCAGAGCAGGCAAAACAACATTGTCCAAAATGATCCATGAAAAATACGGTTACAGTATTATCAGCATCGATGATATCGTAACTGCGTTGGCGGCATTTCCGAAACTGAACATTTCATGGGATGGAGATCATGGCAAAATCGCAGAACAAATGTCATGTTTTTTGTCAAAATATTTAACGGAATTGTCAGAGGGAACAAAATTCTATGATGGCTGTAAAACCGTCATTGAAGGAACCGATATTGATTTTGAGAAATTGCTCCCCACAATCGATACGAGCAAATATGTCTTGATCGGCTTGACCTATAACCATCAATCAAAAGAAGATTTATTTCAGAACATCAGACAATACGATACGGAAGATGATTGGACTTATTATGTATCGGATGAACAGCTGAACGAATTCTGTGAGCAATTCATGGAAAGAAATCGGTTCTTCAATGAAAATTTCGAGAAATACCATATTTTAACGTATGATACCTCGATCAATCGGGAAGAAGTGCTGTCTGAAATACTTGATGTTTTGGAAGAATTGTGTCAATGAGATCGTCTGTGTGAATAACACATCGCAATCATCATGTATCGTGAAGTCATGACCACCGGCTAAGCCGGTGGCATGAAACTCCCCTATAAGGGGATATTACCGGCAGCACTCGCGTGCTCGAAAATCTGCCAACCGCACCGCTTTCTCGGGCAACCGCGAGAGCGGTGTTTTATTTGCCTTTCTTCACAGGCTCACCCGTAAACGGGTCTACTGATTCAAATAGGCTTATCTGATCATTGGCAATATCTTCTTGCAATTGATGCTGAATGTATTCTTGTATCTTTTTGGTATTTTTTCCTACTGTATCGACATAATATCCTCTGCACCAAAAATGTCTGTTTCCATATTTGTATTTGAGATGTGCGTGTCGATCGAATATCATTAAAGTGCTTTTTCCCTTTAGATATCCTATTATATCTGATACCGATTCTTTTGGCGGTATTCTTATTAACATATGGATATGATCCGGGCAGCACTCTCCTTCTATTAATTCTATCCCCTTTCTTTCACATAGCGTCCTCAAAATTGTTCCTATCTCTTTTCTTAATTCGCCATATATAACTTTTCTGCGATATTTTGGTGCAAATACAACATGGTACTTGCATTCCCACTTCGTATGTGTTAAACTATTAGTGTCCATTTGGACATCCTCCTATGTTTTTATAAATTTGGTTGGCAGACCTCTTTTATTTTATCATAGGAGGTATTTTTTGTCTATTACTTTCAGCTAAAGCTTTTTCGCCCCCGGTTGAACCGGGGGTTTATTGGTTATACCAAAGAAAAACG
>JAZTZC010000165.1:0-8795 GCA_045637265.1 Eubacteriales bacterium | reverse complement strand
GCACACGGCAGTCCTCGCGCAGACGGTCGATTTCGACGGTGCGTGTCAGCATACCGCTGTCGTGCTTGACCGAGCCGCCGGTAAAGGAACCGCCCGCATTGACCTGCTGACCGTCGAGTGTGACGACGCGATAACGGTAATTGTAAGCCTTTGCAAGCTCTGCCGCATGGTCGATGTTGTCACAGATCATGATGCGTGCAAGCAGGGATCGGATGACAACGCGGAATTTCTCATCACATGTCACAAGCGTATCGGCAAGACCGACAAAACCGCGCTGGACCTTGGCACGGTCGAGACTTTCGCCGAAGTCGGATGCGCGCATCGTTGTGATCGGATAAAATGTCGCGCGACCGGCATTGTTCCGTTTCAGATGGTTGATCGCTGCCTTTGCGGATGCTTCGTCTTCCACGGCGATGTTCTGAATTGCGGCACCGAGCGCTGTTTCAATCGCAGTCGCATACCGCTGATCGACGGAAATCAGCTTGGACAGCGGTCCATATAACACCGCACCGGGCATCTTTCCTTTCTCATAATCGCTCATGATAAAGCGGACAGAACGGCTGTAGCCCTCGAACAGCTCCTCCATGCGGGAGAGCGCATCGATGCGGTTCTTTTTCGCGGTGTAATCCAGATAGACCGCGTTCTGTTTTTCGCCGAGTGTCTTTTTCTTCGCGGCGATATCGGCAAGTGCCTGTTTTGCCGATGCTGTCTGCTGTTCGTATTCATCGGATTTTTCCTTGTACTTTGCCGCGCTTTCCCGTGCACGGGCGGAACGCTCTTCGAGCAGAGTGATGTTTTCCAGATACTTTTCACGGCTTTCGCGGATTTCCTCGCGTTTTGCCGATTCGGCATTCTTGGTGGAATTGAGCGCGGAGAGTTCTGCCTTGAGATCACCTGCCGCACGTGCCGCTGCCGCGATCTCCTCGCCGATGGCAGACAGACGGTTGTAGGCTTCATCCAGTGCGCGATCGGCCTCTTCAAGAACCGTACGATCCTTTTCGCAGACAGCTTCTGCCGCGGTCTGCCGTTCCTTCGCATCGGCAAGTGCGGACTGTGTCAGCGCAAGGCGTGCCTTTGCCTGTTTTAATTGTTCTGCCTGAGTCTGTTCGGCATCGGCGTTTTCGTCAAGGCGGGCATTGATGTGCTGAATTTCGTTCTCCGCAACCTTGCATGCGCTGTCCAGCTGCATACGTTCTTCTGCGATCGCGGCGGATTGGGTACGGAGCTCGTCCGTTTTTGCCTGATATTCCTGCGACAGCGTGTAAAGCCGCTCGCTCTGGGTTTCCAGATCGCCCAGGAATTCGCAGGCACGCTCATAATCGTTTTTGGATAGCTTGAGTGCATCCTCAAGTTCGGAAATTTCCGCTTTCAATGCCTGCATATCATAAAGCCACAGGGAAATATCTGCTTCCTTTTTCTGTTCGTAAAGCTCCAAATACGCACGTGCCTTTGCGCTTTCCTTTTCCAGCGGACCGACGCGCGATTCCAGTTCTCCGACGATGTCGGCAACACGGATGAGATTGTCTTCCACCGCGAGCAGTTTTTTCTGTGCTTCTTCTTTTTTGTATTTGTATTTTGCAATGCCTGCCGCTTCTTCAAAGATGGCGCGGCGTTCATCGCTTTTGCGGGAAATGATTTCGGCGATTTTACCCTGACCGATGATCGAGTAACCCTCGCGGCCGATACCGGTGTTCATGAACAGCTCGTGGATATCGCGCAGACGCACGGGTTTCGCGTTGATGAAATATTCGCTTTCTCCCGTACGGTAATAGCGGCGTGTGACGGTGACCTCATCATAGTCGGTTGCCAGTCTTGCGCCGTCCGTGTCTGTGTTGTCAAACGTGACGGAAACCTCGGCAAAGCCCATCTGACGGCGCGTATCGGTACCGCCAAAAATGACATCCTCCATGCGGCTGCCGCGCAGATTCTTGGAAGAAATTTCACCGAGAACCCACTTCATGGCATCGGAAATGTTGGACTTGCCGGAACCGTTGGGACCGACAACGACCGTTGCGCCGCGGTCAAAGGTCAGCTGTGTTTTATCGGGAAAGGATTTGAAGCCTTGTAATTCCAGGGATTTTAAGATCAAAGTGTTGTCTCCTTTTCATTGTCCGGCGTTTCCACACCGAAGAGGATGAGTGCCTGATAGGCTGCCATCTGCTCGGATTCGCGCTTGGAGGAACCCTTTCCGTGACCGATGACATTGGAATTGAGACGTGCTTCTGTCTCGAAGGTCTTTTTGTGGTCGGGACCGGATTCGCCGACAAGAACATATTCGAGGATTTCTCCGGGTTTCTGCTGTACAATCTGCTGCAAGATGGTTTTATAATCCTTTGATCTGCCGTTTTTTAGGACAGACGCCTCTTTCTTGACATAGGGAAGCAGGAAGCGTGCGGTTTCCTCTTTCCCTGCATCAAGATAGATCGCAGCAAGGAGTGCTTCAAAGGCATCGGCGAGAATGGACTTGCGGAATCGTCCGCGGTTCAGCTCCTCACCATGTCCGAGCAGGAGATAGTCGCCCAATCGGATTTCGTTTGCGTATTTGCAGCAGGCATCTTCGCAGACCAGCGCGGCACGCAATTTGGTCAGTGCACCCTCGGGCAGAGATTTGAAGGCTGAGAATAAGTATTCGCTTGTAATGATGGACAGAACGCTGTCACCGAGAAATTCGGAGCGCTCGTTGCAGTTGATCTGCTGCCCGGACTTGGTACGCATTTCGTTGGCATAGGAGGAGTGGGTCAGCGCTTCCGTCAGATATTGGCGGTTCTGAAAGGTATAGCCGATGGTTTCCTCAAGATATTTCGGATCCAGCGGATAATCGTGTTCGGTAGTCGGATTCATAATGCTCCTTTTGATGGATGGGTTGTGACATCGGAAGACACGACTCCGACAGAAGGGAATTCTGCCGGATGCGTGTTCGGATTTTGGTCAGGTGTTGGATTGGGCAGAGTCGGTGTCTGCGGCGGTCTTTTTGCACTGTGCGACACGGCGGATGATTTCTTCGTTGACATTGTTTGAAACATATGCGGCAGCCTGTCTGCATGCATTCATGATTGTACGTGCATCGGCAGAACCGTGTGCCTTGATGACCGGCTTGGAGATGCCCAGGAACGGGGAACCGCCCGCCTCAGATGCGTCAAAATCGCGCTTGAGTTTGTATAGTTCTTTTTTCAGGACGAGTGCGGAGAGCTTGGTGCAGATGTTGGCATACAGCATTCGCTTCATGCGTTTCATGAAGAACGATCCCATACCCTCAATCAGCTTCAAAATGATATTGCCGGTGAAGCCGTCTGCGACCAGAACATCACATTTGCCGAACGGAATCTCTTTACCTTCGACATTGCCGATAAAGTTGATCTGTTCGCTTTCGGAGAGCTTTTCATACGCTTCGGCGATGACGGGCGTACCCTTGTGGGATTCCGTGCCGTTATTGGCAAGACCGACTGCGGGGTTGCCAATGGAAAAGAGCTTTTCCATGTAGACAGAACCCATCAGTGCAAACTGCTCCATATACTCGGCTGTGACCGTGACATTGGCACCTGCATCCATCAGAAGCAGAGGTCGATCAAACGGAATGAGTGCGGCAATGCCGGCGCGGCGGACACCTTTGACACAGCGGACGATCATCGATGCGCCTGTGAACAGGGCACCGGTGTTGCCTGCGCTGACGAGCGCGTCACCCTCACCGTCGGCAAGCAAGCGCAGAGCCGTTGACATCGAGGAGTTCTTTTTCTTTTTGATGACATCAAACGGGTCGTCTTCCATCGTCAGAACCTCGTCGGCATGTACTACCGTGATGCGGCCGGACTGCAAAAACGATGCACCGTCTGCTGATTCCAGTTCCCTTGTGACAGCGGTACTGTCACCGACAAGGATGTATTCATGTTCGGGTACCAGCGTTTTTGCGGCAAGGACAGCTCCGCGGACGATCTCGCCGGGGGCGTTGTCGCCGCTCATGGCATCAATGATAATTTTCATGCTTCGGTTTCTCCATTTTGGGGATCGGATTCTGTTGTCGGGGTTGTACGGCAGATCGGTGTTACAGCGGGAAGGATGCCGTCTGTCACCAACTTTTCGGCGGATTCCAGAGCGCGTCGGGCAAACTCGTCGTTTCTGCCTTTTTTGCCGCCCTTGACTTTATAGCCGAGCTGCGGCATCAGACCGAAGTTGGCATTCATCGGCTGGAAATCGGTGACGCGTTCATCGCTGATATAGGATGCCATCGCGCCAAGCACGGTTTCACGCGGGAAGTACAGAGGTTCCTTGCCGAGCGCGCGGCGTGCGGCGTTGACACCTGCGATGTAACCGGAGCCGGTCGATTCGATATAACCCTCAACACCCGTCATCTGTCCGGCAAAGAACAAATTCGGGCACTTTCGCATCGAATAGTCCGCCGACAACAACTTCGGGGAATTCATAAAAGTATTGCGGTGCATGACACCGTAGCGCAGAAATTCCGCATGTTCAAGACCGGGGATCATACCGAAGACGCGGCGCTGTTCGTCCCATGTCAGATGCGTCTGGAAGCCGACCAGATTGTACATCGTCTTGTCGGTGTTTTCCTGTCGGAGCTGAACGACGGCGTAAGGTTCTTTGCCTGTTCTGGGATCAGGCAGACCGACGGGTTTCAGCGGACCGTAGAGCAGGGTATCCATGCCGCGGCGTGCCATGACCTCGACAGGCATGCAGCCTTCAAAGACGGTTAAGCCCCCGTCTTTTTTGGATGTGGATTCTTCCTGCTTGTCAAAATCGTGCAGCGCAGCTTCCTTTGCAGTAATGAGTGCCTGATAGAATACGGTGTATTCCTCTTTCGTCATCGGGCAGTTGAGATATGCCGCCTCACCCTTATCGTAGCGGGATGCCTCCCACGCCTTGTCCATATCAATGGATGCTGCATCGACGATCGGTGCCGCAGCGTCATAAAAGTGCAGATAATCAGCCCCTGTCAGACGCGCAATATCGCAAGACAGCGCATCGGAGGTCAGCGGACCCGTTGCGACGATGATGATCGCATCGGGATCGTCGGGAATCGAGGTGACTTCCTCCTCGATGACGGTAACGAGCGGATGGTTTCTGATTTTGTCGGTGATATAGTCGGAGAAATGTTCGCGGTCAACGGCAAGCGCGGCACCGGCGGGAACCTCGTTTGCGTATGCCGCTTCCATAATCAGAGAGCCGATGCGGACAAGCTCTTCTTTGAGCAGTCCGATGGCATTGAAGACCTGGTTCGAGCGCAGGGAATTGGAACAGACAAGCTCGGCAAAGCCGTGATAGCGATGTGCGGGCGTGGACTTCTGCGGCTTCATTTCATGGATACGAACGGGGACACCGTGACGGACACACTGCCATGCGGCTTCGCATCCGGCAAGTCCCGCACCGTAAATTTCAACGGTTTTTGTCATGTCAGATCCTCGTGGCTGTCAAGTGCGGGTAAATCCTGCGTATCTGCTTCCATCGGTTCGACCTCGCGCTTGTAGCCGCAGTCCTTGTTGTGACAGAAGATATAATCCTTGCCCTTCTTACGGAACAACATATTGCCGCAGGTCGGACATGTTTCGGTCTGCGGAATGTCCCAGGAGGAGAAATCACATGTCGGATACTGCTCGCAGGAGTAGAAGATCATGCGGTTCTTGCCGCGCTTCTGGACAATCTTGCCGCCGCACTTGGGGCAGGGAACACCGATGTCGCGCAGAATCGGCTTTGTGAACTTACAGGTGGGGTAATCCTCACAGGCATAGAACGCACCGAACTTTCCGGGACGGATGACAACCGGCTTGCCGCACAGCTCACAGGTCATATCGGTCGTCTCAAACTGTGCGTCTGCCTTGCTGGTATCGACAGTACCGTCAGCATTGAGCGGCTTGGTATTGCGGCAGCGCGGATAGTTGGGACAAGCGGCGAATTTACCGTAGCGTCCTGTTTTGATGACGAGCATCGCGCCGCACTTATCGCAGGGGATATCCGTTGTTTCGACGGGAATTTCATATTCGCCCTTTTCGACGTGCTTGTCGGCATAATCAAGATTCTTTGCAAAGTTCTCATAAAATGAGGAGAGCACTTCCTCAACGGATGCAACATCGTTTTCAATGCCGTCGAGCTCGTCCTCCATCTTTGCGGTAAACGCAACGTCGACAATGTCGGGGAAGTATTTGACCATCAGCTTGTTGGTGATCTCACCGAGCAGTGTGGGCTTGAGCGACTTGCCTTCTCTTGCGATATAGCCGCGGGTGATGATCGTCGTGATAATAGGCGTATAGGTGGAAGGACGGCCAATGCCCTTTTCTTCAAAGAACTTGATCAGCGTCGCTTCGTTGTAGCGTGCGGGCGGTTCGGTGAAGTGCTGTTCCGGGGTCATTGCGGTCTGCGGGAGGATGTCGCCTTCCGCAAGCTCGGGCAGACGTGCGCTCTTTTCCGGTGCATCCGCCGATGCGTCTTCCTCGTCGGATTCCTCATAAATTGCCATGTAGCCTTTGAACTTGACGGTATAGCCGGAGGAGCGGAATACAGGAGCATTCTGTGCATCGGTGACGGGCATCAGATCAGCAGTGACGGTATCGAGCTCTGCGGATTCCATCTGGGAGGCGAGGAAGCGGTTCCAGATCAGACGGTAGAGCTTGAACTGGTCGGGGGTCAGATGCTTTTTGATCTTTTCCGGCTCAAACTTCATGTTGGAGGGACGGATGGCTTCGTGTGCATCCTGTGCCGACGCACGGGACTTGTAGACGCGGGGTGTTTCGGGGCAGAACTTGTCACCGAATTTTTCACGGATATAGTCGGCAGCGTTGCTCTGTGCCTCGGCGGAAATGCGCAGGGAGTCGGTACGCATGTACGTAATCAGACCGTGGACACCGCCGAACTCCGAACCGAGATCGATACCTTCATACAGTTCCTGCGCGACCTTCATGATGCGCTGGGACTGGAAGGAGAGCTTGCGGGATGCCTCCTGCTGCATGGTGGAGGTGGTAAAAGGAGGGGGCGGATTCTTGCGGCGAATGGCTTTGGTAACCGTTGCGACACGGAAGTCCGCGTTATCGGCAAGCGCGAGAACCGCATCGGTTTCTTCCTTGCTGTGCAACTCCTGTTTGCCGTCCGCATTGCCGTAATACTTTGCCTTGACGGGACGCTGCTTCTGTCCCTGGAGCATAACATCGATGGTCCAGTATTCTTCGGGGACAAACGCGCGGATTTCTGCTTCTCTGTCAACAATGATACGGGTTGCAACCGACTGAACACGTCCTGCGGAAAGACCGGACTTGACGGATTTCCAGAGGAACGGAGAGAGCTTATAGCCGACGATACGGTCAAGGATTCTGCGTGCCTGCTGGGAGTTGACCAGGCTCATATCGATGTCACGCGGGTTCTTGATGCCCTGTGTGACAGCGGATTTCGTGATTTCGTTGAAGGTGACGCGCTTGGTCTTTGCGGGATCCAGATCGAGTGCCGCGGCGAGATGCCAGGAAATGGCTTCTCCTTCGCGGTCAGGGTCCGTCGCAAGATAGACTTTGTTTGCGGCCTTGGCTTCCTTTTTCAGCTCCTTGATGAGCGGACCTTTGCCGCGGATGTTGATGTATTTTGCTTTGAAGTGATCGTCGATGTCGACGCCGAGGGAGCTCTTTGGCAGATCGCGGACGTGACCGACGGATGCCACAACTTTATAGCTCGAGCCCAGATAGCCTTTGACGGTATTGGCTTTGGCGGGAGATTCGAGGATAACTAAATTAGCCATATTGCACTGTTCCTTTACAAAAGCCCGGTTTGAGGGGCGATTGGAAAGGGTTCCTTTCTTCGGAAATTTGGTATTGGTATATATATTTCAAACAATCGGTGGATTGCGGTTTGCTCAGATGATTTCGTACCGACCGCCGGGGATGGCGCGGATACAGCCGACCAGCTCCAGATACGTGATGTCGACCAGCAGATGTGCCGCCTTGATGCCGCATTTGCACATTTCATCAAAGCTCATCCCCTGTCGGATCATGGAGAGGACGTAGATCTGCTCCTCGGTCAAGCCTTCGGGCATGTTCTTGGGAAGGGCATCGACCTGCTTTTCTTTTTCGGGAGCGGCGGGAGCTTCTGTGGTGGTATCTGCCTGTTTTGGCGGCTGTGCGGCAGGTGTGACAGACGGCGTGACCAGCGGTGCCTGTTCCATCATGGGGGCGGTGTCCTCGTCTGTATACGGAACCTCGCGCAGCGGCTGTGTTTTCGGAGCGCTGCGATCCGTACGCTGTGGTGTCGGTTCTGTGGTTCGATCCTGCGGATTCGGTGCGGATTTTTTGTAAGCGGAGCCGCTTAAGTATTCACCTACGCGCTGCTGTCCGTATTTCAGTTTGTCGTCATATGCGGAAAAATATGCGGGATCCGACAGGTTTTCCGGGCGGAGTACGGGACTGTACAGGGAGTGATAGACCCTCAGAATGTCGGCAGTCTCCGTGACGGCGACAGCGCCTGCCTTGATTAAGTTGTTGGTGCCGACACGCGCAGGATTGTTTGCATCTCCCGGCATGGCAAAGACGTTGCGTCCCTGTGCGAGCGCTTCCTTTGCGGTGATCAGTGCACCGCTGTTTGCGCCTGCTTCCACGATCAGTGTTCCCTGACAAAGGCCGGAGATGATGCGGTTGCGCTGCGCAAAATGGCAGCGCTGTGTCCGCATACCGGGCGGATATTCGGAGATTACGCCGCCCTGTCGGATCAGACGGTCATAGATGGGTATGTGTTCATACGGATACGGATTGTCGATGGCGGAACCGAGCACAGCTACCGTTGTACCGCCTGCATCGAGCGCACCGACATGGGCG
>JAZTZC010000164.1:0-13744 GCA_045637265.1 Eubacteriales bacterium | reverse complement strand
ACATGCATGGAATGTTCTGACCTTGGACGGTGTGACAGGATATACCGATGTCATGTGGAATGACGCGGCGGCGACCGTTGCTATGGACGGCGTTGACGGGGACACACTTCCGTTCCACGGGTACTATTTTCTGTCCTATGCGGAAATGTCAGCCGATCATACGCCCGCAGGCAATACGGGATTCCCGGAGAGCGGCGTCACGCAGAATTATTATGAACAGCAGGGCTGTTATATCGCCGACGAAGCCACACTTCTGCCGACCCTGACAGAACTTTTGTCTATCGCACAGCGACATACGGTGGGGTGCATCGAATTTCGGTTGGAGCCGACGCTCGGCATCACCGATTATGCATTGGAGGAAGCACTGACTGCGGCAATTTCCACCGTCAACGAAACAGCTGCCACGGGGACACCGCTTCTGCGGCAGACCAACCGTATCTACCATGCGTCCCATGACGGTACAAGCATGACAGTTCAGCTGTTTTATGAGGATATCAACGAGTAACCCGGAGAAATGGAAAACATATAACATGACCGAAACAACAAAACAAACACGCACGATCACGGATGCCGAAATGGCAGAACAGCGTGCCTACACCGAACAGATTGCCGCATGGAATAGGCTCTATACCGAAGAGCACGGTTCTCCCCGCCGCTGTTATGTCCAGACCTTTGGATGCCAGCAGAATGAGGCGGACAGTGAGCGGCTTGCGGGAATGGCTGCGGCGATGGGATATGTGGCGGCAGAATCTGCTGCCGATGCCGATCTGATTCTGATCAATACCTGTGCCGTACGTGAACATGCAGAGGAACGTGCGCTGTCCATCACGGGACAGTTCAAGCACTTAAAAGAAAAGAAGCCGGAGCTTATCATCGGCATCTGCGGATGCATGGTTTCGCAGGAGACGCGCAAGGAACGCATTAAGCACAGCTATCCGTATGTCAGTTTCCTGTTGGGGACAAGCATGCTCTACCGTATGCCTGAGATTCTGTACCGTTATCTGAACGAGCATAAGCGTCAGTTCTTCCTGGATGCCGGGGACGCGGGCTACATTGCCGAGGGCATTCCCGTCCGCCGTGTCAGCCACAAGCAGGCGTGGGTATCGATTATGTACGGATGCAACAACTTCTGCACCTACTGTATCGTGCCGTATGTGCGCGGCAGAGAACGCAGCCGCAGACCCGAGCGAATTCTTGAGGAAATCAGAGGACTGATTGCAGAAGGGTATCGGGAATTTACCCTGCTTGGGCAGAACGTCAATTCCTACGGACGTGACCTTGAGGACGATATCGATTTCCCCGATCTTCTGGAGCAGATTTGTGCGCTGGAGGGCGATTTCAAGGTACATTTCATGACCTCCCATCCCAAGGATGCGTCAAGAAAGCTGATCGATGTCATGGCGGCAAACGAAAAGGCGGCAAAGCACTTTCATCTGCCTCTGCAGTCCGGCTCCGACCGTGTGCTGACTGCCATGAACCGCCGCTATACCATCGCGCAGTATCTCGATATTCTTGCCTATATGCGGCAGAAAATGCCCGATATCACCGTGACCTCCGATATCATTGTCGGTTTCCCGACCGAAACGGAAGCGGAATTTGAGGAAACGCTCGATGCCATTCGTGCCGCACGGTGCGATCAGCTGTTTACGTTCATTTATTCCCCGCGTACGGGAACACCTGCGGCAGAGCTGGAACAGCTTCCCGACGATGTCAAGGGGGAGCGCATGACAAGGCTGCTCGCGGTACAGAATGAAATTATGCTGGAAAAGAACCGTGCCTGCATCGGACGGGAATACAGAATTCTCGTTGAGGGTGTCAGCCGCGGCGACAAATCGATGTATGCCGGACGCACCGAGGGCGGAAAGCTCGTGCATTTTCCGGCGGACGAAGCACTGTCCCTGACGGGCAGTATGGTAAACGTCAAGATCACTGCCGCGGAGACCTATAATCTCTGGGCAGAGTTAATCTGATATAAAAAATAACGATAACAAAGGAGATCATTACAATGGATCGTATTATGGAACTTGCGGCTGAACTCGGCCGTGCAATTAAGGAAGACGCACGTATCAAGCGCATGGAAGCAGCTACCGAAGCATACAAGAACGACAGCCAGCTTCAGTACAAAATGACCGAATACAACGTGCAGACCATTGCGCTGACCGAAGAATATAAAAAAGAAGAAAAGGACATGGAGGTCATCCATGCCATCGAAGCACGCATCAACAGCCTGTATGATGAAATTTCCAAGCTGCCTGTCCTGATTGAATACAACGAAGCACAGGAAGCGGTCAATACGTTCATGAACTGCGTCAATGAGGAAATCACCTTCCAGATCACGGGCGAACGACCCTCCGATGAGGCATCCGGCTGTACGCATGACTGCTCCACCTGTAAGGGCTGTCACTAATCAAACGAAACGGGAGAGAACAGAATGGCAGTAACGCCGTTTATGCAGCAGTATCTTGAGATCAAGGAGAAATACAGCGATTATGTGCTGTTTTTCCGTCTCGGGGACTTCTATGAAATGTTCAATGAGGATGCGCGCGTTGTCTCCAAGGAACTGGAGCTGACGCTGACCGGGCGTGATTGCGGTGGAGAAGAACGTGCACCGATGTGTGGTGTTCCGTACCATTCCGCGGAGCAATACATCAGCCGTCTGATCGCAAAAGGCTTCAAGATCGCCATTTGTGAGCAGATGGAGGATCCGGCGACCGCAAAAGGGCTTGTCAAGCGCGATGTCGTCCGCATCATCACACCCGGTACCCTGATCGAGAACTCGATGCTCGATGAGACACAGAACAACTTTCTCGGTGCGGTCTGTGCCGGAGACGGTGTTGTCAGCGCGGCATTTGTCGATATTTCGACGGGTGTTGTCAGCGCGACGGCGGCAGAGGGCGACGATGCCATTCAGTATATCATCAATGAACTCGGGGCGTATGCACCGCGCGAGGTGCTTCTGAATGTTGGCAGAACAGTGTATCCCGCGCTCGGTTCGTATCTGTGTGAACGGCTCCATGCGATGGTGGAGGACGGACAGGAATTCCGTTATGAAGGAAAGGCGGCACAAGCGCGCACGGAAAAGCAGTTTGGCGATGATGCCGCGCAGATTCCCGATTCGCGCCGCGGTCACGCGATGACAGCTGCTATCGGTGCACTGCTTGATTATGTTGCGGAAACACAGAAAACCGACATTTCCTATATCCGTACCCTGCAGATTTATTATGGCGGACAGTACATGGAAATGGATGTCAACACGCGCCGCAATCTGGAGCTCTGCGAAACGATGCGTCAGAAAGAAAAGCGCGGTTCGCTTCTGTGGGTGCTGGACCGTACCAGAACCGCAATGGGCGCGCGCAATCTCCGCCGCTGGGTCGAGATGCCCCTGACTGATGTCAGAGCTATCCGCCGCCGTCAGGAAGCGGTTGCCGCATTCTATGACCATTATCTGCAGCGCGAGGAGATCGGCATGTATCTGCGCGATGTGCTTGACATGGAGCGTCTGATCACGCGCATTGTCTACAATACGGCAGGTCCGAAGGATATGCGCGCGATTGCGAACACCATTGCCGTGATTGCGCCGATCAAGGCATTGCTTGCCGATATGAACTGTGCCGAGCTTGACCGTATCAATGCGCAGCTTGATGACCTTTCCGATTTGTTTACGCTGATTGATAACGCCATCGATGACGATCCGCCGTTTTCCGTCCGTGAAGGCGGCTTCATCCGTGCGGGCTATTCCGAAGATGTCGACCGTCTGCGCGATATCATGAATGACGGCAGTACATGGAAAGAAAAAATCGAAGCGGACGAACGCGAAGCCACGGGTATTCCCAAGCTGAAGATCGGCTACAACAAGGTCTTCGGCTACTACATCGAAGTTACCAATTCCTATAAAAACCTGGTACCCGACCGCTATATCCGCAAGCAGACTTTGACGGGCGGTGAGCGTTATATCACGGAAGAGCTGAAAAACATGGAAGCGACCGTGCTCGGTGCCAAGGATAAAAACTATGCGCTCGAATATGAGCTGTTCCAGCAGGTCAGAGAAGTGCTCTGTGAACATGTCGGAAGGATTCAGGGTGCGGCAGCATTGCTTGCCGATATCGATACCTACATCTCGCTTGCGGAGGCGGCAAACCGAAACAACTATGTCTGCCCGGAGGTCGATGAAGGCGATATTCTCGACATCCGCGACGGACGCCATCCCGTTGTCGAAAAGTTTGCCGGTGACAATTATTTTGTGCCCAACGACACGATGCTCGATACAGGTGCGCGTCGTCTTGCATTGATTACCGGTCCCAATATGGCGGGTAAATCGACCTATATGCGTCAGACGGCACTCATTTGTATCATGGCGCAGATCGGTTCCTTTGTCCCCGCAAAATCCGCCCGAATCGGTGTGGTCGACCGGGTATTCACGCGTGTTGGTGCATCGGACGATTTAGCATCCGGTCAGTCGACGTTTATGCTCGAGATGACCGAGGTTGCGTACATTCTGACGCATGCGACAAAGCGTTCGCTGATTATCTACGATGAAATCGGACGCGGTACGTCGACCTATGACGGTATGTCCATTGCACGCGCGGTGCTGGAGTACACGCTCGGCAAAAAGATCGGCGCAAAGACCTTGTTTGCCACGCACTACCATGAGCTGACCGAGATTGAAGGACAGCTGGAGGGTGTGGTCAACTACAACATTGCCGCAAAGAAAAAGGGCGATGATATCATCTTCCTGCGCAAGATTGTCGAAGGACCGACGGACGAGAGCTACGGTATTGAAGTTGCAAAGCTTGCGGGCATTCCGAATGAAGTCATCCGCCGCGCAAAGGAAGTGCTTGCTTCCCTTGACGGCGGGGAACAGGTTACGCTGCGCGGCAGAAAGAAGCTGGCCCCGATGGCGGATCAATTTGCGATGGACTTTGACTCTGCGTCCGATCGCGATATTGCGGCAGAGGAAATCAAAAAACGGCTTGCGGAAACGGATATCAACACATTGACACCGCTTGCCGCCATGAATCTTTTGTATGATCTCAAAAATATGATCTAAACGATCAACCCTGTGGATGAGGAGGTGAAACCGTTGGGAAAAATCAATGTACTGGACTTTCAGGTAGCGAATCTGATCGCGGCAGGCGAGGTTGTTGACCGTCCTGCGGCTGTTGTCAAGGAGCTGCTGGAAAACGCGATCGACTCCGGCGCGGATACCGTGACTGTGGAGATCAAGCGCGGCGGTGTGTCGTTTATCCGCGTATCGGACAACGGCTGCGGCATCGCGCGTGAGGATGTTCCCGTGGCGCTCAAACGTCACGCGACAAGCAAGATCAGAGAAGCCGCTGACCTCGACTCGATCATGACGCTCGGCTTCCGCGGAGAAGCACTTGCGGCGATTGCGGCGGTGTCGGAACTGAGAATCATGACAAAACGTCCCGAGGACGCGACAGGTACACTGCTGGAATCGGCAGGCGGACGTGTCAGCAATATCACCGATGCGGGCTGTCCCGACGGAACCTCGGTTATTGTGGAGAATCTGTTCTTCAATACACCTGCGCGTCTGAAATTCTTAAAGAAAGACGGCATGGAAGCGGCAAATGTCGCGGCGTATGTCGAAAAGATCGCATTGTCCCATCCCGAAATCAACATCCGCTTCATCATCGATGGGGAACTGAAATATGCGACAGCGGGAGACGGTAACCGTAAATCTGCTATTTATGCCGTGCTCGGACGCGATTTCTCCAAGAAGAGCATGGAAATCCGCGGCGGCTTTGACGGCGTTACGGTGACAGGCTATATCGGTACGCCCGAAAACGTCCGCGGCAACCGCAATTTGCAGATTTTCTTTATCAACAATCGCTTTATCCGTTCCAAAACAGTGTCTGCGGCGCTGGAACAGGCATTTACCACGTATATTCCCTCCGATAAATTTCCGTGTGCGGTTCTGTATTTACAGATGAATCCCGCGACGGTCGATGTCAACGTGCATCCGGCAAAGCTGGAGGTCAAATTCGCAAACGAACGTGTCGTATTTGAATCGGTCTACTATTCTGTGCGCGGTGCGCTGGAAAACGGGCTGTCCCGACCGGAGCTGAAGCTGTTTGCGGAATCGGAGAAAAAACAGGCCCAAAGAGAACTTCTGAATCCGTTTGTTCCGACCAAGGAAGGACGCGGCGGTGAGAGACCTTCCAAAGAAGAAACGCGTACAAGAACGCTTGAGGACGGCATACAGACCGTTCCCGCGAAAGCTGTGAAGGACAAGCCGACAGCACAGGCATCGGTCAGCCGTATTCCGCCGTCGGACATCACCCCGAAGGAAGTTCTCACCTTTACCGAACAGAAAGAAAAGCAGACGGTGGAATCCTCGCCGCTTGACGATCTGGTCATCACCGTTCCCGAAGGATTCGGGGCGGAATTTGAAAACCACAAACCGTCACTGTCTCCGTATGCCGAAGCGGAGCAGGCAAAACGGCAGGCGGATGCCAAAGCGATGCAAAGCCGTGTATCAGCCACGCCACCTCCGATTGTAACGGAAGCAAAGCCAGTCACAGACACGGTACATGTAAAAACAGTCGAAAAGCCGGAAGCGGTACCGCCGACAAAAGAACCGATAAAAAAAGACGAAAGGACGGAGCATCCCGTTCCTGCTTACCGCATGGTCGGTGAGTTATTCCAGTGTTACGTTGTGCTCGAAATGGGCGATACCATGTATCTTGTCGATAAGCACGCGGCGCATGAGCGGATTCTGTTTGAACAGCTCAAGCGCGGTATGCAGGCAGGAGAGCAGTCCATGCAGGTGCTCCTGATCCCGTTGACCCTGCCTCTGACGGCGGCGGAGCGGCAGACTGCGGAGGAATATCGTGACGAGATCATGGCGGCGGGTTTTGACTATACGCTGAACGATGAGGGTGCGGTGCTTCTGCAGATTCCGTCGTTTCTGTCGATGCAGGCGGCATCCGATGCGTTCTGCGAAACTGTCACGCGATTGTCGGACAACAGCGGAACGGCATCGCTGACACGAAACGAGCGATATGAGCAGGCACTGTTTCAGGCATCGTGCAAGGCTGCCATCAAAGCGGGACGCGACTACGATGCGGCGCATCTGAAATGGATCTGCGACAGGGTACTGTCCGATTCCGAAATCCGATACTGTCCGCACGGAAGACCTGTCTGCTTTACCATGACCAAATCTGCCATCGAAGGACGATTCGGCAGAACATAATTCAATCATAAAAAGCCAACCGTTTCGGGCTGTTCTCCCGTCACGGTGACAATAGATTACTTTGAAAGGATGATTGTCACAATGGAAAAATTCAAACCGAAATTTGAACTTTTGAAAACAGAAGGAAACGCGCGCCGCGGACGGTTTCATACCGTGCACGGTGTCATCGAAACGCCGGTGTTCATGAATGTCGGTACCTCTGCCGCAATCAAGGGCGGTATCTCTACACAGGATCTTTACGAGGTCGGCTGTCAGGTGGAGCTTTCCAACACCTACCATCTGCACGTCAGACCGGGGGATGAGGTTATCCGCGATCTCGGCGGTATTCATAAATTCTTTAACTGGGACAGACCGGTGCTTACCGACTCCGGCGGATTCCAGGTCTTCTCTCTTGCCAAGCTCCGCAAGATCAATGAGGAGGGCGTACATTTCCAGTCTCACATTGACGGTAAACGCATTTTCATGGGTCCTGAGGAATCGATGCAGATTCAGTCCAACCTCGCATCCACGATTGCAATGGCATTCGATGAATGTATTGAAAATCCCGCGCCGTACCAGTATGTCAAGCAGTCGATTGCCCGTACGACCCGCTGGCTGTATCGCTGTAAGGATGAAATGGCGCGCCTGAACAGTCTGGAGACGACGATCAATCCGTCGCAGCTGCTGTTCGGTATCAATCAGGGCGGAACGTACAACGATCTGCGTGTCGAGCACATGAAGCAGATTGAGGAGCTTGATCTGCCGGGTTACGCGATCGGCGGTCTGGCGGTCGGTGAACCTGCTGAGGTCATGTACGATATCATCGAAACGCTTCATCCGCATATGCCTGTAAACAAACCTCGTTATCTGATGGGTGTCGGTACCCCGCAGAACATTGTCGAAGCCGTCTATCGCGGTGTCGATTTCTTCGACTGCGTCATGCCGTCCAGAAATGCCCGCCACGGCTATCTGTTCACCTGGCACGGTACGATGAACATCCTCAACAACAAGTTTGAGCGCGACTCCCGTCCGATCGATGAAGGATGCGGCTGTCCCGCCTGCCGTCACTATTCCCGCGGCTATATCCGTCATCTTCTGAAGGCAAAGGAAATGCTCGGTATGCGTCTTGCCGTTCTGCATAATCTGTTCTTCTACAACGACCTGATGGCAAAGATCCGCATGGCACTCGACGAAGGACGGTATGAACAGTTCTACCGTCAGTATCACGATCTTCTGGCAATGCGTCCCGATTACAAATAATCACATAAACGCAAACACTCTGTTTCGGCATCGTTTTGATGCCTGACAGAGTGTTTTTTGTTTTCCTGTTCATGGGGTGTCATAACTTCTGACTGTCATGCATACAATACAGCACCAACAGAAAAGGATGTGAAAAAGGATGGATGTGATGCGCTGTATGACGGAGCTGATCCGCAGAGAATTGATCGGGTGTGGGATTCCGTGGGAACAGATCACCGAAATTCGTCTGCGTGCCGGTACCTGCAGTGCACTGACTTATGATGCACACGGACAAACCCGTCGAAAACCGCTTGCGGCGCTTTCTCTGTCGGAGGAGGACTTGCGGACGGTTCTGTGCCGCTTGTGTGCCGGGGCGGTACATGCCTATGATGAGGGGCTTCTGCGCGGGTATTTTTCACCGCAGCAGCTGGGGGGAGTGCGTGTCGGCGCGGCGGGACGGATGCTGTGTACGGGCGGAAAACCCGAACGGCTGCAGACGGTTACATCACTTTGTATCCGTCTTCCGCATAACGTGCGCGTGAGCGGGGCGGCGGATCTCGCTCTCCTTGCACTTTTGAGGGGACAGCCAACGACGGAATCAGCACCCGTGCCGTCGGAGGATGCAGCGCCGCAGCTCTGCTCGACGCTGTTTTATGCGCCGCCGGGATGTGGAAAAACGACACTTCTGCGCTGTATCATCAAAACGCTGTGCTCTGCCAAAACCGCTGAATCTCCCTTTTGTGCCGCAGTGCTTGACAATGGGGAGGAGCTGTGCAATGACGGATTTTCCGATTGTACCGTTGATCGTTTCTGCGGTTATCCGAGAGGACTTGGCATGGAGATTGCGACCCGTGCCTTTGCTCCGCAGGTTCTGATTTGTGATGAAATCGGTTCTGACAGTGAAGCCGAGGAGATTCTGCGCGCACAGGCATGCGGTGTTCCTCTGATAGCCACGGCACATGCGGATTCGATGGAAATGCTCCTGCGCCGTCCGTGCTTCCGACGGCTGTACGATCACGGCGTGTTTTCCCGTTATGTGCGTTTGTACCGTACTTCGTCAGGTTTCTCCTTCCGTTGTGAGGCGGCAGTATGACAGTGCGCATCATCGGGGCGGTGACGATCTTTGCGGTATCGCTGTATACGGGCGGTGCGTGTACCGTACTGTGGCAGAAGCGTGTGGCGGTGCTGTCATCATTTTGCAAACTGCTCGGCGCACTTGAGGAAGGAATCTCGGTCATGGGACTGCCGCAGCAAGCGATCATCCTGTCGTTTTCGGATGCGTTTCTGGAGGAGACAGGTTTTCTTGGAACGGTACGGTGTTTGTGGAAACAGGATGCCTGCACCGATGCCCTGTCCCGTGCTTTATCGGAATCCGCGATTCGCCGTTTTATGGAGGAGGAAGAGTACAATTTGCTCAGCTGTTTTTTTGCAGAGCTTGGATGTGAGGACAGAGTACGTGAGGGTGAACGCTGTGCCTTTGTCCGCACCCGACTGCAGTCCATGCGGGATGAAGCATCGGCTTCCCTTGGTGCACGCTGTCGGATTGCAAGAACGCTTGCCGGGGCGGTCGGCTGTGCGGCGGCACTGATGCTTCTTTGAAAGGTAGGAGGAAGTGAAACATGGATATATCATTGATCCTGAAGGTCGGCGGTGTCGGATTTCTGGTATCGGTCATCTGTCAGGTCCTGTCCAAATCGGGGAGGGAGGAGCAGTCGCTTTTTGTCAGTGTCAGCGGCATGATCGTGGTTCTGCTCCTGCTCATCGGACAGTTATCGGATCTGATCGGTGCGGTACGAGAGGTATTCGGACTGTGACGGGATTTGAGAGCTTCGGGGATGTTCTGCAAATCTGCGGCGGTGCAATTCTGGCAACGGTCTGCTTGACGGTACTGCGGGGACTTGACAAAAGCGGCATTTCCTCTGCGGTGTCCGTTTGTATCGGCGCGGTGTTTGCCATGACGGCGCTGTATGCGGCAAAACCGATTCTGCAGACGGTACGCTCATACGGAAATCTGTATTTTGACAATCCCCACACAGAGCTGTTGCTTCGGGCAATGGCAATCGGGATTCTCGTACAGCTGACCGCGGATACCGTTCGCGATGCGGGAGAAGGATTGCTTGCTGACCGCGTGGAAACGGTGGGACGGGCTGTTCTGCTTTGTGTCGGCATGCCCTTGTATCAGGAGATGCTTTCGCTTGCGGGGACACTGCTCGGGATGTGAAAAAGGAGGGGGATATGGCAGATGCATTGACAGAGGACATCTGGGCACAGGCGGGTGCGGACAGGCTGACGGAATCATTGCCGCCGGGACTGCTGCCGATACAGGGTATACCCGATACGGATACGGTGCTTCGGACGGTCAGTGGAGAGACGGTATTGTCACGGCTGTTGGAAGCGTTTTCGCAGGGAAGCGGAGGGGCTGTCCATCTGGCGGGGCAGCTGTGCGGTGTGCTTGTGCTGTGCGCCGTATGGAAAAAATACAGAACCTCGGTGCGCGGCGATGAGGACGACCTGTTTTCCCGCGCGGTATCACTTGTGCTTGCACTGATCGGGTTCGGTGCACTTGTCCGGCTGTTTTCGGACACGGCTTCTTATTTTTCCTCCATACATACAGCGGTGACAGCATCCGTAACAACACTGACGGTGCTCGGTGCGATGCGCGGTTTCCCGCAGACAGCGGCGGTTACAGGCATGGGTATGGCGTTGTTTCTGGCAGTCATGGAAACGGTCAGCTCGGGGGTTTTGTTTCCGTTTCTGCGGGTTTGCACAGGACTGTCGCTGGCATCCTCTGTGGGTGGTGGCGACGGACTTTCACAGATATCGGGACTGCTGCGCCGACAGTTTCTGTGGCTGATCGGGGCGCTGATGATGCTGCTTTGCGCGGTGCTGTCCTATCAGACCGTGCTTGCACGTGCGTCGGATTCCGTTGCTCTGCGTGCGGTGAAATTCACGCTGTCCGGTGCTGTTCCGATCATCGGAGGCGCGGTGGGAGAAGCCGCATCGTCGCTTGCCGCGGGAATTTCGCTGACCGGGAAAACAGTCGGTGTTCTCGGAGTTGCGGCGGTGGTGTGGCAGGTTCTGCCGACTTTGTGCGAGGTCTACCTGACACGGCTTGCGTTTTGTGTATCGGGTACGGCGGCATCCTTTCTCGGCATGACGCGAGAGGAGGCTTTGCTTGGGGAATGTGCGTCACTTGCCGGATTTTTGCTTGCCGTCTGTTCTGCATCTGCGGTGTTATATGTTTTGATGATTACACTGTGTATGAACGGAGGCGGATGAGGTATGCTTGAGGAAACGCTGTACGGTGTGGTAGTTCTGTCGGTATGCGGCGGACTTCTTTTGCAGGTATTTCCGAAAACAGGACGCATGGTGCCGTATGTGCGGTTTCTGCTTGCGCTGGTTCTGCTCCTCGGACTGTTGTCGCCGCTGATTACCTTATTGTCACAGCTGCCGATGACAGATATGACAGCACTGCTTCCAGAGATAGCGGCGGTATCCGATTATGACGGTTATTGGGCATCTGCCGTCACCGATGCAGCGAAGGAACGGATTGAGGATGCACTGCTGTCTTTGATTTGTGCGGAATTTGGAATGAGCAAACAGGATGCAGATATCCGTCTGACAACGGTGTGCGGCGACGGAGAGGGGGAAGACGCGGTGACGGTAACCGCAGTCCGTGTTGTGCTGTACCGCCGTGCGCATCGGATTGCCGCGGATAAGATTGCGGCATTGGTGGAACAAACGATGCTGTGTCCGTGTACAGTTGCATTGTCGGAGGAGGAACATGCGTGAATTTGGAAAACTGCTCAGTCGGATTCGCGGGATGCCGTGGCTGCTTGCTGTGGCGGCGGTCGGATTGCTGCTGCTATTGATGCCGATTGGCGATACCGGCGGACAAGAAACGGAGAATCTGTCATATTCGGAGACGCTGGAGCATAGGATTGCACAGATGACCGAGACGCTTCCCGGTGTGGACGATGTTTCGGTAATGGTGACATTGGAGCAGGACAGGGGTAGGGGTGTGCCTGTATACGGTGGGGATGCGGAAGAAAACCGCAGGATCAGCGGAATCGCCGTTTCGTGTATCGGCGGCGGTGATGCGCGCATCCGCCTGGAAATTCTGCATATGCTGTGTGCCGTATTCGATCTTTCTGCGGATCGGGTATGGATCGGCAGAAAGGATTCCCCGTATATACCATAAAATGAAAAAGGAGCGTATCGTATGCAATTACTCGGAAAACAGTATTTTGAACAGGAAGAACCGATGGAAGCGATGTCGGCAGAAGAACTTACTGCACAAGGAGAGGAAGGTCTGGAACAGCTTTGTGAGGCTGTAACAAAACAGAGGATTCCCGCGTGGATGTCGGCGGCGGCAGGAATGGTACGTGAAAACAAGCGACATCTTGCCGCGGCGGCATCGGTTCTTGTAATCGGATTTGCGGTGTATCTCAACTGGGCGATGTCCGATACGCAGAATACGGTGCTTGAGGGTGCTGTGTCGCAGCCACAGGGATATACGGATTCTGTCTCCGAGGGGGTGAGCGATCTTT
The DNA here is from genome assembly GCA_045637265.1 of Eubacteriales bacterium. Taxonomy (GTDB): domain Bacteria; phylum Bacillota; class Clostridia; order Oscillospirales; family CAG-272; genus RGIG3925. Next base: position 763 of record JAZTZC010000164.1, on the reverse strand, counting down.
CCGACGGTGTTTTGTCGTCTCCCGATGTGGAAGCAGGTGATGATTACTTTGCCGTGTCTCAAATCAATCGTCAGCGTGCAAGGGATGAGGCGATTGCGGTTTTGCAGGATGTCGTTGAGGGGGCAGTCCATCTGGACGATGTGCAGAGTGATGCGCTGTCGCAGATTTCGCAGATTGCAGCGGATATTGAAAATGAAGCGGCAATTGAATCACTCATCAAGGGCAAAGGCTTTGCGGACTGTGTGGCTGTCATCAGCGGCGAAAATGTGAACGTCATCGTCCGTTCGTCAGCTCTTCTGCCCAATGAAATTGCTCAGATTCAGGAGATCGTCTATGAAACAGCAGGAATTCTTCCTGCAAACGTCAAAATTATCGAGAAATGAACACAGCGCACTGTCGTGTAAGAAGAGTTTCGCACGGCAGTGCGCTCTTCACTTGGATTAAATAAAAATAGAAAATTCGACAAAATAATGCATAATAAAATGAAATACGACAAAACACAAATGCAGAAACGCGAATTAAGATGAATTTTCTTGTCGTTTAATAACATCCATGTCGATTTAACGAGAACGAAAAAATAAATAATTGACGGAAATCCGTTGACAATATCCGGCAATTGTGATAAGATATTACATGAAAACAAGAAGCGCACAGACAGCCGATCGGGTTTGTGCGCTCTGTATGATACATCAAATATTATAGGAAAAAGAGGGAAAAGGAAATGAAGATTTTATTTGCGGATTTCAATGCCGAGGCCAGACGG
>JAZTZC010000163.1:0-3955 GCA_045637265.1 Eubacteriales bacterium | reverse complement strand
ATACATGGCTGTTCTGCGGAACGATCTTTGACAATATCGCATATGGCAAAGAGGGTGCGACCGAGGAAGAGGTCACAGCAGCGGCAAAGGCGGCGAAGATCCATACCTTCATCGAATCGCTTCCCGACGGCTATCAGACCGTGCTGTCCGATGACGGTACGGGTATTTCCAAAGGACAGAAGCAGCTTCTTACCATTGCCCGTGCAATGCTGGCAGACGTTTCGATGCTGATCCTCGATGAAGCGACATCCAATGTCGACTCCCGTACCGAGATCCGCATTCAGGAAGCGATGGTCCGTCTGATGCAGGGCAGAACCTGCTTTGTCATTGCTCACCGCCTTTCCACCATCCGTAATGCAGACTGCATTCTCGTTCTTGACGGCGGCAATGTCGCGGAAATGGGAACGCACGATGAGCTTCTGCAGAAGGAAGACGGTATTTACAGTAAACTGTTTCAGGCACAGTTTCAGAACTGAGTCTGACCGGAATTTCAAATACAAGAAAGGATCCCAATATGAAAAAACGCACCAAACGCTGGCTGCTGCTTGCGCGAAACTGGGGGATCTTCCTCGGCGCGTGTCTGCTCATCTGGATCATTCTGCTGCTGACGCGGCCGAATGTCACATGGGGCATTGTCGACCGGTATTTCGGCCGAAGCCGTATAGAAACGGTATCCCCTGTCACCTATACCGACTATATCGAGGATATCTGCGATCCCGAGACGGAGATCACCTACTATGCGCTTGACGATCTGCGCCGCGGCAAGGTCGAGGGCATCAATTACACCAACGGCCTTTATATTCTCAATGACCGCTATTTCATCCATGACGAGGATTTCTCGCTTCTGATGGAGGAAACGGAGATCGAGGGCTACGGAACCGTAAAAATGATCCGCGGTGCGGCAGGCGCGCTGAAGGAGCTTCTGGATGCGGCGGAGCGCGAGCTTGGACGTCGGTTTGTCCTGGGTGACTCCTATATCGACGGTGCTGTCCCCGAAAAGGATCTGGGCAACGACTGCTATATGATCGAATACTATGATACCAGTGATCATATCACGGGTACTTCGGTCGACCTGCTCATTGAAGATGTGGATTTCCGCACCTATATGACCTCGGATATGGCCGAGTGGCTGTATCACAACGCATGGCGGTTCGGCTATGTCGTCCGGTATCCGTTCTGGGTCGGTGACCGGACGGGCGTGTTCTTCCAGCCGTGGCATATCCATTATGTCGGACAGCCGCATGCTGCGCTGATGTATAAGGAGCGGATGCCGCTGGAGGAGTACGTGGATGAATCGTATACGACCAAGCGCAGATATTATCTTGTCGATTTCACCGGCGAGGACGGTGTTACGAATACCTATGTCATCTACCGTCAGACGGAAACCGAGGATACGATCTTCATTCCCGACACGCTGCGGAATGTTGAGGTCTCCTTTGACAATACCTATCGGTATTATTATGTATCGGGCATTCTTGACAAACAATGAACAACAAAAGGAGTTAACATAAAGAAAGGAAACCCATCATGAAACGTACCAAACGCATTTCATCGGCGCTTCTGACGCTGCTTCTTCTTGCCGCGTCTCTGACTGCCTGCGGTAACACAGCCCAGACGCCGACAGAAACCGAGGCACCTGTTTCCGACACTGCCGCTGTTATGGAGGAAACAGAAGCATCTCCCGTTTACGAGCCGGATGACCTGCCCGAGGAGCTGGACTTCGGCGGCGTCACATCCCACATCTTTGCCTGGGAGGGGGCCGCAAACGAAGAATTCTTCGTCGAGGAGGAGGACGGAGACATTGTCAACGATGCCATCTTTTCCAGAAACCGTACTGTTGAAGAACGCCTGAATCTGGAATTGACCTATACAAAGATCCCCGGTGCGAATCCTGACCGTGCATCCTGGGTCAAGGCTGTAACGCAGAGCACCATGGCAGGTGACGGTGCAAACGATATCGTCGCGGGCTACTCCATGTGCGGCGCGACACTTGCCAACAGCCGTCTGCTCATCGACCTGATGGGACTGGATTATATCGACTTTGATAAGCCCTGGTGGCCGGATTCCCTGATCAAAGAAGCGACCTGCGGCGGCAAGCTGTATTTCTGCTCCGGTGATATTTCCGCGAATATGATCTATTATCTGTATTCGGTCTATTTCAATAAGACCCTGGCACAGAATTACGATGTCGAGAATCTTTATGATCTGGTCAGAGAGGGCAAGTGGACGCTGGACAAGATGATCGGGATCTGCGCCGATGTTTACGCCGATCTCAACGGTGACGGCAAAAAAGATCCCGCTGACCAGTTTGGTTATACCACGCACAATGTATGGGCAGATACCTTCTTCTTTGCAGCCGGACTTCGCACAACGGAGATCGGTGCGGAGGGACTTCCCGTGCTCTCCGACGAATTCGGCGGTGAGAAGGCACAGGATCTTCTGACAAAGATGATCGATATGTTTGCGACCAATGAAATGTATCTTGGCAATGACTATGATATCGTCCGCAATCAGTTCCTTGAAGGTCGTGCGCTGTTCTTGACGACAGAGGTCTATTACGCAAAGAACTACCTGCGTGATACGCAGATCGAATACGGTATTCTGCCTGTACCGAAATACGACGAGGAACAGGAGAGCTACTATACCGTATCCTCGTTCCCGTATACGCTGTACGGCGTTCCGGTCGATGCAAAGGATCCCTCCATGTCCGCGGCCATTCTCGAATGTCTGGCATCGGAATCCTACCGTACAGTCTCCCCTGCACTCTTTGAGGTTGCGCTCAAGGTCAAATATGCAAACGACGACGATGCATCGGAGATGTACGATATCATCCGCGGCTCCAATGTCTTTGATATCGGCAGAATCTTCAACGACAACCTGAACTCCAGAACGTATTCGATGTACAGAACCGCTCTGGTTGAGGGAAGCAAAAACTGGATCTCCACTTACGAGAAGAACTATAAGTCTCTGAACGCACAGTTCGAAAAGGTCATTGAAAATCTGATCGCCGAGGACTGACGGTCCGATCGCGACCGATCAGATGCACTGCACAGACAATGCATATGACTGTATGGTATCAAAATTGTTTTATATATAATATAAAAACGCATGATACGGAAAAAACATGAAAGAAAGGTAAGCTTTCGTATATGAAAGCCATGGACAATCTTATGGAATCCAAATTCACAGGCGGTGTTCTCGGCAACATCGGTATTTCACTTCTGCAGGGACTGCTCATCATCATTACGCTCGGTATCGGTACGCCGTGGGCGATCTGTATGCGTCAGCGCTGGATCTGCCGTCATACATGGCTTGACGGGTATCAGCTGGTGTTTGTCGGCAAGGGTCTCGGTCTGCTCGGTCACTTTCTGCTCTGGGGACTGCTGACGACCATTACGATCGGCATTTTCGGCCTTTGGGTACCGATCAAGCTGCAGCGCTGGATCACCGTCAATACCCATCATGTGATCCCGACACAGACAACGGTACCGCCTGCACAGCAGCAGTATATGGCACCGGCACAGCAGCCTGCGGCAGCTGACAGCGATGTCACGATGCTGGCGTGATTCATCCTCAACCCAAACAACACCCAACCAAGGAAAGGAAGTGCAGATATGGGACGCATGCTCGGTGCTCACGATTCCGATGATCTTGACCGCCCGGATCTGAACAAATGCCCGGAATGCGGCAGTTATTTTGCGCCGACAGCGGAATACTGTCCGATCTGTCAGGCCTTTTGCCCCGAAGAATTCCGCGCCGGAAACAGAAAGCCTGTCAAGGTAAAAAAACAGACTTTTTCGCGTGCATCGTCGCGCGTAACGTTTGTGGAGTGGTACCATTCGTGGTGGTTCATCATACTTGCGATGTTCTTTATGCCGCTGGTCGGTATCGTTCTGCTGATCACAAGTCCGCATTCCAAAAAGCAGAAGCTCAAAGTCGGATCGTAGCCATGTCG
>JAZTZC010000162.1:0-5605 GCA_045637265.1 Eubacteriales bacterium | reverse complement strand
GCAAAGGAAATCCTTCTGGAAAATGAAATCGAGATCCTTGTTTCCCTCGGTGACGGCGACAAGGGTGCCACCGCCTGGGGCTGTGATCTGACGTATGACTATGTCAAGATCAATGGCGATTACAGAACCTGAGCTTCAAATCTATAATAACCTCCCGAAAGGTACAATATCATGGAAAACAACTACTCCAACGCACAGCGTGCCGAGGTATTAACCCAGGCGCTGCCGTACATCAAACGCTATAACGGCAAGATCGTCGTCATCAAGTACGGCGGCAATGCCATGATCAACGAAACGCTCAAGCAGCAGGTCATGGAAGACATCGTGCTTCTGTGGCTCATCGGCGTCAAGGTTGTGCTCGTGCACGGCGGCGGACCTGAGATCACCGATATCATGAACAAGCTCGGCAAGAAAGCCGAATTTGTCGACGGTCTGCGCGTCACCGATAAGGAAACGGTCGATATCGTCCAGATGGTACTCGCAGGTAAGGTCAACAAGACCCTCGTCAATCTGCTCGAAAAGCAGGGCGGTCGTGCCATCGGTATTTCCGGTATGGACGGCAGACTGATCGAGGCAAAGATGAAGGACGAGCGTCTCGGTTACGTCGGCAAGATCACCGAAATCCACATCGAACCGGTCTTTGACCTGCTCGAAAAAGGCTATATTCCCGTCATTTCCACCGTCGGATGTGATAAGGACGGCAACGCGTACAACATCAACGGCGATACCGCGGCGGCATATGTCGCAGGTGCGCTGGAGGCAGAACGTCTCATTATGATGACCGATATCGCCGGTATTCTGCGCGATAAGGACGACCCCTCTACGCTGATTCCCGCAATCACCGTCAGCGAAGCCAAGGGGCTTTATGAAGAAGGCGTCATTTCCGGCGGCATGATTCCCAAGGTCGACTGCTGTATCGAAGCAATCGAGCGCGGTGTCAGAAAGGTCACCATCATGGACGGACGCGTCCCGCACTCCATTCTGATGGAACTGCTCACTGACGAAGGTGCAGGTACCGAGGTCGTCGGCGATGAAACGAAAGGAGAAGCATGATGTCCGAGCTTCAGAACATTGACAAACAATACGTAGCCAATACCTATAAGCGCTTCCCGATCGAAATCGTCTCGGGTAAGGGCTCCATCGTCTATGATGATGCGGGCAAGCGTTATATCGACATGGGTTCCGGCATTGCGGTCACCAGCTTCGGTATTTCCGATGACGCATGGGTCGCTGCTGTCACCGAACAGCTTGGTCGTGTTCAGCACATGTCCAATCTCTACTACACCGAGCCGTGTGCACGTCTGGCACAGATGCTGTGTGAGCGCACGGGCATGAAGAAGGTGTTTTTCGGCAACTCCGGCGCGGAAGCAAACGAGTGCGCGATCAAGGCGGCGAGAAAATACGCGGCAGAGAAGAAGGGCGCGGAATATTCTACCATCATTACGCTGGAAAACAGCTTCCACGGCAGAACGATCACGACCCTTGCCGCAACAGGACAGGAGCATTATCATGAGCTGTTCCAGCCGCTGACCCCCGGTTTTGTCCACGCAAAGGCAAACGATCTGCCGGGTTTGATTGCACTTGCCGAGCAGAACAAGGTCGCGGCAATCATGATCGAAATGATTCAGGGTGAGGGCGGCGTCAATGCGCTTGACCGCGATTTCGTGCTCGGACTTTCCGATTACGCAAAGAAAAATGATATTCTCGTCATCGTCGATGAAGTACAGACAGGCAACGGCAGAACCGGCGCACTGTATGCATACCAGAACTTTGGCATTATGCCCGACATTGTCTCCACGGCAAAGGGCATTGGCGGCGGACTTCCGCTCGGTGCTTGTATGCTCGGCGAAAAGGTTGAATTTGTCCTCGGTTTCGGCGATCACGGCTCCACGTTCGGCGGAAATCCCGTCTGCTGTGCAGGTGCTGTCTCCATCCTCTCCCGCATTGACGACGATATGCTCGCCGCAGTCCGCGAAAAGAGCGCGTATATCTTCTCTGAACTCACAGACGCGGAAGGCGTCGAGGGTGTCAGCGCTATGGGTCTGATGATCGGCATCAAAACAACCAAGCCTGCCGCAGAAGTGCTTGCATACTGCACCGAACACGGCGTCCTCTGCCTGACCGCAAAGGACAAGGTTCGTCTGCTGCCCGCGCTCAACATCCCGATGGATGTCCTCGCAGAAGCGGTTGCTGTCATCAAAGAAGCGTGTAAATAAGTAATTTCATTCAAAATACGCGTAGGGCGGGTGATCGCAGTCACAAGAGCTGTGTCTCCCGCCGCGTTTTTTGCAGCATATATCAATCAAGATAATTGTTGCACATTTCAAAAAACCTGCAACAAAAAAAAAGGAACACACCATGAAAGCAATCGTATACACCACCAATACAGGCTCCTCGCAGGCCTATGCCGACATGCTCGGTGCCAAAACCGCGCTCCCCGTGTATGCATGGGATGACGCTGTGAAAACGCTCGACGCCGGCACCGAGATTCTCTACATCGGCTGGCTGATGGCGGGTGCGGTCGTCAATCTTGCCAAAGCGCAGAAGAAATTTACGGTCCGTGCGGTCTGTGCCGTCGGTATGACCTCGTCCAAAGACATGGAAGCGTCGGTGCGCACGAGAAACAAGCTGCCCGCCGATATGCCGCTGTTTTTGATGCAGGGCGCGTATGACAAAACAAAGCTCCACGGCATGTACCGATTCGCCATGAAAATCGTCGGCACGGCGCTGGAAAAGAAAATTTCCGCCATTCCCGAGCGCACGGAGGAAGAAGAGCTCATCCTCACCATGCTGCGGGTCGGCGGAAGCGGCATCAAAGAAGAGAAGCTGAACGCGGTTCTTGCGTGGTACGAAAATAGATCGAATGGAGGAAACGAAACATGATGCGTTTTTTGAAAACCTGGCGAACCCTTACTGTCCTTGCCATGGCATTGTGGTTTCTGGCTGCGGCATTGCTTGGGGGCTTCTGCCTTGAAGGATGGCTCGAGGGAGATTTCAATCGTGACGATCCACTGTTCCAGACAATAGTAGAAGGGGGACCCAATCTTTCCTATGCCGATTTGTTTCATTCCTTTTTCCATGTGTTTTTGCTAAGCCTTCTGTGTCTTATGACATGCGCAGTGTCGCTCATCTATCAGAAACATGCCATTCGAGCCGCATCTTGGCTTCCCGACGGAAAATGGCTGCTGCCGGCACTCACGGCAATCCTACATATCGCATCTGTCGTCGCTTATTTGATCATTTTCTGATTTCACAACGCCAATTTCTCATTTCTAATTTCTCATTCCATCACAACACTTTCCCCGCACGCAAGATAGTGCAGCCGCGGCAAAAACTGCTTCATGAAACGGTACTGCGTCTCCCCGGTACAGTGGCAGGTGTAATAGTCGGTCGGATAACCGGCAAGAAACTGCGCGGCATCGGACAGCGTTTCATCGAGCGGCAGCTTGGAGAAATGGAATCCGCCGACCAGCACATCGGGCGAAAACCACGTCACAATGTCCAAAATCCCCTTGTGCGAGCAACCGCTGATCAGCACACGCTTTCCGTTTTCCTCAATCAGAAGATATTGCTCATGGCGGAAATCGTCGTCGATGAACACATCCCCAACACGCTCGGTAAGCCCAAACGCGCCGAAGCTGTGCGGGCGTTCCCGATCGTTGCAGGAATACAGCGTCAGACCGTCGGCAATGCGGCAGGTATCCTCGGTAAAGCAAATCCGCGGATGGCAGGACAGGGCAGTGTCCAGTCCGATATACTTCTGCACGCCGTTGTAATGCGGCAGAAACGCATCGCGGTGTACATAAACGGGTGCATGGTCATTCTCCGACAGAAATACGGAAAGTCCGCCGCCATGATCGTAATGCCCGTGCGACAATACTGCAAAATCAACCCCGGCAAGTGAAATGCCGAGGGTTTTTGCATTTTGTGAGAACAGATCGGTTTGCCCCATGTCAAAGAGGATCTTATGATGCGCCGTTTCGATATACAGAGAAAGTCCGTGCTCGATGTGCATATCGTCACGGCAGGTCGTGTTTTCAAGCAGGGATGTGATTTTCATGATGATCTCCTTGGTAAAAATCAAACAGGGAAGGCATGGAACCTCCCCTGTATTTTTTAAAACGTCACAACTTCCTGCTCCGGCTTTTGGGCAGGCTTCAATTCCAGCACTTCAAGCGCGGGAAGCAGTTCACCCGAGGGTTCACTGTAAATGGAAGCATCGACGCAGACAACCTTTGCACGGACGTGATACCATGCCTTGTTCTTGAACTTCATGTTGTTCTGGCAGTAGACCGACAAAAACTGAATGTCGTTTTCACAGCAGGTCATCGCAAACCGTCCGACGAGGAAGCCGGGCATTTTCGTGCCCTGTAATTTGACAACCAGCGCGCGGAAGGTGACAATCTTGCCGTCGTACTTGCCCGCGTGATCCATGACGTCGAAGTAGAACGCGCCGTAGTCACCATCGGGAATGTCGATTTCGTCCTGCTCAAGATCAAAGGGCGAGGCATCAAACGCGGCGTCAATATGTCCGTCGGCATACTCATAAACGACCTGAATGTTCATGTTCGCCGCCTTGACAAGAGAACGGAAGCCGAACTTGTCCATGTCGTCGGTGAAGCGGTTGAACACAACCACGTCGGCGATCTTGTAATGCTCAATCATGATCGAGCGCATATTGCGGGAATACGCCTCAAACGTCGTGGAATCGACCGTCGTCATGATCTCGACGAGCTGCCAGCCGGCGGGGTACATCGTCTCAACGGGAAGCGTACCGCGCCACATACCGTTGAACTCGATGACAACGAGGTCGGGCGTGTACTTTTTCTCAAGATCGGCAAACAGCGCGGGACCGAAGTCGGATTCGTCCTCCAAAATGACGGTGGAAACGTGCTTCTGCAAAAGCAGCGCATCGTCGATTTCCTCGATACCCTCCTCACAGAGGATCAGCAGAACTTTTTTGTCATCGGTGATCTGCGGGTTCTGCAAAAACCGCGCGATCATCGTGGTCTTGCCGGATTCCAGCAGACCGTTGAAGATAAATATCGGTACTTCTCTTGCAGCCATAGCCATCTCCTATTATAAACCGAACAGTGCTGTGAGCTTGTCCTCGTTCAGACCCGTGCCGATGACGCACAGAAGACCGGTGTAGGAAGCGGAGCCTTCGCGGATCTCATATTCGCCGGGCGTCAGATCAAACTGCATCCAGCTGCCGTCCGTGCTCTGCAGAATACCCTTGGCACGGAGAACCATACCGTCCTCACTGTCCTCGCGCGCAAGCTCGGAAAGAATTGCATCCAGTGCTGCACGGTCAAACTTCTTCGGTGTTTCGCGTCCCCAGTTGACAAAGACCTCGTCCGCATGGTGGTGATGATGGTGATGGTCGTGGTCGTGGTCGTGGTCATGGCATCCGCAGGTGCAGTGCTCATCATGTTCGTGATGGTGTTCGTGGCAGGAGGAGTCCTCGTCGGGGTGGGGATGATGCTCATGCTCGTGGCAGCAGCAGTCCTCGTCATGATCGTGGTGATGCTCGTGTTCGTGGCAGCAGCAGTCCTCGTCGTGATCGTGATGATGCTCATGACCGTGGCAGCAGCAGTCCTCGTCA
>JAZTZC010000161.1:0-1701 GCA_045637265.1 Eubacteriales bacterium | reverse complement strand
CAAAGGTCCTGCGGTAAGCTGCAGCGGTGCTGTCGAGGTTCGTCCGTTTATGGAAGAGCGGTGTCTGCTCAGCGGCTCCGCATTGTGCGGCGGACGGGCATATGCTATGTTGGAAAAGTTTTTCCGTGCGTTTGTTGTTGCCGCCGGACACGAAGACAAGGAACAGTATACTGTTTTGAACCGCCTGGCGGGAGAGGGAATGGCAGCGATCGGAACAGAAGGACAACTGCAGGTTCGAACAACATTCTGCGGTACACGAGATCATCCGGATGACACCGGCGCGATTCTCGGTATCAGAGAGGAGCTATTTACACCAAGCGCACTTACCGCGGGTGTTCTTTGCGGTATGGCACAGGAGCTTTTTGCAATGTACGAAACGATGCCGCATGAACATATCACACAGTTGGTTGCATCCGGCAATGCGATCCGACGCAATCCCGTTCTGCGCCACGCGCTTTCCGAAGTGTTCGGAATGCAGGTGCTTGTTCCCGCGGAACAGGAAGAGGCAGCGTTCGGTGCAGCAATGTTTGCCGCTGTGGGGGCAGGTTATGCCGATAATACGGCGGAATTGTCCAAATGGGTTCAGTACAAAAGTTGAAATATTAATATTGACAGGAGGCAACCATTATGATGAACAAACGATTACTCAGTACTGCAATGCTGACACTGCTTCTGGCTTCCGCGGGGGCTTGTGCACAGGAGGCAGATACAGTTTCCGACGTGACAACGGCATCGCTGAGCGAAACAGTGACGGAAACAGAAGAAGTCTTCGAGGATTCCCTTTTTCCGAAGCTGAATTATGCATTTCCGGAAGCGGATGGGTATAGCTGTCCACCGCGATCTCATGGTTTTTGTAAGATCCCAGCATTTCCTCAATCGGAAGTCGGTTGATCAGTGCATCGGGATTCTTCCACGGCGTTTTCGGATTGAGCTTCCACGGTGCTCCCTGTGTCTTTGCTGTGACGAGCTTGCCGGCGTTCAGGTTGAAGGTACATTTCATGCCGTACCGGTCAAAATCTGCGCCAGACAGCGGTCTGTATCCACACCGTCGTCATAGCCGAAGGTCAATGCTTTCATTTTTCCGTTCCACATAATGATGATCTCCTTTGCGTTTTTCTCCAATCTTTTGGTGGGATACCGTAACATTCGGTAAAGCGTCTTGAAAAATACAGCGGATCTGCAAAACCGACAGCTTCGGCAATCTCCCTGATTTTCATGTCTGTTTCCAGAAGCAGCTGCTGTGCCTGATCCATCCGATACCGATTCAGCCATTCCATCGGACGCATACCGGTCTTGCGCTTGAAAATGCGGGAAAAGTATGAGATATCCAGACCGACGGTATTCGCAATATCCTGTCCGGTAATCGGGTCACTGCTGTGATTGGACATGAAGAAGATGGCTTCCTCTACGTAATTCCGTTTATAGACCGTGGATTTATGCGGCGGAACAATCAGCGACAGCACTTTATAGAGCAGGGATGTGCATTGAAACCGGGAGGAAAGCGAGCCGTCCGGGATATATTCCAGCAAAGCCTCGAATGTATGCTCCATGGCAAGCGGTGCGTTGACGGATAAAACCGGTTCGGATTCATCAATTCCCATGCTGTGAAGATATGTTTCCAGATTTGGTGCACCGATGGATACCCAATAGATACTCCAGACGCTGCCGGGATCGGCATAATACCGGATCTTCCGATTCGGA
>JAZTZC010000160.1:0-8235 GCA_045637265.1 Eubacteriales bacterium | reverse complement strand
ATTCTTCGTGATAACGGAGATGAAGCAAGTATGTTCTTCCTTGCTTTCCGTACCAAAAGTGGAGATACTCTGCTTGGCTTCGGTATTGAAGATATCAGCGAACGCGGTCAGGGTGCATCGGATGATACCAGTCTTTATTGGCTCCTGCGTCTTGAAAGCGCATTCAACAAAGATACCACAACCGGCAACTTCCTTGACCGCTCTCTTGCAGCAAGTGTAGGCGGTGACGTGGATATCTTCCATTCCTGGAGTCATGCTTATAAACCGGGATATATCATTGTAGCCTTTGATTCGGATGATTCCGAGTATAATGATGGTGTTTACATTCCTTCCCCTGAAAAGACGGACATGGGTTTTGCTGTGTTCTACCACAACAAAGAAGAATCCGGTTATCGGCTCCTGCAGTGCAATGTCTATGAGGATGCAGCACTTGCCGAAAACGGCATCTACCTCTGTCCCGATCCTGCTGTTCTGAATCTCGGCGGTGAAATGAAACTTGATATGACCTACGATGTGATTCTTTTGAACAATGAAAACATCGAGAAAGCCACCCGTGTATGGGAATATGCGGATGGTACAACGGAAACACAGTCCGATTTATCCGAATATGGTCATCAGATGCTGCTGTATTCCTGGGAAAACGACAAGCCCGGAAGCCGTATATGGCAATATTTTTACGATGAACACGGTGAGCTTATTGACCACAGCAGTATCATCAAGGATAAAAATGCACCGAATATCCGTGTATGGGTAGATTACTTCCGTCAACCCGATAAAATGGAATGGGATATTGTTAATCAGACAAATGCTCCCGATTATCCAGGTGTGACATTTACCTATACCAACGATAAGATTACAGCAGAAGACGAAAACGGTACCACGGAACTTGTCAGTGGTATGCCAATCTGGAATGCTTTCTTCTCTGATCTGAACGGCGACGGTCTTTCGGAAATCTGTGCTACTGTAAGTTACGGTTCCGGCATGATTGATACCCACGTTGTTGTGTATGATTACAAAAACCATACGCAGTACACGTTGTGGGAACGCGGTGTGACCGAATACGCTTTTCGCGACCTGAACGGTCAGCTTGTCTGCAACAAGTGGGCATATCCCGATGGCGAAGTAACCGAATCGGGTTATCTTGCAATCCAAAACGGTGAGCTTGTATGGATAAGCGGCGTGGTGGATATGATTCCCACCACAGCCAACATTACTGGCACATTTGACGGATATCTGTATGTCCCCATCGACGGTGCGAACTATCGTTATGAAATCATCTTCGATGATCCTGCATCTGTGATTCCTGGCAAGCTGATGTACCAATTCACTGAAGAAACCGATCCCTCTGATGTTGAATGGCGAGTCTATGCCGTAGACGATTATCCCGACCGTTCGGTGGTACTGGCTGAAGCAGGTGACGATTATGTACATCTTTATCGGTACAGTCCGTCAAAAGCGGTAGATCCCAGCAGCTTGATTGCGGCAAAAGCATCCGGAATGATTACGTTGGAGGATGGATACGCCACTTACGAGCAGAAATTATGGACTTCCTTTTATCTGAGAACACAGGACGGAGAGTCAGCTTCTGTGAAAATTGCGCATTATCACACGCTGGAAAACGGCAATTACAGCGGGAAATATCTGGAGGCGTACAAGGAGGATTATCCTTCGTTGACAACATATGATCTGGCATACGACGGCAAGACTTACACGCTGAAATGGAACGATAATGGTACACAGTATGAGCGTCAATTCAAATATCTGCGGAAATTTGAAGATGTTCTCCCGTCCTATCAGTCTTCAAAAAAGCCTGAAACGCTCACGCGGTATGTCCTTATCGATAACAGCACCGCATCATGGGATGAGCTTTGGAAGAGTCTTGCCAGCTCACAGCTCGGCGATTATATCGATCACTGCACGATATACTGCGAAAAGAATTGAGTCTGAAAACAATGCTTCCCCGGGGAGGCATTGTTTTTTTGCAGAAAATTTCATAAAATTTTGCTATAATGGTTGTAAGGTTAAAGATGAAATTCGGACTATAAGGGTGAAGGACCTTCATAGTAAGGAAAGGAGACAGGATATGGAAGACAGCCGGATTATAGAGCTCTACTGGCAAAGATCGGAAAACGCCATTACGGAAACAGATAAGAAATACGGCGCGTACTGCAGCACCGTTGCATTAAATATTCTTTTGAATAAGGAAGATGCAGAAGAGTGTGTCAATGACACATGGCTTGGCGCATGGGAAGCCATTCCACCGAATCGCCCGAACATTCTTCGTGCGTTCCTCGCAAAAATCACCCGCAATCTGTCAATCAAACGACTTGAAAAGAAGTTGGCAGAAAAGCGCGGAGGTACGGCAGAGTTCATTGTTCTCGAAGAATTGGAAGAATGTATCGGTGATCAAACGGACGTCGAGGGGATTGTCGAATCTCATGAGCTTGAGGAGCTGATCCGCCGCTTTGTCCGTAATCTTCCGGAGCGTGATGGCAACCTTTTTGTTCGCCGGTACTTCTTTACCGATTCGATAGCATCGATCGCCGAACGCTATCGAATCAGTGAGAATCATGTAATGGTTATTCTGTCGAGGACACGAAAGAAACTGAAAAAAGAATTGATGAAGGAGGGTTTTATCTGTGAATAAAATGGATCTCTACCGGGCTTTCGGTGCAGTGGACGATGACATATTGGAACGGTCTGAAAGCACAAAGAACAAAACAATCCGTTTTCGCTGGCAGCACGCTTTGATTGCAGCGCTTCTGTCTGTATGTTTGATGGGTGCAGGCGTAGTTGCTGTAATCTGGGGTGACAGTATACAGAGTTGGTTCGGGCATTATTGGCAAATGATTACGAGGCAAGAAATGAGTTCGGGGCAAGCTGCGCTGATCGATCATCTGAGTCAGGAAATCGGTGTGTCTCAGTCGATCGGAGACGTTACAGTGACTGTGGATTCAGTCACTGTAGGAGATGATGGCTTCTATCTGCTGTTCCGCATTGAAGGAATGCCTTTTACCGGACGAAAAAACTATGGTTTCAATGAAGTAAGGATTCAAATATCCCCCGATCCGACAAAGGAGAACGTTGGAATGGCTTCATACGGATACGAGTCACATGGGATTGATGGAGATGGCTCTGTGATTCTCATCATGGAATACAACTTTGTAACAAAGATCGGCTTTGTCGAAGATACCCGTCCGCTTGAAGTGGAAATCATGCTTCGGGATCTTGTTGAGTCTCCGCAGACAGAGTGGGAGAAGACTTTGCAGGAAGGCGAATGGACGTACAGCTTCACGATTGACCGCTCAAATCTGCCTGCAACGCTCACTCTGCCTGATGCAATTGTAGATGCAATCGATCTGACCAAGCGTGATGATTATACAACCGTTCCCGTGCTGATTACTGACCTTGAGATAACCAATACAGGACTTCGATTCAAGTACAATTATCAGGAAGGCAACTACAACATTCCCGCGCACATTGATGCTATCCTTGCAAATGGCGTGAGCATTGGTGTCGGCAGCGGAAGCGGACATCCGCTGGAAGAGAGCGGGCTTCTGTTCTGCTCTTATAAATGGCTTGTACCGATTGATCTTGAGGAATTAACAGCCATCAACTTTAATGGAATCGTAATCCCGATTTCATAATAACAGTCTGCAGCCTTGGGTGTTGTTCACCAAGCAAGGCTGCAGATTTTTTTGATTCAGACGTGTCCTATTGCTCCTTTGCAGAAAATTTCATAAAAATATGATATAATTTACCTATCCCAACGCAACCTATCCGAGTTTTTTACGAGATGAATAGTGAAGGCAGGAATACCCGATGCAGGAACTGATTGGATGATTTCTGCGTCTAACACAATATATCGGAGGTGTTCATATGAAGAAGTTATTTATTCTTATATGCGCTGTTATGATGATATGCTCTCTTGTAGGCTGCCTGCAGGACACAAATGCAGCAAAGCACTCCATCACGATGCATGATGAGGATTGGCTTTTTGAGAAGATTCCTTCATCTGCGAGGGCTGGCGATACCGTCACAGTAAAAATCTCCAAAGCGTATGATGTGGGATATATGTTCATGGTGAACGGCAAAGAAATAGAGATGGATGATTACACCGACAATTACTGGCTGTTCACCTTCACGATGCCGGATGAAGATGTGGAGATTGACTTCAACACCTACGACGGTTTCCTTCCGGATATCAACTACGGCAAACTGATCGAAACCTTCTGGAAGCAGAATCCGGAAGCGGAATATGTAAACATCCGCGAATACTACGGTGAATACGAAAGCGGTGCGATCGTTGCCATGATCGATTGGTGTGATTACACAGACAATGTGTGGAGTCAAATTGTCGCCGGATGCGAATTCCGGTACGGTGACGGAAACTGTCTGCAGGTACTGCGCGGTGGACAATTCTATAAACTTACAGAAGCATATGACAAAGTACTACTGACCGATGCAGATATCCAGGCAATTTACGAACAGTACAAGGACGCACACAAGGGTGCGTATGAAAATCATGAATGAGGTAAACAGGATGAAAAAGAAAATGATTATACCAATCTGCATCGTACTCGCACTTGTCCTCTTGATTGGTGGCGGAATTGTGTATATGAACGCAAACTCCCTTGGCTTGTCCACAGGCAGAGTTTTGATTTCAAGCCACGGCAGTTATATGCTCATCCGTGACAATTCCCCCATTAGCATGGGCAATCCGAAGGATAAATCCGGACTGTTCAACAGCCTCGAAAACGGAGATGAGATACTTGTCTTGCACGACGGCATCAACGAATCCTATCCCGGTAAGACCGGTGCATATGCGATATTCAAGCTGAAAGACGGTGACATTGCCGATATTCCGTCAGAGGTGCTGACCTCGCTCACCGAGCTTGGCTGGTGGAACGGTGTAGATCCGACAGGGCTTGAAGCGCTTCCCGAAACCATCCCCGAGGACTTCTCCTTTGCGCTGACATGGAACTGCTACGGAGTCAGCTCCTACGACAGCAAGACCGGCAAGCTGGTAAAGACCACCGATGCCACACATCCCGAAGATTATGTGACAACCTGCCATTTGCCGGAGGAGACAACAAAGCAGATATACGAACTGCTCCGCGATCTTGACATAGGTGAATATCCCTATCTCTATAACCCTTACAGAAACGGAGCAGCATCCGAGCCGCCCATGAGCTTGATTCTGACGGTTCGTATCGGCGAGGTGGAGCGAACCATTCGTGCAGAAGACATTTCGCTTTCCTATCAAGCGAGCAACAAAAAAGGACAGAACTTTCTGGATGTCTGTCGGGAAATCAGTGACACGCTCACCGCAACCGAGGAATGGAAAATCCTGCCGGATTATGAGTTTTACTACGATTAAGGAGGTACGCACATGAAAAAGAAACTATGGATACTGATCGCTGCAGTCGTTATTCTTCTCGCAGTCCTCTTTTTCCCGATTCCACAGAGTCCGTATCAAGACGGCGGCACACAGGAATGGGTTGCACTGACCTATAAAATCGTCAAATGGAATCGACTGACGGTATATGAAAGTACCGAATCTACATTGTATACAAAGACACGCATCTATTTCGGCGCTGACAGATTCAAATCCATTGACGAGCTGTGGGAGCGCGAATCCGCAGGTTTTGGAAATCGCGGAGATAACTATACTGACGAATGGATGGATAAATCTGACCGCACAAAGACGGACAGTGAGTTGATCGGACATATCCGCATCACAGAGATCTATGATAATTGTTTCTTTGGTATTCCGGTCGTCCCCACACCCTATCAAGTTAAGCTCAACGGCAAGCTGCCATACGACTATTGTGTCGGCGATCAGGTATATGTGACCTACGAAAATATTTATTACGATGACCAGACGCACCACATCGAAGCAGATTATCTCACGGTGGAGCAAAGCAATTTTGAGCTGGATCCCAACGCGGATTATAAGCCTGTCATTTATCTCTATCCCGAAGAAGAAACCGAGGTCACGGTAACGCTTGACTACAACGGACGATTCACCTGTACTTACCCGATGTATGACAATGGCTGGACTGTCACCGCCGCACCGGACGGAACACTCACAGATGCAGACGGTCAGACCTACAACTACCTTTACTGGGAGGGTGAAACCTTAACGCAGTATGATCTGACAAAAGGCTTCTGCGTCAAGGGTGAGAACACCGCCGCATTCCTTGAGGATGCACTTGAAACGCTCGGGCTGAATCGCCGGGAAGCCAATGAGTTCATCGTATTCTGGCTGCCGATGATGGAGAAGAATCCGTACAACATCATTGCGTTCCAGACGGATATTTACACCGAATCAGCAAAATTGCATGTCTCCCCTGCCCCGGATACTGTGATCCGTGTGTTCATGGCATGGCAGGCATCGGATGAATATGTGGAAATGGAAGCACAAAAGCTATCTGCACCGACGCGTGAAGGATTTACTGTCATTGAATGGGGTGGTACGGAAGTGATAACAGAGGAATAAGTACAGAACACAAATATATTGACGCCGTTTCACATAAATGATAACGGCGTCTTCTATTGGATTTATTCAGCGATTTTCCTTTCGGAAAACCGATTATCTTCCTAATTTTTCCGTAATATGTACGAATCGTGCAGAATCTCTGATAGGATCATATTCACGTCTTTCATCGGATTCAAGTGTATTCAAAAGCAACTTTTTTGCCGATATTTTCTCTTCGTTCTCAAAAGTGTCCTGCATCATGCCGTAAATATTATGCGTCAACGTACCGTCATGATTATCATATTTCACTGCATAATTACAAGCATCCTCAAGACAAAGCAATGCATTTTCATTATCTTCTTTCTTTGCATAAGCCCATGCCATCCCTTCATAGAATACAGCTAAATCCTGATCAAACAGTTCGTTTTCGTTAAACATCTCAAGAACATAAACAGCTCGATTAACCTCATTGATGGCTTTATCAGCCTCTTGGTGCAGAAGATGATAGTTCAATATCCAAGTGACCATCAGAGCAAATTCAACAATGTTTTCATACATGGTTTCCTTGGTGAAACGCAATGCATCAGTATTATCATATTGTCTTAACTCAATGATTGCACGATCCACTTTGGGATGTAACCCTTTCGTCCCAATGATGTGATTATTATAAGAACGAGCCTTATCATAATCGTTTTGCACAAGGGCAATTGTTGTAAGGTATTGATATGCCCACGCACGACGGGAGTCGTTCTTGGTATTTTCAATGACGATATGAAATGCCTTTTCGGCTTCCTGCAGCAGGACTTGTCGTTCATTCATCGTTTTATCGTTGGCGTCGATCATTTTATGCCGTGCCAACTCAAATATCAGATGATCGTTGTTTGGATAACGCGCCAGTGTTTTGGAAATCAGTGTGATTGCGTCCTCTCTGTTAGCGTTTTTGACTAAGCAATTTGCTTCCGCGATCACATCAGAAATGGTTTTATGAAATGTCGTATGATAATTGAACAAATAATCCAAAGAAACATTAAAAATTTCTGCAATCTGCGGGAGTATAGTAATATCCGGATATGAATTTCCACATTCCCATTTTGAAACAGCTGCGGTTGTTACACCGAGCATTTCTGCAAGTCGTTCTTGTGTAAACCCTTTTTCCTTTCGAAGATCCACGATTGTTTTCTGTAATTCCATTGACATATGCTAAATCCTCCTATAAAGTATCTTGTAAGCTTACAGATATAGTATACAATAACTTCGGATCAAAGTCAATGGAGCGATTTTCCTGTTGGTTGATTCTTATTTCAACCATCAGTTTACATCAATACACCCCAAAACAAAAGGCCGACGATGTCTGTTGTCTTAAAACATATTGCTATGCATGCAAGACAACGCCACCGTCGGTTTTTCTGTTCATTGGGAACGGTTACTTTATTGTAACTGCAGGATTCACATCTACAAAAAATTTCTCTTTTCCGTCCGCATCATCAACAGCTTTGACAATGACCGTCTCGACCACTTGTGTCCCATCACTGTCAGGCAGAAGAAACCGCAGCGGATATCGATCTTCTTCGGCATGATATTCCCATTGGAAGTTGTAAGCAAACAACGAAATACCAGTTGCAGAGTGAATTTTCTCTGCAAGATGAATTTTCACGGCATATTCCCGAAGCAGCGCATCGATCGTCATTTCCCCGTCATACCACTTTTGATAGGCTGCCTGTGCTTCCTCATACAAGAGTGCTGTATAACCAAAC
>JAZTZC010000159.1:0-2426 GCA_045637265.1 Eubacteriales bacterium | reverse complement strand
CGCTCTCGCGGTTGCCCGAGAAAGCGGTGCGGTTGGCAGATTTTCGAGCACGCGAGTGCTGCCGGTAATATCCCCTTATAGGGGAGTTTCATGCCACCGGCTTAGCCGGTGGTCATGACTATCAAGCTTTTTCCGCACTTTTCAGGTGCGGATTTTTTATTGTTTTTGCTCTCAAAAATGAGCCGGAAAATGACCGAAAATGAAGTTGGTACATAATTTGGTACATAATTTCATTTGGCACTTTTCAAAGGTCGGTAGAGGCCATGCCGAAAAAGCCCTGAAAAACAAAGATTTTCCCTTGTTTTCTTGGTACATAATTCAGCGTTTTTTACGCGAAAGAGGAGCCGCATGAAAAGTCTTTCATGCAAATTATGGCAAATATTACACCAAAATCCAACGGAACGTACCTCATTCGCATCTCCTGCGGCACAGATGCTGCGGGAGAACAAATCAGCAAATCGCGTGTCTTCAAGCCATCAAAACCGAATCTTTCTTATCACAAACTCAATCTGGAAATGGAAGCATTCATCAAGGAATTTGAGGAGGAAATCGCATTGTACGGTGTCGGCGGACGACCTGACAAGATTCGTTTTGCGGAATTTACGGAAAAATATCTGGAGATCAAGAAGCCGCAGCTGTCCCCTGTCACATATGCATTCTACGCACAAGTCGTGCGTGACATGCTGATTCCCATGTTCGGAAAACTGCGTTTGCGGGATATCCGCACGTACCACATTCAGCAGTTCATCCAGTATCTTTACGTCCAGCGTCCGCGTGGTGACGGAGCAGAAGGACACATCGCCCCGGCAACCATCAAGCGATATATGTTCCGATACATTTTGCATCATTGAAAGGTAGGTTCCATACATTCCAGTGTGAAACTGAAAACTATTGCAGAGGCTCGCATTCTTGTTGGAGAATACATTTGATTCTGCAACAATGATATAACCCCAAAAACAAAACTGACTCCGCTTGAAAAACGAAGCCAGTTTGCTGTTTTATTTTGGTTGTTTACTACCATTCAGATCTTTTTTAATTTAAAACAATTACATTACCTTGCTGCGATGTCAGATGGATTCTTTTGCCAGCGGAGCCAAAGCAGCGCCGATGAGCGGTGCGGCATCACCAAGTGCGGCACATGCAAGTACCGGCATGGTACCGGAGGTATAGCAATGCTCTTTCACATAGGCAATCAGCGGCTCAAGATACCACTTCTTCTGTGCGGCAAGTCCTCCGCTGAACAGAATCGCCTCCGGTGAGAGCAGATTCACTGCCGCCACGACCGTGTTTCCAAGCATCCGGACCGCCTGGGAAATTGCTTCTTGTGCCACGGGATTTCCGTCTTCTGCGGCAGAAAAGAGATCCGATGCCGATGCACCTTTTCCAAGAAGCTCCGCCGACGTGAGATCCAGTCCGCGTCCTGCCGCATATTTCTCGACACAGCCGCGTCTGCCGCATCCACAGATTCTGCCGTCGGGTACCGCGGGAAGATGTCCCAGTTCACCGGCACAGCCAAGTCCGCCGTGGTAGACACGTCCGCCAAGCACAATTCCGGTTCCGATTCCCGTTCCGAGCGTCATGCATACGAGTGACTGCATTCCCCGTCCGCCGCCGCAGAGGTATTCGCCCCAGGCAGCCGCACGGGAATCCTGCATCATGGTGACCGGAATCCCGAGCGCCGCTTCAAGATCGTCGGCAAAGGTTTCCGTCAGAATATCAATATTCGGTACCTTGAGAATGCTTCTGCCGTCCGCGCTGACCGTTCCGGGAATACCGACACCGACCGAGACAATCGCCTCACGGGTCATCCCGATACGCGCACACAGTGTATCCAGCACAGTACCGACCGTCTCAAAAACATCCGCAATCGTGCTGACTGCTGCCGTTTCTCTGGCACACAGCCGATATTCTCCGTCGAGAATTCCCACACCGATTTTCGTTCCGCCGATGTCAATTCCCGCACGGAAAGCCTTCTGCTGCGGCAAAGCACTGATATCTCCGACACCGTTTTCAATGTCAGCGAGCATCGCCACCCGTTTTGCATGCCGTCCGCCCTCATATTCAGCGCCCAGAAAGGCATCAACGATCATTTCCGCCGTTGCGCCGCCGACGACACGGGCACCGAAGGCAACGATATTGGCATCGTTATGCTGTCTTGCCAATGCCGCAGAGTACGGCTCTGAGCATACCACCGCACGGATACCGCGAACCTTGTTGGCAGCCAGAGAAATCCCGACGCCGGTACCGCAGATCAGAATTCCGAAACGGCAGTCACCCGAGGCAACCGCATCCGCAACACGCTTACCGTAAATCGGATAATCGGTACGTTCCTCGGAATCGGTGCCGAAATCGGCAATGAGGTATCCCTTCTGTGAAAGATATGCCGTGATATCGCGCTTCATTTGCACACCGACATGGTCACAGCC